>DATBTJ010000048.1:0-59800 GCA_036559305.1 Jatrophihabitans sp.
GGCCGGTTGCTGCGGCACGAGCGCTGCCGCTGTCGCGGCCAGCACGGCAGCAGAGAGCAGGGCAGCACAGCGACGCGGGGGCATGCCGTACAGGCTCTCACGAGGTTGCGCCGGTTTCGTCCCTCACGGGTCAGTTTGGGACGTCGGCGCTCGCCCGGCGCGCGGCCCGGGTGACGTAGTGCTCGGCGACGAACGACGCGGTCGGAATCGTGCCCGCCAGCATGACCAGCGCGAAGCGCAGCAGCGGCCAGCGCAGCTTGACGCCGAGCATCGCCACCATGATCACGTAGACGAGATACAGGTATCCGTGCGCGACCCAGATGAAGCCCGTCCAGGGTTCCATGTGCGGCACGCCGGCGGCCTTCATGATCAGCGCGACGCAGCCCGCGAGCAGCACGACCCCGGTGACGAAGGCCATCACCCGGTAACGGGTCAGCGCGGTCGCGGCGGCGGCGAGCCGCTCGGCCGGGACGGGCGGCTGGGCGAGCGAGAGATCAGCCATTGCGGCCGGGCCCCAGCGAGCGCAGGTACTCGTTGTAGCGCGTGAGTTCAGGATCGTCGCTGCTGTCGACCGCGGTGGGCATCACGTAACGACGGTAGGTGACCGGCTGCGGCGCCTGCGGCTTCGGCGTGGGTGGTTGTGACCGCTGCGACTCGGGCCGGGCGCGGTCGCGGACGACCCGCACCCAGATCACGATCGCGGCGATGCTGAAGGCCCACCACTGCACCGCGTAGCCGAAGTTCTGCAGGCTGAAGCCCTTGCTGTCGGAGACGTCGAGCTGCCAGTGGCCGAGGAACACCATGACGACGGACGCGGCGACCACGAGCACGTGCCCGGCCAGCCAGGACGGCCGCCAGGCGAACCGGTAGGACCGCGCAGCCATCATCGGTTCCCCTGCGAAGGTGCCGGCCCCGCGAAGCGGTGGCCCGCGTTCACTCCGGTTGCCATGCGCCCAGGGTAGGCGCTCTCACTAGGCTCGCCGGGTGCGTATCGCGACGTGGAACGTCAACTCGGTGACGGCCCGGTTGCCGCGGCTGTTGGACTGGCTCGGCACGGTCGAGCCGGACGTGCTCTGCCTGCAGGAGATCAAGACCTCCGACGCCGCCTTCCCGACCGACGAGGTGGCCGGGCTGGGCTACGCGGTGGCGACCTACGGCACCGGCCGGTGGAACGGGGTCGCGATCCTGTCGCGGGTCGGGCTGGCGGACGAGCGGCGCGGCTTGGTGGACGAGCCGGGTTACCAGCCCGACGACGCGATGTTCCCCTCGACCGAGCCGCGCGCGCTGGGCGCGACCTGCGGCGGCGTGCGGGTGTGGACGGTGTACGTGCCGAACGGCCGCGAGGTCGGGCACCCGCATTATGCGTACAAGCTGGCCTGGCTGGCGGCGCTGCGGGCCACGGTGGCCGCGGAACTGACCGACCGGTTCGTCGTGATGGGCGACTTCAACATCGCCCCGACCGACGCCGACGTGTGGGACGCGTCCGCGGTGCACGGGGCGACGCACGTCAGCGAGCCGGAGCGCGCGTCGCTGGCCTCGCTGCGTTCGCTGGGGCTGACCGACGTGATGCCGCGCGCGCTGAAGTACGGCACGCCCTACACCTACTGGGACTACCGCGCCGGGATGTTCCACAAGAACCTGGGCATGCGCATCGACCTGGTCTACGCGAGCTCGGCCGTCGCTTCTGCCGTGTCGGACGCCTACGTCGACCGCGAGGCGCGCAAGGGCACCGGGCCGTCCGATCACGCCCCGGTGGTCGTCGATCTGACCCTCTGACCCGCCCCACCCCCGAAAGTTGTCCGCGTGTCGCGCGCACATGTGCGCGCGACACACGGACAACTCGGCGGTCAGGGGCGGACGTAGCGCAGCCAGCGGAACCGCGGGCCGGTGGACGAGGTCTGCCAGCCGCTGTCCGAGGCCACGCGCCAGACGTCGTCGATCGCAGGCGCGTACACGTCCCCGGCGACGTCGAGGTCGACCTCGGTCACCTCGAGCACGTCGGCGACGGACAGCGCGGCGGCGTACACGTCCGCGCCGCCGATCACCCAGACGTCGCCGTCGAGCGCGTTGTCGAGATCGGGCACGACCTCGGCGCCCTCGGCCGTCCACGTCGTCGAGCGGGTGAGCACGAGATTGCGGCGACCGGGCAGCGGGCGGAACCGCGGCGGCAGCGACTCCCAGGTGCGGCGGCCCATCAGGACGGTCGAGCCGCCGGTGACCGCGCGGAAGTGCTTCAGGTCTTCCGGGATGTGCCACGGGATCGCGTTGTCGCGCCCGATGACACCGCCGGCCGCCTGGGCCCAGATCAGGCCGATCACTACACCGCCACGGGGGCCTTGATGCCCGGGTGGTGCTGGTAGCCGACCACGTCGAAGTGCTCGTAGCCGTAGTCGAACAGCGACGGCGCGGCCCGCAGCTCGAGCCGCGGGAACGGGAACTGCTCGCGCGAGAGCTGCAGCTGCACCTGCTCGACGTGGTTGTCGTAGATGTGGCAGTCGCCGCCGGTCCACACGAAGTCACCGACGCCGAGGCCGACCTGCGCGGCGACCATCTGGGTCAGCAGCGCGTAGGAGGCGATGTTGAACGGCACGCCCAGGAACAGGTCGGCGCTGCGCTGGTAGAGCTGGCACGAGAGCTTGCCGTCGGCGACGTAGAACTGGAAGAACGCGTGGCACGGCGGCAGCGCCATGTTCGCGAGCTCGCCGACGTTCCAGGCGGACACGATCAGTCGACGCGAGTCGGGGTTGCTGCGCAGCTGGTCGAGCAGGCCCGCGATCTGGTCGATGTGGCGTCCGTCCGGCGTCGGCCACGAGCGCCACTGCACCCCGTAGACCGGACCGAGCTCGCCGTCGGGGTTCGCCCACTCGTCCCAGATCGTGACGCCGTTGTCCTGCAGCCAGCGCACGTTCGACTCGCCGCGCAGGAACCACAGCAGCTCGTAGGCCACCGAGCGGAAGTGCACCCGCTTGGTGGTGATCAGCGGGAACCCGGCGGACAGGTCGTAGCGCAACTGGTGCCCGAACACCGAGCGCGTGCCGGTGCCGGTGCGGTCGTCCTTGTGCGTGCCCTGCTCCAACACGTGGCGCAGCAGGTCCTCGTACTGCGTGTCGACCGACATGGCCGTCAGCTTAGGCGGCGCCGGCGCGCGAACCGGTGCGGCTCGTGACACAGTCGCCCGTGTCCCGAGTCTTGATCGTCCTGGCGTCCGCGGGGGCGCTCTGGGGCTGGATCGCGCAGGAACACAGCACGGACGTGCTCTGGTCGGGGACAGGTGTCTACGCCCTCGCCTACGGGCTGTTCGGCGCCGCCTTGTGCGCGCTCCGCATCGCGCAGACGCCGGACGGACTCCGCGCCGGGGCGCGTGTGGTGCGTACCCGCCAGAGCAGCCGGGACACCAAGGAGCAGTTCGCGGCGCTGGACTGGCCCCGGATGCGCGACGTCTGGGTGCCGCTGCTGTTGATCCCGTTCATGGCGCTCACGCTGCCGGTCGCGTTCCACACCAGCCCCGGCGACTGGTCGATCCTCGGCGTGCTGGCCGGGTGCGCACTGGTCGTCGGACCGGTGTGCGTGCTGCTCGGCGTCCTCGCCTGGGTTTTCGTCATGCTGTCGACGATCTGGTTGGCCCGCTTCACCGCGCCGGCGATCCGTGCCGCCCGAGACTCGACGCGCGGTACGTGGTCGCGCTTGCCGTGACGCTGTTCGGCTGCGACGCGTTGATCCTGGGAGTCGTCGGCGCGCACCTGCGGCACCGGCAGACGCGCGCGGACGTGGTGCTGGCGGTGCTCGGGGTGCGCGAGGTCGATCACCCGCTCTGGCTCTGGATCGCCCGCGCCGGGGTCCCGCTGCTCGTCGCGGGGCTCGTGGGCGTCCGCCGGGTCATGAAAGCGTCCAAACCCGTCGACCTTCCGCCGACGCCGAGGCCGGGCGAGCCGGTTGCCCACGAGTAGAACGCGTGTTTGAATAAGGCATGCGGTGGCAGACGGCGGACGCGGGGCCGGAAGGCCTGTTCGCGGTCACCGACCTGTACGCCGACGAGTACGGCTCGGGCCGGATGTCCAACCTCGAGTTCCTGCCGGTCGTCGCACGCAAGGTGCTCAACCATCTGCCGAACACGCCCTGGGCCACCTGGACGATCAACGCCTACCGAGGCTGTTCGCACGCATGCACCTACTGCCTGGCGCCGGATACCGCGGTCCTCACGGCGGACGGGCGGTCCCGCAGGATCGCCGACCTCGAAGTCGGCGACTGCGTTTACGGCACCGTGGTTCGGGGCCGTTACCGCCGCTACGTGCCGACCGAGGTGCGCGACGTCTGGCGGACGGTTCGGCGTGCCTACCGCGTGCGACTGGCCGACTCCACCGAGTTGATCTGCAGCGGCGACCACCGCTTCCTCACCGGACGCGGCTGGAAGCACACGGCGAACGCGCCGGGCACCGCCCAGCGGCCGCACCTCACCACGAACACAGAGCTGCTCGGCTTCGGCGCATTGGCCTCGCCGCCCCTGTCGCGATCCCGCGTCCCGTACGTTCTCGAGCCGCCGGCCGCGGACGGCGTGCGGAACCTCCGAGTCACGGGCGGACTCTCCGAACGTCTTCGTTCCATGATCACGTGCGATCCGGCCCTCACCCGAAAGCGCCACATCGACGACATCGCCGTCGAGGCGAGGGCCGACCTGCGTGTTGTCTCGATCGAGGATCTCGGTATCGACATTCCGATGGTGGACATCACGACCGACACCGGCGACTTCATCGCCAACGGCGTGGTCAGCCACAACTGCTTCGCCCGCCCCACTCACGAGTACCTCGGCCTCGACGCCGGCACCGACTTCGACACCAAGATCGTCGTCAAGATCAACGCGGTGGACGTGCTGCGCAAGGAACTGGCCCGCCCCGGCTGGCAGCGGGAGTCGGTTGCGATGGGCACGAACACCGATCCCTACCAGCGCGCCGAGGCGAAGTTCAAACTCACCCGGGGCATCATCGCGGCGCTCATCGACGCCGACACCCCGTTCTCGATCCTGACGAAGTCACCGCTGGTCACCCGCGACCTCGACCTGATCGCGCCGGCAGCCCAGCGTCTCGACGTCAGTGTGACGTTCTCCATCGGCACCATCGACGAGCACGCCTGGCGGCTCAGCGAGCCCGGCGCCCCGCACCCGCTGCGGCGCGTCGAGGCGATGCGCGCGATCGCCGCCGCCGGGGTGCGCACCGGTGCGCTCATGGCCCCGATCCTGCCCGGGCTGTCCGACCGCCCCGATCAGCTCGCCGCCACCGCACGCGCGATCGAGGACGCCGGCGGCGCGGTGCACCACGCGCACCCGGTGTACCTGCGCGGCGCCACCCGCGAGCACTTCATGAGCCGGCTGCTCGAGCACGACCACGACCTGCACGCCCGCTACGTCCGCGGCTTCGACGCGCACGGCGACGTCAGTCCCGCCTACCGCCGGTGGTTGCGCGAGACCCTGCACCGCGCCGGGGTCAACCGCTCATAGCGAGGTGTCGAGCAGCCACGACAACGGCTAGCCTCGCGGCGAGATGATCGACGTCCCGCCGCCCGTCGCGGCCAGGGCCCGCGCGGTCGGAGCCGCCCAGTGGCTCGCCGACCTGCCGCGGCTGCTCGCCGACCTCGAACGCGAGTGGCAGCTGCGGATCGACACGCCCTACCGCGACGCCACCGAGGCCTTCGTCGCACCGGTCACCCGGGCCGACGGCACCCCGGCGGTGCTCAAGCTGCTGATGCCGCGCGACGCCCTCGCCGCCGACCACGAGATCACCGTGCTGCGCCTGGCCGACGGTGACGGCTGCGTGCGGCTGTTCGCCGCCGACGAGCAGCGCGGCGCGATGCTGCTCGAGCGGCTCGGACCGTCGCTGTACGAGCTGCGGCTGCCGCTGGCCCGGCGGCTCGAGATCCTCTGCGACGTCGCGGCGCGCGTCTGGCGCCCGGCCGCGGACGCCGGCCTGCCGACCGGCGCCGAGAAGGCCCGCCGGCTCGCCGACACCGTCGTCGAGAACTGGCAGGCGCTCGACCGGCCGTGTTCCGAGCAGGCGATCGCGCACGCGCTCGACTGCGCCGACCGTCGCGCCCGGGCCCACGACCCCGACACCGCCCGGCTGGTGCACGGCGACGTGCACCAGTGGAACACCCTCCAGGCGCCGGACGGCCACGCGCTGGTCGACCCGGACGGGCTGTGCGCCGACCCTGAGTACGACCTCGGGATCATCATGCGCGAGGACCCGGTCGAGCTGCTGCGCGACGGCCCGCGGGCGCGCGCCGCGTGGCTGGCCGCACGCACCGGACGCGACGTGAGCGCCATCTGGCAGTGGGGCGTCGTCGAACGCGTGTCGACCGGCCTGCTGGGCACCGCGATCGGGCTCCAACCCGTCGCCCGGCAGATGCTCGAGGCCGCGGACCACATCGCCGCGACCGACGTCGAATAGCGTCCTCGTCCGATGGCGCGCGTACTGGTGGCGGACAACGACCGCGAAGCACTCGACCTGGCTCTGCTCGACCTGCGCCTCGAGGGCCACGAGGTCACCGGCGTCGCCGACGGCGAGCAGGCCCTCGCCGCGATCGACACCTTCGCTCCGGACGTCGTCGTGCTCGACCACCGCATGCCGCCCGGCCCGACGGGTCTCGCCGTGGCGCTGCGGCTGCGTACCGAGCGTCCGGATGTGCGGGTTGTCATCTACAGCAACTACCAGGACGTCGAGTTGATGCGCGCGGCGACCGACGCGGGTATTGCATTTCTGCCAAAAGGGAATCTCCGGACGTTGCGCGCGGCGATCGCCGGATGATCTTCGGCGGGTGGCAGGACGGGAGCCCCGCAGGGCGAGTACGGTCGCGCGCGTGCGATTGAAAGAAATCGCCTCCCCCGTCCGGGTCGCCGGCGTGGCGATCCCCCTCGCCATCGGCCTGGCGATGGCGGTCGGCGCGGTGGTCGGCGAGCACGACCGCGCGCGCGCCGACGCGATCGCCACGGTTCGCGCGAACGTCGCATCGACGGTCACCAAGGTCCGCACCGAGGTCCGCACCGAGCTCGCTGCCGGCGGGGGCGGCGCGGCGATCGAGGTCGTCCCGGCCGGCCGGGTCGCGCACGCCCGCATCTCCCCGGCCGTGGCCGTCATCGCCCGTGACAGCGGTGCCGCGACGCTCGACGACTCGGCGCGGCCGCCCGCGATCGTCGTGCCGGTCTACCGCAGCGGGTCGACCCCGCCCGACACGGCTGCCCGGCGCAGCGAGATCGTCGGCTACCGCGTCGTGCCGCTCGCCCTTCAGCCGACACTGGCCGCTCTGCAGCCGATCAGCGGTGGGCTGGTGGTGCGCGGACCGCATCGCCTGGTCGCGAGCGCGCCGCAGCCACCGCCGCCCGGCTCGCTCGGCTACGGCGTGGACATGGACATCACCGGCTCGCCGGGCTGGGTGGTGCAGGCGTGGCTGCCCGATCCGGGCGTTCCCGGCGTGGCCTGGTTGTGGGCCGCGGCGATCCTCGCGGTGTTCGCGGGCCTGGCCGGCGCGATCGGGTTCCTGCAGCACCGCAATGCCGCCCACACCGCGCGGCTGCGCACCCTCGAGCGCGACCGCGCCCTCGTCACCGGGCTGGCGCCGGTAATGCAGGCGAGCCTCGACCTGGGCGAGGTCGCCCCCGCGGTGTCGGCGCATCTCGCCGACGGGTTGGCGCTCGCCGGGCTGAGCCTGTCGAGCCCGCGCGAGCGCGGCGAGACGCCGCTGTTCTCCTGGGGCAGCCCGCCGGACCGGTCGGTGCGGCCGTCCGGCGCGCAGCCCGATCGCCTGGCGCGGGGCGAGACGCTCGCGCTCGGCCTCACTCGCGGCGGCCGCACGCTGGGCGTCCTGCGCATCGTCGCCGGCAGCGCGCTTTCCGCGGACGACATCGTCGCGCTCAACACCGCCAGCGAGTTGCTCGGGTCGGCCCTGGCCAACGCGGAGGCCTTCGGCCGCCAGCAGGAACTGGTCGACCGGATGCGCACGGTCGATGAGCTGAAGACGGTGTTCCTCGCGACCGCCTCGCACGAGCTGCGCACGCCGGTCACCGCGATCGTCGGCTTCTCGACCCTGCTGCTCGAGAGGTGGGAGGCGATGCCCGCGACGCAGCAGCGTGCGCTCCTGCAACGCGTGCAGGCCAACGGCAATCGGCTCGCCGCCCTGATCGAGCAGCTGCTGGACTTCTCCCAGCTCGAGAGTGGCCTGCCCCGCGCCACCGACCAGGTGCTCGACCTCGGCGAAACGGTGCGCCGGATCCTCGCCGAGCAACCCGAACTGCAGACCGACCACCAGCTCGAGCTCGACCTTGCCGCCGGGTGCCACGTGCGCGGTTCCCAGGCCGCCGTGGAGCGCGTCGTGACCAACCTGGTTAGCAACGCGGCCAAGTACTCGCCCGCCGACACCACCATCACCGTCGGGGTGCGCCTTGCCGGCGACGTCGTCACCCTGCTGGTCGACGACCAGGGTTCCGGCGTCGCGGTCGAGGACCGCGACAAGGTCTTCAGCCGCTTCTACCGCGGGCGCGGCGACGCCGTCGCCCGTACCCGCGGAGCCGGCATCGGGCTCGCGATCGTCGCCGAGTACGCGGCGTCCATGTCCGGCGCCGCGCGGGTGAGCGACGCGCCCGGCGGCGGCGCGCGCTTCTCGATCACCTTCCCGTTGGTGGCGGCGTTTGCGCCGTCCTCGTCCGCAGGAGCAACCGATGTCGCGGTTTCGTGATCAGCTCGTCCCCGCCGTGGCGGGCACGCTGGTGGTCGTCGTCGCGGTCAGCGTGGTGCTGTTGCTCCGCTCGGCCAACGACCAGGGCATCCAGGCGCTGACCCAGGCGAAGCTGCAACAG
This sequence comes from Jatrophihabitans sp., assembly GCA_036559305.1. Classification (GTDB taxonomy): domain Bacteria; phylum Actinomycetota; class Actinomycetes; order Mycobacteriales; family Jatrophihabitantaceae; genus RYN-133. The sequence goes on from DATBTJ010000048.1 coordinate 8,840, forward strand.
GTCCAGGCGAGTGCGGACAGCTTCAACGCGCGCGTGGAAGCCGGCCTCAACTCGGCGTCCGGGCTCGGTGCGGCGAAGTGGCAGCTGACGATGCGCAGCCCGGCGGACGCGAAGGTGCTCGCGAGCTACAACGTCGACCCCAACGCCCAGTCCGGGTTCTTCCTCATCGATGTGCACGACCGGATCACCAACGGCGTGTTGCTGCGACCCCACCGGTTGGGCACCGTGTTCGACCCGCCGGGCTGGGCGAAGGCCAAACGTCAACTCGAGGCCGAGTCGTCGGCGGTGCTGCCCGTCAGCAGATCAGGGCTCACCACCGAGCTGCCCGAGTACGACCTGATCGTCGCCATCCGCGGTGCCACGCCCGGCAGCGTGCGCGGCGCGCTCGTGTTCGAGACCGCGCTCACCGCCAGATCGGCCTTCCAGCAGGAGATCGCGCAGCTGGGCGACCGCGCGGCGTCCACCTCGGCGTGGTTCTTCGTGGACAGCATGGGTGTCGTCGTCGCCACCACCCAGGACACCGGCCTGGGCCGGCCGGTCGAGGACCCGCGCTATCTCAGCGTCCCGACCGGGCTCGCGTACCTGGGCGATCGCATCGTCATCAGCGCGGACGTGCCGGCCCTGCACTGGCGGGTGATCTTCCGCGAGGATCGTGCCCAGTTCGAGAGCGGCGTCACCGGCCCGCTGCAGGAGGCCGGGCTGATCCTGGTGCTGCTGCTTCTGCTGATCGGTCTGCTGCTGGTGGTGATCCTCGTCCGGCGGCTGCGCGACGCGCGCGAGCAGGAGCGTCGGCTGCGCGAGCTGAGCCGCTCGCAGTCGGAGTTCATCTCGGTGGTCTCGCACGAGTTGCGCACGCCGGTGGCGGGCGTCCTCGGGTTCCTGCAGACCACGGTCGACCACTGGGACGTGCTCAGCGAGACCGAGCGGCTCGACACCGTGCGCCGCGCGGTCACCAACGCGCGCCGGCTGCAGGCGATGACGCGCGACGTGCTCGACACCGAGAGCATCGAGGCGGGCCGGATCGGCTACGCCTTCCAGCCCGTCGACCTCGGTGCCGAGCTCGAGACCGCCGCCGAGGCGAGCCATGCCGCAGACGCCTCACGGCTCGTCACGGTGGTGCGGCCGGAGCGCCCGATCACCGTCGAGGCCGATCCCGACCGGCTGCAGCAGGTGTTCTCGAACCTGCTGGAGAACGCGCGCCGCAACTCCCCCGCCGACCAGCCGGTCACCATCGAGACCGAGCTCGTGAGCGACGCGGCCGACGCAGCCGACGCGACCGCCGCGCGACGGGTGCGGGTGTCGGTGATCGACCGCGGGCCGGGCGTGAGCGCCGACTCGCTCGAACGGATTTTCGACAAGTTCGTGCGCGGCAACGACAACGCGGTGACCGGGACGGGACTGGGGCTCTACATCGTCCGCACCATCGTCGAGGCGCACCGCGGCCGCATCTGGTGCGAGAGCGATCCCGGCCGGCGCACCGCGTTCGTGCTCGAGCTGCCGCTGGTCGGCGCGACCGTCGGGGCGTCGCAGTGACCGCGCCGAACCGTCCCGATGCTGTTAGGTTCGGCCGGTGAATTCGACCGTCGACGCTCCCGACACGTACCCGACGACCATCCTGGTCGTGGACGACGACGCCGACATGCGCTTCCTGGCACGGACCGTGCTGGAGGTGTCCGGCATCGAGGTGGCCGGCGAGGCCGCCGACGGCCCGGAGGCGCTGGCCAGGCTGGCCGAGCTCGACCCGCCGCCCGTCCCGACCGTCGTGCTGCTGGACAACCAGATGCCCGGGCCGAGCGGGCTCGAGGTCGCCGAACAGATCCTGCGCGACCGCCCGGAGCAGCTCATCGTGCTGTTCAGCGCCTACCTCGACGACGCCATCATCGCGCGCGCCACCGCGCTCGGCATCACGAGCTGCGTGTCGAAGGGCGACGCGATGGAGCTTCCGCAGATCCTCACCGACCTGGTGCGCGCCAACCCGCGCTGATCCGTCACAGCGGGTCGCGCACCACCGGGCAGGTCATGCATCGCGCGCCGCCCCGGCCGCGGCCGAGCTCGCCGCCGGACACCGCGAGCACCTCGATGCCGTTCGCCTCGAGCATGCCGTTGGTGACGACGTTGCGGTCGTAGCCGACCACCACCCCGGGCTCCAGCGCGAAGTAGTTGTTGCCGTCGCTCCACTGCTCACGCTCGGCGACGGTCGGGTCGGCACCCGCGCGCAGGATGCGCACCCGGTCGACCTCCAGCGCCTCGGCGAGCGCGAGCGGCAACGTGTCGACCGACTCGACGTGCAACGGCTCGCCCTCGTCGCCCGGCGTGATGCGCCACGCACGCACCGCGTCGAGATCCAGATGTGGGTAGGCGACGAACGTGGCGACGTCGACCATCGTCAGCACGGTGTCCAGGTGCATCGTCGCGCGGGCCGACGGGATGTCGACCGCGACCACCACGTGCGCGGCGCGCGCGGTGAACAGCCGCCGGGCGAGCAGTTCGACCGCGGTCGGCGTGGTGCGCTCGCCCATGCCGATCAGCACGACGCCGGGCGCGAGTACGAGGATGTCGCCGCCCTCGATGGTCGCCGGCCGGTGATCGAGGTCGTCGTCGCCGTAGTAGAACGCGAAGTCGGCCTCGCGGAACAGCGGGTGGAAGCGGTAGACCGCGCGGGTGTGGATCGATTCGCGTTGCCGGGCGAGCATGGCCATCGGATTCACCGTCACGCCGGCGGCGATCCACGCCGAGTTGTCACGCTGGAACAGCGTGTTCGGCAACGGCGCGAGCACCAGGTCGTCCTCGTCCAGGGCCTGCCAGCGCAGGCTGGGTGATCGCGGCGCCGCGATCTCGCTCTTGCGCACGCCGCCGATCAGCAACTCGGCCATCGTCTGCGCGTCCACGTCGTCGAGCAGCAGCCGCACCGAGCGGGCCATCTGCTCACCGAAACGCTCCGGCGTGCAGGTGCGATCGAGGACGAACTTGCGCCCGGCGGCGGTGTCGAGCGCGCCGGTCAGCAGGTCGGCGAAGCGATGCACCTGCGCGCCGCGCGAGGCGAGCGCCTCGACGAACTGGTCGTGCTCGTCGCGGGCTCGGTCGGCCCACGGCACGTCGTCGAAGAGCAGTCCCTGGATGTTGCTCGGCGTGAGCCGGTCGAGCTCGCGGCCCGGCCGGTGGGTGATGACGTGGCTCAGCCGGCCGATCTCGGAATCGACCCGCGGGACGAGCGGCGCGCTCAGGACGACACGACCGTGGGACGGCGCGCCGGCAGCCCGCCCGTGACGAGGATCGCGGTCACAACGGTGACGAGCACGCGGAACTCCTTTCGCCGACGGTCCTGATCCTCACACGGCCCGCGTAGATCGAGAAAGAGGCCTGCTGCGGTCTGCCGCAAGCCCGGCCTGCGATGTTTGACTGGCGTGGCAAGGCGGCCGGCCACCTTGCCCCGTCACAGTGGTCTGCCTGCGCGAAATCACCCACATTCACGGGGCGGAGTCGCGACCGCCGTGCGGAGGCTCAGGGCTTGGCGCGCCGGTAGAGCCAGACCCGGAAGAAGTGCGTCAGGTCGCGGTGGGCGACGTGCGAGGCGAAGGTGGTGAACCCGCGCGAGGTCGCGTTGCCGTAGCGATGTGCGGCGAGCCACTTGCGCATGATCGTGAAGAAGATCCGGTTGCCGACCTTCTCGCGCAGCGCCTCGAGGGTGCCGGCACCGCGGTCGTAGACGGAGTCGGCGAAGATGTTCGCAGCCTTACCCGGATTGCCCGGCGGCGGCTCGAACGAGCTGCTGTCCGCCGGGCGCGCGAGCAGTTCGCGCAGGTGCTGTCGCATGGTCCTGCCGCCACGGTGCTGGTCCCACAGCCAGCTGGAGAACTCGGCGAATCCCTCGTTCACCCAGATGTCGCGCCACAACCGGCAGGTGACGGTATCGCCGTACCACTGGTGCGCCAGCTCGTGCGCGAGCGTCAGCTCGTCCGGTGTGCCCGGGAACAGCGGACGGGTCGCCGTCTCGAGCGCGTACCCGACCTTCGGCGCGTGGTCGACGATCGCGCCCGCCTCGCCGAAGGGATAGGCACCGTAGCGCGAGCTGAAGAAGTCGATCATCTTCGGCAGCTTGCGCCGCACCAGCGCGCCACGCTCCTGCGGATCGACGAAGATCCGGTAGGGCACGCCCGTCGCGGTGTGCCCGAAGAACATCCGGAAGCGCCCGATCGTCGCGGTGGCCAGGTAGTCCGACACCGGCCGGGTCAGGCGATAGCGCCAGGTCACGTGCGTAGCGGTCCGCACCGGACGCAGGAACCTGCCGTTGGACGCAACGGTGTAGCCACGCGGCACGGTGACCTGGATCGAGTAGGTCGCCTTGTCGCGCGGGATGTTGTTCACCGGGAACCAGGTCGGGCTGCCCTGCGGCTCGTCGGCGACGAACGCGCCGTCGTTCGTGCGGATCCACCCGTCGGGCGAGCCGTCCGGATCGGTGACCGGGCGCGGCGTGCCTGCGTAGTGGACGACCACGCGGAACACGCGTCCGGCCGGCAGCCGGTGCGCCGGGGTGATGATCAGCTCGTGCGAGTCGCCGGCCGGCTGGCGGTGTCGCGCCGGCCGGCCGTTGACGGCGACGGACGAGGCCGTCATGTCGTTCCGCAGGTCGAGGTCGAACCGCGTCAGCGTCTGGGTGGCGACGGCCCGCAGCTCGGCGGTGCCGGCGAGGTATCCCTGGGCGGGGGCGTAGCGCAGTTCGAGGGTGTAGTGCTTCACGTCGTAGCCGCCGTTGCCCTGCTGCGGGAAGTACGGATCTCCGCCGCCCGACGACCCGATCGTCGACGGTGCGGCGCTCGCGACGCTTGCCGGCAGCAGCCCGGCGGCGACGACGGCGGCGGTAATCAGGACGGACATTCTGCGCGCCATGTCGGTATCGAAACACGGCGCGCGGGCGCTGCCCAGGGTCTGTAGCGTGAAAGCACGTCGTACGCTCGAGGGGACACCAGGTGGAAATAGCGCTCGCCAAGGAAGACATCGCATTCGCCGAGAAGCTGCGGTCGCTGTTCACCACCGAGATCCCCGCCGAGATCCGCGCCAAGGGTCAGCGCGGCGAGCCGCTGTCCAAAGCGGATTTCCTCACCAGCCAGCGCATCCTGAACGCGCACGCGCTGGCCGTGCCGCACTGGCCGGTCGAGTGGGGCGGCCAGGACTGGACGCCCGTTCAGCGCCACCTGTGGGCCGAGGAGCTGGCTCTCGCGCACGTGCCGCCGCCGCTGGCCTTCAACGCCGCGATGGTCGGTCCGGTGATCGCGACCTTCGGCAGCGAGGAGCTCAAGCAACGCTTCCTGCCCAAGACCGCCAACCTCGACATCTGGTGGTGCCAGGGCTTCTCCGAGCCCAACGCCGGCTCCGACCTCGCCTCGCTCAAGAGCACCGCGGTGCGCGACGGCGACGAGTACGTCGTCAACGGCCAGAAGACCTGGACGACTCTCGCCCAGTACGCCGACTGGATCTTCGCGCTCGTCCGCACCGACCCCGCGGCGAAGAAGCAGCAGGGCATCTCGTTCCTGCTCATCGACATGGCGACCCCGGGCGTCACGGTGCGCCCGATCCACCTCATCGACGGCGGCTACGAGGTCAACGAGGTCTTCTTGGACAACGTCCGGGTGCCCGCCGACCAGCTCGTCGGCGAAGAGAACCGCGGCTGGGACTACGCCAAGTTCCTGCTCGGCAACGAGCGCACCGCGAACGCCGGCACCGGCGTGATCAAGACCCGGATCATCCGGCTCAAGCAGATCGCTGCCGAGACGATCGCGAACGGGCGCCCGGTGCTCGACGACCCGCTGTTCCGCGCCCGCCTGACCCGGCTCGAGGTCGAGACCACCGCGCTGGAGATGTCGGTCATGCGGGTGCTCGCCAACGAGAGCAAACACCCGGGCAAGCCCGACCCGGTCTCGTCGGTGCTCAAGCTGCGCGGTTCGGAACTGCAGCAGGAAGCCACCGAACTGCTCATGGACGTGGTCGGCCCGGCAGCCCTTGCCTATCGCGAATCCCCCGACCTACCCGATGGATTCTCCGCAATGCCGAACGGCGCGATCGATGCGATGCCGCGCTACTTCAACTGGCGCAAGGCGTCGATCTACGCCGGCTCCAACGAAGTGCAGCGCACCATCATCGCCAAAGCGATCCTGAAGTTCTGAGGGAGCAGAGATGGACTTCGACCTGACCGAGGAACAGCGCCTGCTCGCCGACACGGTGAAGGGGCTGCTCGACAAGCGCTACGACGCGAACGCGCGTCTCGCCCTGCTCGACTCCGAGCTCGGCTGGAGTCGCGAACTCTGGAAGCAGTACGCCGAACTCGGGCTGCTCGGCCTCGCCGTCGACGAGCAGTACGGCGGCGCCGGCATGGGCCCGGCCGAACTCGCAATCGTCATGGAGAGCTTCGGACGCGCGCTCGTGCTCGAGCCCTTCCTGTCGACGGTGGTGCTCGGCGGCTCGCTCGTCGCCGAGGCCGGGACGGCCGAGCAGAAGCAGGAGCTGCTGCCCAAGGTGGCGGCCGGCGAACTGCTGCTCGCGTTCGCCTGCACCGAGCCCGGCAGCCGCTGGTCGTTCACCGAGCTCGTCACCACCGCCAAGCAGGACGGCGAGCGCTGGACGCTGAACGGCGAGAAGATCGCGGTGCTCGGCGGCGACAGCGCCGACGTCCTCGTCGTGACCGCGCGCACCGACGACGGCATCGGGCTGTTCCTCGTCGACGCTGCCGACGTGATCCGCGCGAGCTATGCGATGCAGGACGGCCTGCGCGGCGCGGACATCCTGCTCACCGATGCGCCGGCCACCCTGCTGGGCACGAGCACCGACGCGCTCGCCGTGATCGACGCCGTCGTCGACCGCGCGACGGCCGCGCTGTGCGCCGAGGCGGTCGGCGCGATGGGCCGCATGCTGACGATGACCGTCGACTACCTGAAGACCCGGGTGCAGTTCGGCCAGCCCATCGCGGTGTTCCAGGCGCTGCAGTTCCGTTCGGCGGACATGTACGTCTCGCTCGAGCAGGCCCGTTCGATGACCCTGCTCGCCCGCCTGGCGCTCAGCGGCGACGACCCGGCCGAGCGCCAGCGGCTGGTGCAGGCGGCGAAGATCCAGATCGACCTGGCCGGCAAGCACATCAGTCAGGAGGCCATCCAGCTGCACGGCGGCATCGGGATGACCATGGAGTACCCGGTCGGGCACTACGCGAAGCGGGTCACCGTCATCGCCAAGACCTTCGCCGACACCGACACGCTGCTCGCGGCAGTCGGTTCGGGCGAGGGGTTGGTCCACGCCTAACCCGACACCAGCCCCTTGCGCACGGCGATCGCGAGCACCTCGAGCTTGGAGTGCGCACCCAGCTTGGCCGACAGGTTCACGATGTGGTTGCGCACCGTGTGCACGCTGACCGTCAACTGCTTGGCGATCTGAGCGTTGGTCAGTCCGTGCGCCAGCGCGGCGAGCACCTCGCGCTCGCGATCGGTGATCGTGTCGGCCGGGTCGACGGGCTGCCGACGCAACCGCGGCAGCAGCCGGGCCAGCAGCTGCGGGCTCACCAGCGACTCCCCCGCCGCGGCCGACCGCACGGCCGAGATGACGTCACCGAGATCGCGGGACTTGTCGATGAAGCCCGCCGCACCCGCCTCGATCGCGGTGATCAGGATGTGGTCGGACGTGCTCGCGGTCAGCATCACCACCTGCGGGGCGGGCGACGCGGCGAGCAGTGGGCCGATCAGGTCGATCCCGTCGCCGTCGGGAAGGCGGTGGTCGAGCAGCACCACGTCGGGCAGTAGCGCCGCCGCCCGCTCGAGGGCAGCCCGCGCGGTGGGCGCAGTGCCGACGACGCGGAGGTCCGGCTCGGAATCGAGCACGTAGGACAGGCTCGAGGCGAACATCGCATGGTCGTCGACTACCAGGATGCGGATCGGCGCGTCCGCCGTCGCCCCCTCGCCTTCGGACCCCACCCCCACATCATGGCCCAGCCGGCACCCCGATCTAACGCCTAACGGGCGTTATCGGACGAGATCGGTCAGATCCGGCTGGTACCGATGTACTAGGTCACCGGTATCCAGTCGTCATTCCGGGCCTGCCCGCGGACCGCGATCATGGCGGCAACCCAGGCGAGGAGCCGCCCCGAATGGCCATCCGGATCGTCGTCGCCGACAACGACGCCGTTGTGCTCGACGCCGTCGCCGACGCCCTGGCCGCCGACGACCGGTTCGAGGTGGTCGCCACCGCCGTCGATGCCGCCTCGGCGGTCGCCGCGGTCGCCGAGCACCGCCCGGACGCGGTGCTGCTGGACGTGCGGATGCCCGGCGGCGGCGCTGCCGCGGCGCGTGAGATCCGCGATTCGGGCCTGCCCGTCACGATCACCGTCGCCACCGCGAAGGTCGAGGCCGCCACGGTGAGCGAGCTGCTGGCGGCGGGCGTGCGGGGCGTATTCGCCAAGGGCCAGCTCGGCGCGCAGCTCGGCGACATGATCGCGCGCTGCGTCGCCGGCCAGGTGCTGCTGCTCGTCCCGACCGGCGCCGACGGGCTGCGCCGGTACGGACGGCCGCGGCGTTGAAGTAGATCTCCGCTGCTACACCTACAGTTAGCGCCATGGAGCCGGTCCATCCGGGCGATGACGCCCACCCCCGTCGCGGCGTGCTTCGCCGCGTTCTGAACAACCCGCTCGCGGTCTACATCCGCGAGACGCGCGAGCAAGATCTCGGCGTCCACCTACTCGCGATCAGCGCGCAGCAGCTGCTGTGCACCGCGCCGCTCGCCGTCGCCCTCGGCGCCGTCGGCAAACGGCTGACCGGGGTGTCGTTCGCGGGCGTCCTGACGTACCTGCTCGACCTCACCCCGCAGGCCGAGCACGAGATCGATGCCGCGCTCGCCGGCTCGCCCAACGTCTCGCTCAGCGCGTTGCTGCTTAACCTGGTGTTCTCGATCGCGTTCGGTGTCGGGCTCGCCGCCACGCTGCAACGCGGCATGGAACTGATGTGGCACCTGCCGCGCGGCACGTACGTGTCGAGCACCGTGCGCCAGGTGCTCTGGGCGATCGCGTTGCCCTTGATGATCGCGGCGGTGGTCGCGACCGGCCGCCTCGGCCACGAGATCGGCCGCACGCTCAGTGCCGCAGTCGAGATGAGCCTGGCGTTGCAGATCATCACGATCGCGGTGTTCATCTGGTGGACGCAGTACCACCTGCTCGGCGGCCGGGTCGCGATGCGCAAGGTCGCGCTGCCCACCTCGATCAGCACGCTCGCCATCGCGATCGTCGTGCTCGCCGGCCGGCAGCTGGTTTCCGGCCAGATCGTCCCCGCCTACCGCGCGTACGGCTCGGTCGGCATCGGCATCGTGCTCTCGGCGTGGGTGGCCATCGCCTCGTCCGCCTCGAGCATCGGGCTGGCCGTGGGGTCCTGGTTGCAGCAGCGCCGCGACTCCCACGCGATGGCTGCGGCGCTGCGCATCGCTCCGGAGGCGGCGATCGCCGAGGCGGCGTCCTAACGCGGATTTGTCGATCCGAACGATTGACACCGGCCACGACCGGGCGTTGGCTCGCCTCGGGGCCCGGGCATCGGAGCGCGGGCAAGGCGAGGGGGATTCCCTTGAAGAGATCCAGATCGATCCGCTCGCGAGTCCTGCCGATCGCAGCTGCGCTCACCTGCGCGTTCGCGACGGCAGCCATGCTGCCCGCAGCCGCACACGGCGCCGCGGCGAGTAGCGGCCCGGAGACCCGACCGTTCGAACCGGGTGAGGCCGGCGCCGCCGTCGGCGCGATCACGCCGCCCCGGTCGAACAAGCCCTCGCACATCCCCGCCAAGGACGTGCCCCGCCCGGGCACGCTGGCGGTGGCCTCTGATGCGTCGGCCAAGCTCGCCGAGGGGCTGTCGCTGAAGGACCAGCGCAGCGCCAACGGCGGCAACTCCTTCTCACTCGAGCCGCCGGACCAGGCCTTGTGCGTGGGCACCACCGAGGTGATCGAGGGCGTCAACAACGTGTTCGCCACCTACAGCAAGGGAGGCGGCGCGCCGACGTCCGCGCCGCAGAGCTACGCGCCGTTCTTCAACAACGGCGCGAAGGAGATCGACCGCTCCGCGAACCCGCCGACCTTCGGGCCGTTCATGTCCGACCCGAAGTGCTACTGGGATCCGCAGCTGCAGCGGTTCTTCATGACCGAGCTGCAGCTCGGCACGGACCCGTCGACCGGCGACTTCAACGGCGACAGCTTCGAGCGCATCGCCGTCAGCAAGGGCGCGACGCCGACGACGAGTTCCGCGGACTGGTACCTGTACTCGGTCAACGTCCGTAACGACGGCACCGCGGGCACGCCCAACCACCCGGGTTGCCCGTGTCTCGGTGACCAGCCGCTCATCGGCGCCGACCGGTACGGCTTCTACGTCACCACCAACGAGTTCCCGATCAGCGGCCCCGGCTTCAACGGTGCGCAGATCTATGCCTTCGACAAGGCCGCGCTCGCCGCCGGAACCATGAAGGTGCAGCGCATCGAGTCGGTCAACCCGCCGCTGGCGGAGGGCGTCGCGTACAGCGTCCAGCCGGCCACGTCGCCCACCGCCGCCGAGTGGTCGAATGAGGCCAACGGCACCGAGTACGCGTTGTCCGCGCTGGAGTTCACCGGCGGCTTCGACAACCGCATCGCCTCGTGGGCGTTGACGAACACGGCAAGCCTGGCAACGGCGACGCCGAACGTGCAGGTGAGCCACACGATCGTCACCAGCGAGGTGTACGGCGCACCGCCGAAGGCGACCCAGCGCCCGGGCCCGTATCCGCTCGGGCAGAGCCTGCACGACAAGCTCAACCTGCTCGACACCAACGACGACCGGATGAACCAGACCGTCTACAGCGGCGGTCGGTTGTGGAGCGGGCTGAACACCGCCGTCAAGACCGCGAACGGACCGACCTCGACCGGCATCGCCTACTTCGTCGTCGCGCCGAGCACGGCGACCAACGGGGCGACGTCGGCGACGATGGCCCATCAGGGCTACGTCGCGGTCAACCGCAGCACGGTGATGTACCCGTCCATCGGGGTGGCGCCCGGCGGCAGCAAGGCCGCGATGGTGTTCACCCTCGTCGGGCCGGGCTACTACCCGTCGGTCGCCTACGTGCGGATGACGGGAACCGGCGCCACGTCGGGTCCGGTCAGCATCTTCGGGGCCGGCACGAAGCCCGCGGACGGGTTCACCGGTTATCCGCAGGAGGATCCCACCTTCACCGGCGTCGAGCGCTGGGGTGACTACTCCGCGGCCGTCGCCGATTCCACCGGCACGGTGTGGGCGGCCGGGGAGTACATCCCGGGCACGTTCGGTTACCCGCCGTACATCGCCAACTGGGGCACCGCCATCGGCGCCGTCAACTAGTCACCACCTGGACAGCGCGCACCACGACGGGGCGGCCGGTTCCGACGGCCGTCCCGTCGCTGTGTTCGAGTTGCCCGATTTGTGGGCATAGGACGGGGCATGACCTGGCGACGCGCGACGACCGTCCTCCTCACCGCAGCGACGACGGCGAGCCTGTTCGTCGCCGCTCCCGCCCTGGCTGCGGCGCCGCGGGCCGGCACGGCGCCGGGCGCGCCCGGCCGCGCCGCTGATTTCCTGCCCTCGGACAAGGCCGGCTTCGGGACGTCCACCAGCAGGGGCAGCCACGTCTGGTTCACGCTGCAACCGGGTGGCGGCACGGGCGAGATCTACTACCCGACGCTCGCAACGCCTGCCGCGCGCCGGCTCGGCTTCGTCGTCACCGGCCCGGGCGGGTACGCCGTCCGGGTCGACCGGGTCGGCCGTCACCACGTCGCCCTCGCCGACCCGCGCAGCCTGACCTTCCGGCAGGTCGACACCGCGCCGGGGCACGCCTGGCAGTTGCAGACGACCTACGTCACCGACCCGGCCCGCAACGCGATGCGGATCGCGGTGCACTTCCGATCGCTCGACGGCAAGCCGTACCGCCTCTACGCGCTGTACGAGCCGACGCTCTCGAACTCGACCTCGGACGACTCCGGCGCCTCCCGAAGCGGCGCCCTCGTCGCCTCGGACGCGCACACCGCGAGCGCTCTCGTCGCGCGTCCGGCGTTCACGGCGACCTCGAACGGTTACCGCGGCAGCAGCGACGGCTGGCACGACCTGCGCGACGACGGCCGGATGAACTGGCACTACACGGCCGCCCCGACGGGCAACATCGTGCAGACCGGGCAGACCTCGCTGACCGGGCGCCGCGGCCACCGCGACGCGGTGCTCACGATCGGCTACGCCCCGGCGGCGGCTGCTGCGCTGCAGACGGCACGTGGGGTCGCCACCCGGACGTTCGAAGCGACGTCGGCGAGCTATGCCGCCGGCTGGCACCGCTACCTGACCGGGCTGCGGCGCCCGCCGTCGTCGCTGCGCACCAAGCAGGAGTTCCGCGAGTACCTGGTCTCGGCGATGGTGCTCGCCGCCTCCGAGGACAAGATCCACCGCGGCGCGTACGTCGCCTCGCCGACGATGCCGTGGGCGTGGGGCGGCGAGAAGAACCCGACCGGGCCCTACCACCTGGTGTGGTCGCGCGATCTCTACGAGATCGCGACCGCGCTGATCGCCGACGGTGACCGCGCGGGCGCCAACCGCGCACTGAGCTTCCTGTTCGACAAGCAGCAGAAGTCCGACGGCTCGTTTCCGCAGAACTCGACCGTCACCGGCAAGCCGTTCTGGGGCGGGCTGCAACTGGACGAGGTGGCCGACCCGATCGTGCTCGCCTACCAGCTGCATCGCGCGGGCAAGGCCTCGTGGCAGCACGTCAAGGCGGCCGCGAACTTCCTGCTCGGCTTCAGCCAGGACGGCCACCCGGCGCCGTACACGCCGCAGGACCGCTGGGAGAACCAGAGCGGCTATTCCCCCGCCACGATCGCGAGCGAGATCGCCGGCCTGGTGTGCGCGGCCTCGATCGCGCGGCACAACGGCGACGCCGCCTCGGCGCGGCGCTACCTGGCGACGGCAGACTCGTGGCGCGCGCACGTCAAGGGCTGGACCGCGACCCGCACCGGCCCGTACTCGACGCAGCGGTACTTCCTGCGGCTCACCAAGGACGGTCACCCCAACCGCGGCACCACCTACAACATCGGCGACAGCGGCCCGAGCAACGTCGACCAGCGCCGCGTCGTCGATCCGAGCTTCCTCGAACTCGTCCGCTTCGGGGTGCTCCCGGCCGGCGACGCGACCGTCCGCAAGAGCATCAAGGTCGTCGACGCGAAGCTGTCGTACCGCACCAGCCACGGCCGCTACTGGCACCGCGCGTCCTTCGACGGGTACGGCGAGCAGAACGACGGCGGCCCGTGGCTGCTCGGCAGCAAGGACGACAGCTTCGTGACGCACGGGCGGGGCTGGCCGCTGCTCGGCGGCGAGCGCGGCGAGTACGACCTCGCGGCCCATCACCGCGGCCAGGCGGCCGAGCAGTTGGCCACGATGGCGCAGTCGGCGAACTCCGGCGGCATGCTGCCCGAGCAGGTCTGGGATCACCACGCACCGGCCGGGCGTCCGGGCTTCGCGCCGGGGACGCCGACGTTCTCCGCGACGCCGCTGGCGTGGACGCACGCCCAGTTCCTGCGCCTGGCACGCGACGTCGCGCTGGGCCGGGTGGCCGACCGTCCCGAGGCGGTCGTGCAGCGCTACGGCTGAGCCGCGACCGACGTTCAGGACGGCCCGTGAGGGCCCCACCGGAGCTTCGCCGCGTACGCGACGCGTACGCCATGTTTACGGCCGATGGGCAGAAGGGTGCCAGGCGTGGAAGACCATGACCGCGCCGTCCGTCGTGACGCTCGCCCCGCACAACCGGGTGTTTGCCCTGCGTCAACAGATGGATCGGCGTCTGATACCGGTTGAAGCTGCCGTCGGGACGAGCGGTGTAGACGTCGGTGCGGTAGCGGCAGCTGCACCAGTAGTTGACCGAGCCGAACATGTAGAGCTGCCGCCGTGCCTGACGAGTTGCGGATTCTCAATCGTGTTGCCCAGCCCGGGGGCGCGGGCGCGCAGCACGACGTGTGGTGACCGCGATGCCACCGTCACCGCATCCTTCTTCATCCGGTAGGCCCAGATCGCGACGTGGGCCGGACGGCCCACGCTGCCCTTGAACAGCAGAAAGTGCTGACCGGAGCGATTCCGGTAGTAGGAGGGGTCAACAGCCTCGGCCGAAACGCCGCGATCGCGTGCCGGCCGCGGCGCACAGATGGGCCTCGTGCCCGCCACCACACGGAAACCGGCCAAGGGACCGGATGCGCGAGCGATCCCCACGCACCGCTCCCCACGTCGCGGATTCCATGCCGAGAAGTAGGCGACGTACCGGCCGCCGATCGAGAACACCGCTGGTGCCCAGAGATCGTGCGACCCGTCCGGCGATCCCGCCGCGGAGACGAACCAGGCCTGCGGAGCGAGGACGACGCGCTGCGTCCGATACCGGCCGGCCACGGAGCGGGCCCGCGCGCCCAGGATCGAGTTGCCGCCGGTGTTGTACACGTACCACCCGGCAGCTGCGCCTCGACCCACGTGCAGCAGCGAGGGGTCAGCAGTGGACGTAACGGATACACGGCAGCCGCGGATTCGGCTCGGGCAGTGCCTGCGACGACTGTGGCCAGAAGTATCGTGCCGGCGGCGGCCCCCACCGATCGCCGGTGATGGGGGCGAACGTTCTCGGCAGGCATACGGCAGCCTCGCTCCCCGGCCACCCTGCAGCAGGTCCCCAATCTGCCAGCGAGGCGTCGGGCCGGTAAGGGCCGTTGGTACTGCTCCTCAATCGCCGCGGCGCAGCGGCGACTCGCTGGCCCGACCGTGACAGCTCGGCAGCCCGTTGGGCACGATCACCGGCAATCGCGCTCCAGGCGTGCGGATAGTCATCTGTGCCGGCTTCTCGGGGGTGCAGTTGATGGCAACGGGATTGGTGTAGCGCAGGTCGAAACTGGCGTGCTGGCCGTGCCGGAGCACCACGGTGTGCGGCGTGCCCATGTGGTGGATGTCCATCGGCAGCGGGCGGCCGTCGCTGCGGTAGTTCACGACCCCGGCGTAACCGGTCATCCTGCAGGTGCGGTGTGCGACGTTGGTGACGCGCCAGGTGTCCTGCAACGTGCCGGCGCCGCCCTGCCCCGTCCCGAACGACGGTGCGAGTTGGCTTGCCTGGCAGGTCGGCGTGGTCGCCGTCTGTTGCGCGTCGGCGTTGCTGATCGTCACGCCGACGGTGACGGCGGCGCACATCGCGATGCCGATGATGAGATGTCTGACCATGGCCCCTCCCCCGGCTGCAGTTCTGCCCAGGATGGCGCCATGACGTGCCGACGGCTAGGGCCGAAAGGGCAATCGGGCGAGGCTCGGCGTGCTCACGCACGTGTGGCGGTGACGACCAGCGCAGTGAGTAGGCCGGTGACCGGTCCGGTGCCGAGTTCCTCGGTCATCCGGGCGGCGACGGCGGCATGTAGTTGGTCGAGGTCGCCGCGGCGGTCGAGTTCGAAACGCAGGGGGCTGCCGAGGCAGTAGCCTTCGGCGAGCACATCGGCCGACGGCGCGGCGCCGGGCAGCGACGTGTGCTCGAGCGAATCTACCGTCATACCAACGGATTCGACGTCGCGGCGGAGGGCGTCGGCGTCGTGGTAGCCGTGCGGCACGCGTCCGAGGAAGTCCGGCGGGTCGTCGGGGAACAGGCTGCGAACCGCGTTGAGCAGCGCGGCCGGGAACGGCGACGATTCCGCGGTGTCCCATGTCGAGAACAGCAAGGTCCCGCCGGGACGCAGTACACGGGCCGCCTCGGCGTAGGCGGCCCGCCGGTCCGGGAAGAACATCGCGCCGAACTGGCAGACGACCAGGTCGAACGCGGCCTCGGGTAAATCGAGGTGCTGGGCGTCGGCGACGAGCCAGGTCGCGCCCGGGACGTGGTCGGCGCCCCACGACACCATCGCCGGATTCAGGTCGGTTGCCGTGACGGCCGCGTCGGGCAACGCCCGGACGAGCTCGGCGGTGACGATGCCGGTCCCGGCGGCGAGTTCCAGAACGGTCCGGGGCGCGAACCTTGTGGCGCGCTCGGCGACATGCCGCGCGTATGGGGCGAACAGCACCGGACCGAGACACCGGTCGTAGATCTCGGGCATGCTGTCGAGCCACGTCGTGTCGGCCGAATCTCCGTCCACGCAGCGCATTATGGCCCGGTCCGGCCGGCTGAGCGTTGGCGAGAACGTCAGGTTGGCGGCTCGCACCAACCGTGAGCGCGTTCGTGCTCGACGGCGCTGGACGGCACGGTAGGCCGCTGACCCGGTCGGCTCAGAGCCGCGCCACGTCCTCGGCGCTCAGCGCCCGGTTCCAGACCTGCACCGAATCGACCGCGCCGGGGAAGAAGTCCGAGCGTCCGCCGCCGGAGAAACCCCGCCCGATCGCGAACGGCCCGTTCGCCGGGTCGCCGACAACCTGCTGGTTGACCCTCGACTGCGCTACGCCGTCCAGGTAGAGCGTGTACGTGCCGGCGTTCGCGTCGTGCACCCCGACGAGGTGGTACCAGCGCCCGACGGTCGGTGCCGTGTCGGCCAGCGCGCGACCCTCGGCGGTCGAGAACGCGAAGCGGCCGTCCGCCTGCGAGTACTGCAGGTAGAAGCCGCTCGAGGTGTTGCCGTCCTGGCTGACCGCCGTGGCCCAGTGCGCGGTCGAGTCCAGCCGGACCCACGCCGACACGGTGAAGTTGCCGACGGTGTCGACGACCGGGCCGCGGGTCTCTGCGTACTGCGTCGAACTGTCGAACTGCAACGCCGTTCCCGAGGTCCCGACCACCCACGACGGGCCGCCGACCAGCGTCGCGTCGTGTTCGTTGCCGGACGCGTCGTGCGCGAGGTCGCCGCTGCCCTCGTCCAACGGCCACGAGCCGACCGCATCGTGCTGCCCGACCGGGAACGCCGTCCGCAGCGTGCCGCGGGCGTGCGTCTGCAGAGCCACGGCACCCCGGCCGAGGTAGCGCGCCGTCGCGACCACGGTCTGCACGGTGCCGCCCGGATCTTCGGCCGGGGGCGTGACCGTCGTCGTGACCGTGGTGCTCGCACCCGGATCGAGTTCCTGCACCGGCGCCGGTTGGGTCGCCGACCAGTCGGGCGGTGTTGCGATCGACACGGCGATCGACCGCAATGCGTGCGTGGTCGTGTTGGTGACGGTGACAGGCACAGCGGTCGGGCCGTCGACCGTTGTCGGGTTGCCGCCGACGCCGAGTGTCACGGCGTCGCTCGACGTGCTCCACGACTGCAGTTCGGTGACCCCGACGTACCCGCCGGACGGGTTGGTGAACACGAGGCGGATCGCCGAGGTCGTGAGCGTCGGGAAGGTGATCTCGTTCGACCCGTTGCCGACCGGGGTGACCGGGTTGCGATCCTGCCCGGGCACGTCGGCCCAGCCCGAGCCGGTCCGGTACTGCAGTTGGTAGGCGGCGGCCGGCCGCACCCCGCCGCCGTCGTCGTAGCCGTACCACCGCACGTCACCGACCCGGGTCGGGACGCCGAAGTCGACGCCGTAGTAGTCCTGCGCGTTCGGTGACGAGTAGTTCGTCCAGCGGGTGTCCTCGGGCACCTCGTTGAACCAGACCTTGCCGTCCAGCGCATTCCACGCGTCGTCGCTGCGCCACGTGTCGGAGGTGATCGGCCTGGGATAGCCGGTCCGCAGCGGATTCGCCGCGTCGTTCACCTGCCGGGTCGCGTCGTCGATCCCGTTGTCCGGCAGCCGTGTCGGGCCGACCTGGACGCTCGTCGCGCCGAGCCCCGGCGTGGCCTTCACGAGCGCACCGTCGACATAGATGCGCAAGCCGCTGCCCTGGCCGTAGTGCGTGCCGTCGCGGTCGTAGAGCACGGTCACGTTGTGCCCGTGATACGGCGCGTTCTCGACGACGAAGTGATCCCACGACGACGGCACGAGCGGGTGCACTGCAAGGGTGTTGTCCGAGCTGGGACGCAGGCCGAGCAGTCCGGACAGCACCAGGTCGACGAAGGTCGAGTGGTTGTAGTCCTCGCTGTGGTTGTACCCGTCGTAGATCCAGTTCGGCTGGTCGGGGTCGTGCGCCTCGGCGACGTACGGTGTGCCGTCGCGGTACTGAGTGGCGGCGTAGGTGTGCAAGGCCGCGGTGTAGTCGGCAGGCGTAACGACCTGTTGGGCGGGGTACTCGTCGAGCAGGTTCGCCATGCCCGACAGCGTCTGCGACGTGGCGAACGGCCAGCTCGGACCGTCCCACCGGCAGCAACCGCCGGCGTCGTGCATGAACCACGGACTGCGCCGCTCGGCCGTGGTCGGTCCGTACGCGCTCGCAAAGCCCTGCGGGTCGAGCAGTTGCGTCCAGGCGCTGCTGTCGCCAGCGCTCGCAGCACCGACCTGCCAGGGGAGGTAGCCGATCTCCTCGCGGGTGTCGAGCAGCCTGTGGTCGGGATTGCCGTCGCGCGCCATCGCGTAGTAGAAGTGCCGCTGCGGATCCCACAGCCAGCGCTGCATCGCGGTCTTGAGCGACGCCGCGCGCTGCGCGTACTGCTGCGCGAGCGCGTCCTGGCCGGCCATGGCCGCGAGCTTGCTGATGGCAAGGGCGTCGCCGTACTGGTACGAGTTCAGGGTGGGCCGGTAGCCCGCGCCGCCGTGGTAGGGGTCGCCGGACTGATACGACGACGCCGAGAACTCCATCGCGTCCCACACCGGCACCGACCAGTAGAGACCGAGCTGGGAGTTGAACTGCTTGTCCCATCCGCGGTACTGGCGCACCAGATCGGGCAACATCGCGATCAGCTTGCCGAAGTCGCCGGTGACCTGTGCCTGCCCGTAGGCCGCGCTCGCGAGCCAGAAGCTGTACTCGTGCGCCCAGTCGGTGGTGTCGGCGTTGACGCCGTCGGTCGCGGGCTTCGCACCCGCGCCCGGCCCGGTGAGCCAGAACTTCACGTAGTCGTCGTCGTAGGTCTGGTTGCGGACCCACCGGCCCTCGGTGATCTGGTGGCCGGCGGCCGCGTCGATGGCCTGGTACGGCGCGGCGTACCCGCAGCAGTCGAGGAACTCCGTCGAGATCCAACCGTTGGTCGGGTCGGTGTACCGCAGGTGTTCCTTCCAGGTACGCCAGCGGTAGTAGTAGACCGACTGGATCGTCTTGTCGGGCAGGTCGACGAACGGGATGTTCGCGCGGTACCACTGCTGGTCGGTGAACCCGGTCAGGTACGAGCTGTCGTCGAGGAAGTGCGTCGCGCCGTCCCGCGGCGCGGGTGTCGCGGTGACCGGATCGGGCCGCAGCACCGCCGCAGACCCGACGACGAGGATGGCGCAGCACAGCTGGACGAGTCGGCGACGCAGCGAGGAACGCATGGCCACGGATCTCACCTCCGGGGGGTCGATGCCCGCAGCCGCTCCGCGGCGGCCTCGGGTGCCACGTCGTTCGCAAAGGCCTCCATCGCGGCCTCGCTCCCGGCGAGGTACTTCAACTTGGTGGTGTCACGGCGCGAGGTGAAGATCTCGATGTGCAGGCCGAGAACGTCCCGAGCGACGCGGGGTGCCTGGTGCACGGCCGAGATGTACGGCGCGGGCACGCCGAACAACGCGTCGAAGCGGCTGAGCACGTCGGTGTAGGCGAGTGCGAATTCGGTCCGCGCCGGCCCGGGCAGGGCGGCCAGATCCGGCACTCTGCGATTCGGGTAGAGGTGCACCTCGTACGGCCACCGGGCCGCGAACGGGACGAACGCCGTCCAGTGCTCTCCGCGATGGATCACCCGGACCTCCTCGTCGAGCTCGGCAGCGAGGGTGTCGTCGGCGAGGTTGCGGCCGGTGCGCTGCTCGTGGCGGCGCGCGGCCGAGAGCATGCGGCGCGTGCGCGGAGTGACAAACGGGTAGGCGTAGATCTGTCCGTGCGGGTGCTCGAGAGTCACACCGATGTCCTTGCCGCGGTTCTCGAAGCAGAACACCTGCTCGACACCGGGCAGCGTGGCCAGCTCCTGGGTGCGGTCCACCCACGCTTCGACGACCAGTTCCACCCGCTCGGGCGACAGCTGCGCGAACGACGCGTCGTGCCGGTCGCTGAAGCAGACCACCTCGCACCGCCCGACGCCCGGTCGCCGCTGCGCATCGCCAGGCGCAGCAGGGTCTTCGGGCGCACCCAACGCTGCGAAGCGGTTCTCGAAGACCACCACCTCGTACGCCCCGGCCGGGATCTCGGTGGGTCGGCCCGGCTGGGAGGGACACAGCGGGCAGTCGGCCGCCGCGGGCTGGAAGGTTCGGCTCTGCCGGTGCGCGGCGACGATCACCCACTCGTCCAGCGCCCGGTCGTAGCGGAGTTCGGGGCGTGACTCGACGCGGTGCAGCGCGCGCTGGTCGAGCACACTGCGGTCCGCACGGTCGTCCGGGTCGAAGTAGATGAGTTCGCGCCCGTCGGACAGCGTCGTGACGGTGCGTTTCACCAGCACGTCCTCACTGCAGCCTGCGCCGCCGGGTCAGCACGGTCTGCAGCAGCACCACGACGGCGAGGAAGGCGCCGTTGACCAGGTCTGACGCGGACGAGCCGTATTGCGACAGGTGCACCCCGATGAGGTTCTGGATGACCGCGAGCAGGACCACTCCCGCCGCCGTCCCCAGCACGCTCCCGGCGCCACCGGTGAGCAGCGTGCCGCCGATGACCACCGCCGCGATCGCGGTCAGCTCGTAGCCGACGCCGATGTTGGTGACTCCGGACTGCAGTCGCGAGGCGTTCAGCATTCCCGCGCAGCCGGCGACCAGCGCCGAGAGGGTGTAGACGAGCGTCTTGGTGCGGACGATCGGCAGGCCCATCAGCAGCGCGGCGTTCTCACTGCCGCCGATCGCGAACAGGGCCTGGCCGAAGCTCGACCGTTGCAGAAGCAACGCGCCGAGCAGGAAGAGGACGATCGTGGTGAGCACGGGGCGCCAGGTGCCGTCACCGAGCGCGGCGAAGAAGGCGTGCCTGGGGACGAGGTAGGTCTTGGTGCCCTCGTCGGTCATCGCCTGCAGAAGTCCGCGGGCGAAGAGCATGCCGGCGAGCGTCACGATGAACGGGGCGAGCCGCGCGCGAGCGATCAACAGGCCCTGCACTGCGCCGATCACGCCGCACACGACGAGCGGCAGCAGGATGGCGACCGCCGACCCGCCGTGGTTCATCCCCCACGCCGCGAGCACGCCACCGAGCGCGAACATCGAGCCCACCGACAGGTCGATACCGCCGGTGATGATGACGAACGTCTGGGCGAGCGCGAGCAGCGCGATGTAGGCATTGCCCACCGCGATGCTCTGGAAGTTGCCGCTGGATGCGAACCCCTGCGAAAACAGGCAGGCACACACGAACACGATCACCAGCGCGGCCAGGCCGCCCTGCTGCTGCAGGATGGCGAGCGCCCGCTCGCGCGGTGACTCGGCCAGCGGGTCGGCGAGCTCGCCGACCCGGTCACTGACCGGCTTGGAGACGACGTCGGTCATCGGCCCGATCTCCCTCGCGCTGCGTACACGGCGGCGACGATGATCGCGGCCTCCACCATCTGCTCGTAGGAAGCCCGCACGTTGTGCTGGATCAGCGTCGCGGTGATCAGTTGCATGAACAGCGCTCCGGCGACCGTGCCGACCACGCGGATCCGTCCGCCGGACAGCGGGGTGCCGCCCACGACGACAGCGGTGATCGCCGACAGCTCGTAGTTCAGGCCGTAGTTGGCCGGGTCGGCGTAGGCGCCGTGCCCGACCAGCAGCACGCCGGCGAAGGCCGAGAACACGCCGGACAGCACATAGACCATGAGCAGGATGCGGCGCACCGGCAGGCCGGCCAGCGAACTGGCCGCCGCGTTGTCACCGACCGCGACGAGCTGCCGCCCGACCGTGGTGCGGCGGATGACGAAGGCGACCACGACCACCAGACCGGCGGCGATCCACGCCATCTCCGGCAGCCCGAGCCAGCTGTCGATTCCGAGCGCGTTCAGCGTCGGGTCGTCGACCGGCTTGGCAGTCGCGCCGTTCATGATGACCGCAAGCCCGCGCAACCCGATCATGAGGGCGAGCGTGGCGATGATCGGCTGCACCTTCAGGAACGCGACGAGGCTGCCGCCGATCAACCCGGAGATCGCGCCGCCCACCAGCGACATGACGATGGCCAGCCATACCCCGTACCCCAGGTACAGCGGGATGACGGCTGATGTCAGGGCGATGACGGCGCCGACCGACAGGTCGATTCCGGCCGTGCCGATCACGAGCGCCATGCCCAGCGCCACCAGGACGATCGGCACGGCCTGGAACAGCTGGACGCGTAGGTTGGCCAGGCTCGCGAACGACGACTGCAGTGCGGTGTCGATCACGAACAGCACGACGATCGCGGCGTACACGCCGTAGTCCTGCAGCAGCGCCAGGACGCGATCGCGGTCGAAGGTCGACGCCGGTGCGGCTACTTCAGCCATCGATCGAACCTTCTGCGCCTTCTGCGCCGTCGGTGCTCGGCGCCGCGGCGAGCGCGTCCATCAGCTTGTCCTCGCTCACGTCGTCTCCCTTCAGTTCGTCGACGATCGCGCCGTCGCGCAGCACGACGATGCGGTCGGAGCCCTCGATGAGCTCTTCGAGTTCGGAGGAGATCAGCACGACACCGAGCCCGTTGCCGGCCAGTTCGTCGATCACCGACTGCACCTCGGCCTTGGCGCCGACGTCGATGCCGCGGGTGGGCTCGTCGAGCAGCAACACCTTCGGGTTGAGGCACAGCCACCGCGCGAGGAGCACCTTCTGCTGGTTGCCGCCGGAGAGCTCGGAGACCTTCTGCTCGGGGCTGGACGCCTTGATGTTGAGCCGCTTCATGAAGTAGGAGACGATCTCGTCCTGCTTCGCGCGGGTGACCAGGCCGCCGCGCGAGATGCGCGGTAGCGCGGCCAGCACGATGTTCTCGCGGACGGACAGGTTCGGCACGATGCCTTCGAGCTTGCGGTCCTCCGGCAGCATCACCGCGCCCGCCTTGATCGCGGCGGCCGGTGAGTTGCGTCGGATGCGCTTGCCCTCGATCTCGACCGAGCCGCTGTCGGTGTGCAGGGCGCCGACGACCGCCTTGGCGGTCTCGCTGCGACCGGCGCCGAGCAGGCCGCCGAGCCCCATCACCTCACCGGGGCGCACTGCGAAGGACACGTCCTCGAGCTGATGCCGAGCGGTCAGTCCGCTCGCGTGCAGCACCGGCGTGTCCGAGCCGCTCGGTGTCGAGCGGGTGTCACCGAAGGCGGTCGCGCCGCTCCTGCGTACCTCGGACGCGTCGCGGCCGAGCATGAGCGACACGAGCTTGAGCCGGTCCACGTCGGCCATGTCACCGACGTGGACGACCTTGCCGTCGCGCATCACCGTCACCCGGTCGCAGATGCGATACAGCTCGTCGAGCCGGTGGCTGACGTACACGATGCCGATGCCCGACTCCCGCAGCTGGGCGATGACGCGGAACAGGGTCTCGGCCTCGCGCTGCTCGAGCGAGGAGGTCGGCTCGTCCATGATGACCACCCGCGCGTCGATGTCGACGGCGCGGGCGATCGCCACCATCTGCTGCACGCCGAGACCCAGCGAGCGCAGCGGACGCGAGACGTTGATGTCGATGCCGTAGCGCTTGAGCGCGCGGCGCGCGTCGGCGCGCATCTTCGCGACATCGATGAGCCCGAAACGCCGCGGCTCGCGGCCCAGGTAGAGATTGCGCGCCGCGCTCATCAGCGGGACGAGGTTGACCTCTTGGTAGATGGTCGAGATCCCCGCGTGCTGGGCCTCCAGCGGGCTGGCGAACGAGACCGGCGAATCCTGGTAGCGCACCTGGCCGGAATCGGCGGTGTAGACGCCGGTGGCGACCTTGATCAGGGTCGACTTGCCGGCGCCGTTCTCGCCGACGAGCGCATGCACCTCCCCGGGCCGCACGCCGAAGTCGACCGACTCCAGCGCGCGGACACCGGGGAACTGCTTGGACACCCCGACGAGTTCGAGGACGTTGCCGGCCGCGCTCGTCGGTGTGGTCACGTGTGCTCCGTTCCTGGTGCGGGTGTCAGCGGGTAGTGCGGTCAGCCGGCGATCAGTAGACGTCGCCGTCCTTGAGCGCCTGGGCCGCGTTCTGCTGGGTGAAGTGGTGGTCCTTGATGATCACGTTCGCCGGGACCCCCTTGCTCGAGTAGAAGCTGGTCAGCGCCTGGAAGGCGAGCGGACCGAAACGCGGGTTGGTCTCGACGTCGGCGGCCATCGTGCCGTTCGCGACGTCCTGGACGCACTGCTTGGTGCCGTCGATCGCGACGACCTTGATGTCCTTGCCCGGCGCCTTGCCGGCCGAGCGCATCGCCTCGATCGCGCCGAGCGCCATCGTGTCGTTCTCGGCGTACACGCCGCCGATGCCGGAGTTGCTCTGCAGGATCTGCTCCATGACCTTCTGACCGGTGGCCTGGTCGAAGTTCGCGGTCTGCGAGGCGACGATCTTGATGTTCGGGTACTTCGCCTTCATCTCCTGGTTGAAGCCGTTGGTGCGGTCGGTCGCGACATTGTTGCCGGACGTGCCCTGCAGCACAGCGACGCTGCCCTTGCCGCCCATCGACTGGCCGAGGTCATCAGCGGCGATCTTCGCCTGGCCCAGGAAGTCGGACCCGATGAAGCCGATGAAGTCCTGGCACGCGCTGCCCTGCACAGTGCGGTCGATCGTCAGGATCGGGATGTGCTTCGCCTTCGCCTGCGCGAACGCCGGGGCGAGGCCGTCGGAGTTCTCCGGCGCCACGATGAGCACCTTGGCACCCTGGGCGATCATGTCCTCGATGTCGGTGTTCTGTTGCGGCACGTTGGCGTTCGCGTTGCGCTGGATCAGCTTGATGCCGAGCGTCTTCGCCTCGCTGGTGATCGAGGACGTCTCGGTCGCGCGGAACGGGTTGCTCGTCGACTCCGACTGCGAGAACCCGACGGTGGTGTTCTTGAGATCCAGCTTCGGCGCGCCGTACTTCTGGTAGGTGCACCCGCTGCCGGCGGCCTGCGGCTGGCCCGAGGCGACCTGCTGCGCGGCGCCGGTGCCGCCGCCGCCGGCCGGCGTGCCGGTGTCGCCGCCGGCCGTACCCGCGCTCTTGGTGCACGCCGCCATCGCCAGGACCGACGCCACAGCGACTCCCGAGACGGCGAGGGCACGCAGCGTCGGCCGCCGGCCGCTGCTCCGCTCGAGCTTGGAGTTGTTCGACACGATGACTCCCCTTCTGGTTGGCGCCACGCGCACGGGTGGCTGATCGCCGACATTAGATCCCGCCTTGATCGATTCGGTCAATACCGATCAGGAAGTGACCGGATAGACGGCAGGAGCGATCAGCTGGCGAGAGTCTCACGCGTCGCTATGATCCGGGCAGGCCATCCACACGAACGACGTCTGCGCCGCAACCAGCCGACCAGGACCGGGGTTCACATGATCGCCGAAGAACGACGCGCCACCATCTTGCAGATCGTGCGCGCGCACGGCGTGGTCTCGCTGCGCGATCTTGTCGCGGCCACCGGCACGTCCGAGGTCACGGTACGACGCGACCTGCGCATGCTCGAGGAGAGCGGGCTGCTCGACCGTCGGCACGGCGGCGCGGTGCTGCCCGGTGGCCTGTCGCACGAGCAGACCTACCAGCAGAAGGAGCACGTTGCCGCAGCCGAGAAATCGGCCATCGCCGATGTCGCCGCGACGTTCGTCGCCGAGGGTGACGCGATCGTGCTCGGCGCCGGCAGCACCACGCAACAACTCGCGCGCCGGTTGACCGGCTTCCACGACCTGACCGTGGTCACGAACTCCCTGCTGGTCAGCCAGATTCTCGCGCCCACCCGGGTCGAGGTGGTCATGACCGGCGGCACCCTGCGCGGTTCCATCTTCGCGCTCGTGGGCGCCGCCGCCGAGCAGAGCCTCGCGACGATCCGCGTGCAGCGCGCGTTCCTGTCCGGCAACGGCCTGAGCGCCGAGCGCGGCCTGTCCACCCCCAACATGCAGGTGGCGAGCGTCGACCGGGCGATCGCCGCCGCCGCGTCCGAGGTCGTGGTGCTGGTCGACCACACCAAGCTCGGCATCGACACGATGTGCCAGACCATCCCGGTGGAGCGCATCGACCACGTCGTTACGGACTGGTCGGCCGACCCCGACATCGTGGCCCGGCTCAGCGATCGCGGGGTCGCGGTGCAGACCGCGGCGCGCCAGCAGTCCGCCTGACCCACCCTCGTCCGCACCCCGCAGCCCGGGCGGTCCGGCCCGGCCCGTCCGGGCCGGAGTCGCTTCCGGCAGCACGCCGACGCTGATAGGCATACCGATCAGAATCCGTCAACTATTGACAATCTCGATCAATACGCGTTGGCTTCGCACCGTTTCGGAACCGACATTCGCGCCAACCCCGACGCCTTGTCGGCCGCCGGAAGGAGCCCCGTGATCCCTCCCCGTGCGCTGGCCGCTGTGGCGATCGCGCTGACAACGTTGCCATTCCTGGTTTCGGCAGCGACGGCCGACGCCGGCGCGCCACGCAGCGCGCAGATCGACACCTGGGCCGCGTCCGCGGACGACCTGGGCGGGCCGTACGTCGACAAGACGGTGCGTGACATCGTCCACACCTCCGTCGCCGGCAGCGCGGTACGCCTGCGCCTGTCGAACGCGTTCGGCACCCGGCCGGTCACCTTCGACTCGGTGTGGGTCGGACGCCAGGCGGCCGGCGCTGCCGTCGTCGCAGGGAGCAACCACGAGGCCACCTTCGGCGGGTCGCCGTCGGTGACGATCCCGCGCGGCGGTGAGGTGTTGAGCGATCCGGTGAACCTCGACGTCCCGGCCGGGGTGAATCTCTCGGTCAGCACGCACGTCGCGGGCGACACCGGCGAGGTGACCGGCCACCACCTGGCGCAGCAGGACAACTACTACGCCGACGGCAACACCGCAGACCAGGCCTCCGCCGGGTCGTACGTGTACGGCATCGGCTCGTGGTTCTGGCTGGACGCGGTCGTGGTCGACGCCGCACCGCGGGCCGGAACGGTCGTCACGCTCGGCGACTCGATCACCGACGGCTACCGGTCGACCCCCGACGCCAACCACCGGTGGCCGGACTACCTCGCCCGGCGCCTCGCGGCCAGGAACAGTCCGCTCAGCGTCGCCAACGAGGGCATCTCCGGCAACGAGGTCACCGCCGACGGCGCCGGTGTGAGTGCCGAGGCCCGCTTCGACCGCGACGTCGCTTCGCAACCCGGCGCGAGCACGGTCATCTTCGTCGAGGGCATCAACGACATCGGCAACGGCGTCGTGACCTCCGCCGACCAGCTCATCGCCGCCGACAAGCAGATCATCGCGCGGGCCCACGCGAGCGGGCTGCGCATCCTCGGCGGCACCCTCACCCCGTTCCAGGGCGCGGGCTACTACAGCGACCAGAAGGAGGCGATCCGCGAGGCGGTGAACTCGTGGATCCGCTCCAGCGGCGCCTTCGACGGCGTTGTCGACTTCGACCGTGCCGTTCGCGACCGGGCGAACCCGCACGCGTTCCTGCCTGCCTACGACTGCGGCGACCACCTGCACCCCGACGACGCCGGCTACGCCGCGATGGCCGACGCCGTCCCGCTCTCCGCGCTGCGCTGAGCGATCACCCGTCCACTGAAAGGATTGCTGTCCGCATGACCGAAACTCCTGAATCCGATCAGCACGGCGCCAGCCGCCGAAACTTCCTGCGCTGGTCGGCATTCGCCGGCGCCGGCGCCGCAGCCGCGACTGCGGTGAGCCTGCAGGCCGCGGGGCCTGCCGCGGCCGCGGCCGCGGCGGCAGCGTCGACCCCGACGCCGTCCTTCGACCCGATCCGCCCGCCGGCCGTGCCGCTCGCGGTGCGCTCGCCGTACCTGTCGACCTGGCTCGCCGCCGACAGTCTGCCCGGCACCTGGCCGTCGTTCTGGACGGGGCACATCACCGCGATGAGCGGGCTGGTGCGCATCGACGGAACGACCTACATGTTCATGGGATCGCCTGCGCTGCCGAACAATCCGCCGTTCCCCTCGATGCGCCAGACCGCGTTCTCGCTGACCGCGACGTCGTCGGCTTTCACCCTCGAGCAGGCGGGCGTGCAGCTCGAGGTCACCTTCCTGTCCCCCGTCGAGCCCGGCGACCTGCGCCGGCAGTCGATGCCGCTGAGCTACGTGACGGTGCAGGCGCGCAGCATCGACGGCGCCACGCACCGGGTGCAGGTCTACAGCGACATCTCCGGTGAGTGGGCCGACGACGACACCGGTCAGCAGATCCAGTGGGACGAATCGTCCTACTCCGCCAGGGGTTCGCGGGTCACCACGCTCAGCTACCAGAAGGCCACGCCGCGCCCCCTCGCCGAGAACCGCGACATGGCGACCTGGGGAACGATCACATGGAGCGCGCTGCAGGCGTCGAACACTACCTGGCAGATCGGCGAGGACGCCGTCGTACGCACGGCGTTCGTCGCGAACGGCGCGCTTGCCGAGACCGTCGACCAGGACCAACCACGCGCCATCAACAACCGCTGGCCGGTGTTCGCGTTCGCATTCGACCTCGGCTCGGTGGGTAGCACGCCGTCGACCGCCCGGACGATCAGTGTCGGGCACATCCGCACTCCCGCCGTGACCTACCTCGGCGAGCAGTTGCAGCCGTTGTGGACGCAGTACTTCAGCTCGCCGCACGACATGATCGGCGCGTTCCACACCGACTACACCGCGGCAACCGCGCGCAACGGCGCGCTGGACGGCAAGATCGCCCGCGAAGCCACCGCTGCGGGCGGCCGGCAGTACGCGGCGCTGTGCGCGCTCGGGCTGCGCCAGGCATACGCCGGCACCGAACTCGTCGTGCGCGACGGACAGCCGTGGGCCTTCTTGAAGGAGATCTCCAGCGACGGCAACATGTCGACCGTCGACCTCATCTACCCCTGCATGCCGGTGTTCGTGTACGCCGACCCGCAGTACCTCGGGCTCATCCTGGAGCCGCTGTTGGACTACGCCGAGAACGGCGGCTGGCCCAAGCAGTTCGCCGAGCACGATCTCGGCAGCAGCTACCCGAACGCGACCGGGCACAACGACGGCAACGAGGAGGACATGCCCGTCGAGGAGTCCGCCAACATGCTGATCGCGTCGGCGGCCCACGCCTCGCGCGTCGGCTCGGCGACCGCCACGGCGTTCGCCACGACGCACTACAAGATCCTCAAGCAGTGGGCCGACTACCTGGTCGACAACGCCCTCGACCCCGGTTTCCAGAACCAGACCGACGACTTCACCGGGTTCATCGCGCACAGCGTCAACCTGGCGCTCAAGGGCATCATCGGCATCGGTGCGATGAGCCAGATCGCCACCGCTGCCGGCAACGCCGCGGACAGCGCGCACTACCTCTCCGTGGCCAAGGACTACATCGGGCAGTGGGCCGCCAAGGCGCAGGACAGCTCGGGCAAGCACCTCAAGCTCGCCTACGACCAGGACGGCACGTGGAGCCAGAAGTACAACGGCTTCGCCGACAAGGTGCTCGGCCTCGATCTGATTCCCGCCGCGATCGCGTCGGAGGAAGCCGCCTGGTACAAGTCGCGGGTCAACACCTACGGGCTGCCGCTGGACATCCGGCACACCTTCACCAAGGGCGACTGGGAGATGTGGACGGCCGGCTGGCTGGCTGACCACGCCGATGTCCGCGCCATGCTCGTCGAGAGCCTCTACGAGTTCGCCAACACCAGCGCCAGCCGGGTGCCGATGACCGACTGGTACGACACGGTCAACGACCGGCAGAGCGGCTTCCAGGCCCGGCCGGTCGTCGGCGGGTTCTACAGCCTGCTCGCGCTGCCGTAGCGCGAGCGAGTGACGTCGGGGCCGGCTGCTTCGCGCAGTCGGCCCCGATGTGTGTCCGGATCCATCCGGGCGTGCCGCTCGTCACGCGAAGCAGGGCGTCGGCAGCAAGTGGTCGGCCCGGTGCGACTCGGTGAGAAGCGCGCCGACGGGAACCGTGAACCGGACGGCCCCGTCGCTCACGCTGGTGACGGCCATCCGCGCACCGGCGGCACGGACCAGTCCGACCACTGCACTGTTGTCATCGGCGATCATCGCGGTGAAACAGCCGATGCCCTCGTCGTCGGCACGCTGCGCGAGCCGGGCGAGCAGTTCGGTGCCCGCACCGCGGCCCTGCCACTCATCGACGACGGCGATCGCCACCTCTGCGGCCCGTGGATGCGCACCCTGCCGAACGAACCGGGCGACCCCGACACCGCGGCCGGCGAGATCCAGCGCGACCACGGCTTCGCGGTCGCGGTGATCGATCTCGGTGAAGTACCGCACGTCGCGGGCCGTCAACGTGCTCTTGCCGCCGAGGAAGCGCAGTCGACGCGACTCGACGCTCAGGCGCGCGAAGCCGTCGAGAAGCAGCGTCGCGTCGGTCGGCCTGATCGGCCGCACCACGACGGTGTGGCCGTAGGGCAGCAGCACCTGCTCACCGTCCGGCCGGCGGGTTCGGAACAAGCGAGTCATGACGCCAACCCCTTCACGCACGGGCGAGGCGTCGCCGCCCACTGTGCCGGTCTGGTGCGCGCCGGTCGGCGGCGGCGCGATCGGTGCCCCGAGCCGCGAGCCGAACGAGCCAGCCGCCATTCGTCTGCGTCCGCCCGCAGGCGGCACCGTCTGTCGCCGGCGCCGATCGCCAGCAAATCCGTGCTGGTGCCGAACATCAGGTCTCCCATTGTTTGAGTGCGATCAGATCGCTGGTGCTCACCCGCCGCGACCGGCGAGCGCTGCTGGGTTGGCCCGCAGATCGTTGCTCCACACGGCTTCCGGCGCGAGGCGCGGCCACGTCTCGGTGCAACCGCGTTTCATGTCGACGGTTGATGCGGACGAACAGCACCCTCACCGGGCCGTTCACGCCGACGGCGTCGTGCGCGGTGAGCGTGCCGAGCAGCATCGCCCTGCTGCGGCTGCCGCGTGCGGCGACGACCATGCGCCATTGCCAGAGGCCGACCTCGGTCAGGACGAGCGCGGCACTCATCAGCGGTCCGACGATGCTCATCTGACCGAGGCCTGCTCCGGTGCGTCAGAACCCGTCTGCGGGCTGGATGTTCTGATTGATGTGGAAGGTGTTCTGCGGGTCGTAGCGACGTTTGACCTGCGCGAGCCGGTCGTAGTTGTCGCGGTAGGCCGCCCGCACGCGCTGCTGGCCCTCGTCCATCAGGAAGTTGACGTACGCGCCGCCGGACGAGTGCGGATGCAGTTCGGTCCAGTAGTCGCGCGCCCACTGCGAGATGGCCTCGGCGTTGCCGGGATCCGGATCGACACCGACGATGACGCCGGCCCAGCCGCCGTCGCGGTAGGCGAACGCCGTCGCCTGCTCCGGAACCCGGCCGGCCGCGCCGTCGATCGGGTACATGTGCATCGTCGAGTGCCCGGTCGGCAACCGGGCGCCGTACTTCAGGTGCACGTCGATCGCCTCGTCGGTGATGTCGTCGAAGAAGTCGGCGCGCCAGTACCACTGCAGCCCGGCCGGATACAGAGCGTCGAACGCGCTCTGCAGCACGGAGAACGGCATCTCCTGCAGGCCCATGAGCAGTGGTTTGCCGAACGACTTGATCGGCGCGAGCACATCGTCGGCACGCGCATGCGGTCCCGTGTAGCACCAGATGATCCCGCACGCCTTGCGCCCCCACAGCTCTTCCGGGAACGGCGGCGCCGGCGGGATCGTGAGCAGGCCGATCCATCCGCTGAGTTCCTCGGGCAGCGACGGAAGCAGCTCGCGATACCAGCGCATGACCTCGGCGGTGTCGGCGAAGTCGTAGAGCACCGGCCCACCGATGACGAGGCCGTGCTCGCCGATGTCGTGGCAGCGGAACGTGAACGAGGTGACGACTCCGAAGTTGCCGCCGCCGCCGCGCAGTGCCCAGAACAGATCCGGATGCGAGGACTCGCTCGCCGTGACCAGCGAGCCGTCGGCGAGCACGACGTCGGCCGAGAGCAGGTTGTCCACCGTCAGCCCGAATCGGCGCGCCAGATAGCCGATGCCGCCGCCGAGCGTGAGGCCGCCGACGCCGGTCGAGGCGAGGAATCCGGACGGCGTGGCCATGCCGAACGCGACCGTCGCGTGGTCGACGTCGCCCCAGGTGCAACCCGGGTCGACGCGGACGGTGTGGGCAGCGGGATCGACGGTGGTGCTGCGCATTCCCGAGAGATCGATCACGAGCGCGCCGTCCCAGACGCCGAGCCCGCCGGCGTTGTGCCCGCCGCCGCGCACTGCGATCTCGACCCCATGGCGCCGGGCGAACTGCACCGCCGTCACGACGTCCGCGGTGTCGGCCGGACGGACGATCACTGCCGGCCGCTTGTCGATCATGGCGTTGTAGACGGCACGCGATTGGTCGTACCGAGGGTCGGCCGCGGTGATCACGTCGCCGCGCACCGTCTGGGCCAGCTCGTCGTACATCGTGTCCGAAGAGGTGACAGTCATGAAGGTTCCTTTACGTTCGGGCGCTCACCGGTTGAGCACCTCGTCGATGACGCTAGGAGCGCAGCGTTCGCGCACCGTTCGTCGTCACGCGAACGAGTTGGGAACGGTTCAGGACGTGGTCGCCCCGGCACGGGTTTTCGCCGCACGAGCCGCGAGATCCGCCTTGCAGCGAGCCACGAGCGCGTGACTGTGTTGCGAGGTCGCCAATCGGATCGCACTCTCGAGCCGCACGATCGCGTCGACGTCGTCGTCGTAACGCGCGCGCTTGCGCATCACTTCAGGCAGCCACCACACGTCGTCGTGGGCAGTGGCGCCGACGGTGGCAGCGTCGAGATCGGCGCGAGCGCGGTGCGGGTCGCCGGCCCGCTCGGACAGGTCGGACAACAGCGACAGCCAGTACGGCATGCGAAGCAGCGCGCCCTGCTTGATCAGGGCGTCTATGCCGCGCCGGGCCAGGTCGAGGCCGGCGTCCCCGCCGCGCGACCAGCCGCCGAGGACCAGACCCCATTCGCGGTAGTAGGCGAATCCGTACCGGCCGCACAATTCCCGCAGTTCGGCTACCGAGTCGTCCATCTCGGCGATGTCCCCGCACAGCTGTTGGGTGATCGCGTTGTAGGCCAGCGCGACGGCCAGGCTGTACGGGGTGTCGTTGGTGCGCGCCATGACGACCGCCTCACGGCCCGACGACCGGGCCGACGCCGTGTCGCCGAGCAGCCAGTGGGCGTGCGCGGCGAAGGCGCGACCGTGCACGTCGGGTCGCGTGCCGACCGACAGTGAGTGCGTGCTGCCCGACGCCGCCGCCTGCGCGAAGTGATCGACCGCCTCATCGGGACGGCCGAGGCTCAGCGCCGTCCCGGCGAACGCGAAGTGGGCCGGCCCGCTGAGGTCCGAGCCCTGCGCGACGAGCTCGAGCGCACGCGCTGCTGTGCGGTGCGCGTCCGCGATGAAGCCGGCCACCGCCTGCGAGGTCCACAGTCCCACCAGCCCGGTGACGAGTGACTCGCGCGCGCCCAGCGACTCGGCCAGCACCACCGCGCGTTCGAGGGCCGCGCGCAATTCAGGCGACGAGTACCCGTACCGGGCGTTGAGCGGTGCGGCGATCGCCTCGAGCAGCAGCAACTCCTGCCGGTCGCGCTCACGGCTTTCCGGCAGACCGGGCAACACCGACAAGGCCGAGCGGTGCAACCGGATCGCCTCGGCATGTGCGAACCGCGCCGTCGCGACCTCGGCGGCACGGCGGTAATGACTGATCGCGCGGTCACCGCGGCCGCCGCGTACGTACTGCTCGGCCAGTTGTGCCGACACCGCGTCGGCGTCGTCGGCATGCAGCAGCTCGAGGCCCTGGGCAATCCGGCGGTGCAGCAACCAGCGCCGCGGCGGCGTCACGCCCGCGTAGGCATGGTCGCGAAGCAGGTCGTGCGAGAAGTCGTAGCCGTCGCCCGACTCGCGCAGGATCCGGTAGCGCCACAACTCGTCGACGGCGTGGACCACGGCGTCCGGTTCGAGATCGCTCGCTTCGGTGATCAGGTCCAGGGAGAAGTCGCGCCCGACGGCCGCGGCGAGCCCGACCAGCTCTTGCGACGCCGGTGTCAGCTGCGCGAAGCGGGTGTCGAGGACCGCGCCGAGGTCGCCCGACGGCAGCGACCCGCTGGTGCGCTCGGTGACCCCGCGCGCCGCCTCGACGACGTGAAGCGGGAATCCGCCGGTGGTGGCGTGCAACAGCAGGGCGTCGGACTCACTGAGCGGCGTCGTGGCGATCGCCGCGGCAAGCCGTGTCGTCTCGGCCAGGTCGAGCGGTTGCACCTCGATGTCGGTGAGTGCACCGCTCGCCCGCAGGCGCGCGATCCACTCGTCCAGGGCGAGGTCGTGGTCCTCGTCACGCAGTGTTCCGGCGAGCATGAGCGGGGCGTCGGTGCGCAGCCCGAGGCAGAACGTGAGGAATGCCAGCGTTTCCTGATCGCACCACTGCACGTTGTCGAGCACCAGGAGCAACGGCCGGTCGACTGCCCACAGCGCACGGGCCAGCCCTTCGAAGAAGCGGTGACGCTGCCAGGCGTCGACCATGGCGCGCCCCGTGCCGGTGGCCTCGCTGTGGCCCGCGCCGGTCGGTACGAGCCGCTCGACCTCCATGCGCCAAACCGGATCGAGCCGCGACAGCGCCGACTGGACCGGTGACACCCGCAGCCAGTCCGCAACCGGCGCCAGCGCCAGGCGCCCCGAGGCCCCGAAGCATCGCGCGGTCGCGACCACCGCGCCCTGCTGGCGCGCCAGCGTCACCAGTTCGGTGACGAGCCGCGTCTTGCCTGCACCGGCGTTGCCGTGCACGAGAGCGACGGACGGCCGTCCCGCTGCGGCGGCCTGCCACACGGCATGCAGCGCCTCGAACTCCTGCGCCCGACCGATCAGCGCGGCTGCCGCCGGCCCGGTGCGACGGTGCCCGTCGGCGGCTCGAGGAGCGGGGGGGACCGGAGCTGTGGACAGCAAGCGGTCGAGGGCCGCGCGGGTGGCCCGGTCCGGTTCGACGCCGAGCTCGCCCTCGAGCACGGACGCGCAGTGGTGGTACGTACTCACCGCTCCGGCCCGGTCACCGAGATCGCCCT
This sequence comes from Jatrophihabitans sp., assembly GCA_036559305.1. Taxonomy (GTDB): domain Bacteria; phylum Actinomycetota; class Actinomycetes; order Mycobacteriales; family Jatrophihabitantaceae; genus RYN-133. The sequence continues at coordinate 43,804 of DATBTJ010000048.1, forward strand.
GCAACTCGATGACGGTGCGATAGCCGATCTCCTCGAGCGGGCGCAGCTGGATGCGCCGGCGCGCGGCGTCGAGTGCACGGCTCAGGTCGCCCGCACTGGTGCGCATCGCGCAGACGAGATCGAGCAGATCGACGCACTGCTGCTCGCGTTCGACGCGCAGCGTGACCACCCAGTCGTCGTAGCTGCCGGGCATGAACTCACCGCGGTAGCGCGAGATGGCTGCGGTCGCGTGCGCCAACGCCGCGGCGTCGTCGTCGGCGGCGACAGCCGCACGGTGGTGGTTGTCGAACTCGCGCACGTCGACGTCGCAAGTGGCGGAATCGTGCCAGCACAGTTCACGCGCGGTGACGACGAGCGCGGGTTCGTCACCGAGGATCTGGCGCAGATGGTGCAGTTCGCGACGCAGGTTGGTCAGCGCCTGTTCGTCGCCCGAATCGGGCCAGAACAGCCCGGCGATCCGCTGTCGTGACTGCGGCACATCCGCGTGCGCGGAGAGATAGGCGACCAGTTCGAGCGTGCGCGACGAGCGCATCCGGACGAGGCTGGTGCCGCTCCTGACCGCCTGTTCACCGAGCAGCGAGATGTGCAGCATCCGGGCGACCCTGGCGCCGTCACGTCACGGCCGCGCGGTGCGGCAGCTTCCAGTCCGGCCGCGGGAAGTGGCAGGTCTCGCCGTCAGGGTGCTCGCGCAGGTAGTACTGGTCATCGGGCTCGGCCTCCCAGAATTCCACGGCCGGCCGGACCTCGGTGACGACCTTGGCCGGCCACAGCCCGGAGGCATCCACGTCGGCGATGGTCTCCTCAGCGACCCGGCGCTGCCCGGCGGTGGTGCAGAAGATCGCGGATCGGTACTCGGTGCCGACGTCGTCCATCTGCCGGTTCGACGTCGTCGGATCGTGGATCTGGAAGAAGAACTCGAGAATGTCGCGGAAGGAGGTCTCGTCGCGGTCGAACACCACCTCGACCGCTTCGGCGTGCGTGCCGGGGTCTTCCTCGGTCGGATCGAGCGTGTCGCCGCCGGACCAGCCGGTTCGTGTCGAGATCACTCCGCGCTGTGTGCGCAGCAGCTCCTGCACTCCCCAGAAGCAGCCACCGGCCAGGATCGCAGTTTCGGCGTGCTCGCCCATCGCCTCTGCCCCCGCTCGCCGGCGTCGCGTCGCGTCGCGTCGCACCGTAGGCATGGGTGGACGCCACCGTCCATGCCGTCGGCACGGCGCAGCCGGGTCCGCTACCTGATGTGCGCCCGCGGAACCACGGTCAGCAGTACCGCCGCGTCCTCGATCGCCTGCAGCGTGTGGCGCGCGTCAGGGATGACGAGCAGGTCACCCGGCCGCCCGTCCCAGTCGTTGCCGTTCGCGGACAGCCGCACCCGGCCGATGAGCACGTGCACGGTGGCCTCCCCCGGGTTCTCGTGCTCGCTCAACCCGGCGCCGGCGGCGAGTGCCACGACCGTCTGGCGCAGCGCGTGCTCGTGACCGCCGTACACCGTTGCCGAGGAGCGGGCCGCACCGTTGCCCCGCGCCAGTTCCAGGTGTTCGCGGGCGGCAGCGTCGAGGGACAGCTTCTGCATGGTCGGCCCTTTCGTCGGTGGCTGGTACACGAGGTACGCACGGGTCAAGTATCCGAGCGGCGTCGAGACTGCGGACCGCAACGGACCGGGCCGACGATCTTGCTCGGCGTGCCGGATCCTTGACACCCCTCACGGTGTGCGCTCGAATGTTGCGAACTCGTACAAAACCCCGTGAGGAACCCATGCGCCTTCGCTCGCTCTGTTGCGCCGCCGTGGCCGCGCTCGCCGCGTCCACGCTCGTCGCCCTCCCCGGCCCGGCGCAGGCCCAGCCTGCCGTCGCCGCCTCCGACGGGCCCGGCTCGCTCAGCCACTTCGACCTCGCCCGCAAGGACTGCCTGGGCACGGCCCGCAACACGACGTCCAAGATCTGGTACACCGTTGCCGACGGGGTGCTGTCGGACGTCTACGCCCCGACGATCGACACGACGAACGTCGAGACGATGCAGTACGTCGTGACCGACGGATCTTCGTTCACCGACCTGCAGAGCCGCGACACGACCTACACGGTTGCCACGGACAACAGCGGCATGATGTGCACCGTCACCTCGACCGCGAAGAGCGGCCGGTACCGGCTCGTCACCACCTACCTCACCGACCCGGCCCGTGACAGTGTCGTCGTGCGCACCACGTACGTGCCGCTGGTGAGCGCCGCGCGCAGCTACCACCTCTACGTGCGCCTCGACGCGACCGCCGGCGGCAACGGCGGTGGGACGAGCACCCCTGACAAGCCGGCCAACGGCGGTGCGGACTCCGCGACCGTCGATCGCTCGACCGGCTCGGCCGTGCCCGTCTCGTTCGACACCAAGACCACCACCAATGCCGTCAATCGCGACTACGCGGTGCCGAGCTACCTCGCGCTGCGCGCCCGCAACGGGTTCAGCCAGGTCAGCAGCGGGTTCGTCGGCCAGTCGAGCGACGGCCTGGTACAGCTCGACAAGAACCACGCGCTCGGCCCGGTGACCGATACCGCGGACAACGGCAACGTCGAGCAGACCGCGGCGCTCGCCGGGCCCGGCCACGGCACGCCGACCGACATCACGCTCGCGCTCGGCTTCGGCACGAGTCAGTCCGACGCCGTGAAGACGGCCGGGGCGACGCTCGCCACCAACTGGGGACAGCTCACCTCGACCTACGCCGCGCAGTGGCGCGCCTACGATCGTCAGCTGCGGCAGCCGGCGACGAGCTACCCCGGGCTGTCGGCCCAGCAGGCCCAGACCGCTGCCGAGCAGTACTACGCCGCGGCGAACACGGTCAAGGCCAGCGAGGACAAGACCTTCCCCGGCGCCATCGTCGCGGGCCTCGGCTCGCCCTGGGGACAGGCCGTGTCGGCGGGCGATCCGAACAACACCTACTTCGGCTCCTATCGCGAGGTCTTTGCCCGCGACCTCTACGAGGCGTGGACGGCACTGCTCACCGACGGTGACACCTCGACCGCGCAGGCGGCCACCCGGTTCCTGTTCCTGCGCCAGCAGCAGGCCGACGGCTCGATGCCGCGCAACTCGTTGGTCAACGGCAAGACGGCGCCGGACTCGTTCAACACCCAGCTGGACGAGGTCGCGTTCCCGATCCTGATGGCCTACCAGTCCGGGCTGTCCTCGGACGCGACGCTGTGGCCGCACATCCGTGACGCCGCGAACTTCCTGATCAGCCACGGACCGAGCTACGGCCCGGAACGGTGGGAGGAGCAGGGCGGCTACTCCCCCTCGACGATCGCCGCCGAGATCGCCGGCCTCGTCGCCGGGGCGCACATCGCGAAGGCGCACAACGACGCCGCGAGCGCGCGGGTATGGCTCGCGACCGCCGACCGCTACCAGCGCTCGATCAAGGACTGGACAGTCACGACGAACGGCCCGCTCTCCTCGCGGCCGTACTTCATCCGGCTGTCGAAGAACGGTGACCCGAACGCCGCCACGACCTACGGGATCGGCAACGGCGGCAACAACTACGACCAGCGCACGATCATCGACGCCGGCTTCCTCGAGCTGGTCCGGCTCGGCGAGCTGAGCGCGACCGACACCGATGTGCAGCACTCGCTCGGCGTCGTCGACGCGACAATCGGCGAGCACACCGCGAGCGGTCCCGGCTGGTTGCGCTACAACCACGACGGCTACGGCGATTGTTCCGACGCGGCCAAGTGCGGCACCGTCGGCGCGCCCTGGGCTCCGTCCGGCAACGGCAACGGCCACATCTGGCCGGTGCTCAGCGCCGAGCGCGCGCAGCAGGACCAGGCCGCGGGCGACCGCACCACGGCCGGTCAGCTGCTCGGCTCGATGCTGAACGAGACGTCCGGCAACGGCCTGGTGCCCGAGCAGGTGTGGGACGCCCCGAACGTGCCCAAGTCGCCGTACGGCACCGGCCCGACCGTCGCGTCCTTCGGCTTCACCAACGGCAAGCCGGTCGGTTCCACCTCGCCGCTGACGTGGGGTTCGGCGTCGCTGGTGCGGCTGGTCGCCGACCTGGGTGCCGGGCGCAGCCTGGAGACACCGGGCCTCACGACCGACCGCTACGTGACCCACCACCAGGGCGCGACGACGCTGACCGTCGCCACGCCCGCTGACCAATCGGCAGTCTCGACTGCGACGGTCCCGGTATCGGGCACTGCGGCCCCCGGGGCGACGGTCGACGTCGCCGACGTCGGCACCGACCAGAACAGCGCCACCACCGTGAACACCACCACCGCGGACGGCAGCGGCAACTGGAGCGTCGACGTGCCGACTCAGGACGGCACCAACGCGCTCGTGGTGTCCGCGACCGCGCCCGACGGCACAACCGCCCAGGCGGTGCGCACGGTGGTCAAGGACGTCGTGCACGGCACCAAGCTGCTCGATGTCACCGACCCGACCGGCGACGACAACGGGCCGGGCAACTACGCCTACCCGACCGCGCCGGACTTCCATGCCGGCGCGTACGACCTGACCGACTTCCAGGTCTACGACACCGGCAGCACGGTCACGTTCCGGGTGCAGACCCGCGACCTGACGCCGACCTTCGGCAGCCCGCTCGGCGCGCAGCTGGTCGACGTCTACGTGCACGAGCCGAGCGGTGGCCCGACGACCACCGCAGCGTCGTTCCCCGGCCGCAACTATCAGATCGCCTCCGGGGACGCGTGGAACCGGCTGCTCGAGGTGCAGGGCTTCGGCCAGCGCTTCGTCGACGCGAGCGGCACCACGATGGGCACGATCGCCATCAGCGCCAACCAGATCTCGCGCTACATCACGTTCACCGTGAACAAGGGCGACCTGGGCGGCACGCCGGCGGCCGGCTGGAAGTTCGCGGTCACGCTGGCCGGGCAGGACGGCTACAGCAGCGATCTGGCGCGGGCGTTCACACCGACGCCGGGCGGCTACAGCTTCGGCGAGTGCGCGACCGCGAGCACCGACCCGCACTGCACCGCGCCGACGGGCACCCTGCCGAAGGTGATGGACACCCTCGTCCCGGCCGGGGTCACGCAGTCCGACGAGCTGGACTACACCAAGCACAGCCCGGTGACCCTGCAGGCCGTCGCCATCTGATCGACAGGACGCGTCGTTGCCGGCAGCCGGAAGGCTGCCGGCAAACGACGGCATTCCCGATGTGCACCGGGCCTGGCAAGGGACCTTCGACCCATGATCACGAGCACATCGGTCCTGTCCTTGTGCTCATGCCACCTCGAAGATTCACCATCGAAGTGTGATGGTTGACTCGGCCCCCTCGTTCCCCCCGGCGCAGCTGCTCGCCGCGCTCGGCCAGGCCGTCATCGCCACCGACCTCGACGGCAGGATCGCCTACTGGAATCCGGCCGCCGAGCGGCTCTACGGATGGGCCGCAGCCGAGGTCGTCGGCCGCAACATCACCGAGATCACCGTGCCGCAGATGTCGCAGGCGATCGCGGACCAGGTCATGGCCTCGCTGCGCGCGGGACACGCGTGGTCAGGGTGCTTCCCGGTCCAGCGTCGCGACGGCTCGGTGTTCCCCGCCCTCGTCACCGACGCCGGCGTCTACACCGACCACTCCGCGATCGGCATCGTCGGCGTTTCGAGCCACCTCGGCATCGCGTTACAACCGTTGTTGGAGCGGTCGTCCGACGCGGCGCTCGTCCTGACCACCGACGCGGTCGTCACCTACGCAAGCCCGGCCGTGGACCGTCTGTTCGGCTGGCAGCCGGAAGACCTCGTCGGCAAGTCACTGACCACCTTCGTCGACCCCGGCGATCACGAGAAGCTGTTCGCGATCTTGAGCGAACCGGGGTCGCCGCTCGGCGACGGGGTCGAGCTCCGCATGCAGGCGGCGACCGGCGCCGTCACCGCCGAGGCGGCGTTCACCGATCTTCGCGACGATCCGGTCGTGCATGGCGTCATCTGCAACCTGCGCCACAGCGAGCGTCTGGCTCGGCTGCGCGAACGTGAACGATTGAGCGCAGCCGCCCACGCCGACATCCTGCAGATCCTTTTCGGCGCGACGCTCGAACTGACGGCCGCGGAGCTGGATCCCGCCAACGGACACCCGCGCGTGCAGTCGGCCAACGTCATGGTCAACGACGCGCTGCGCGCGCTGCGCCGACTGCTGGCGCCGGACGAGGAACCCGGCGAACCACGACGCTGAGCGTCCCGATCTCACCCCATCGGGTGGAACTTCACGCGATGCACCACCCTGCCGACGCGCACCCCCAGCGACCAGAAGCGGTAGCGGCCCAGGCCGCGGTCGATGTGCACAGCGAGGACGTAGCGGTGCAGACCACCCACCTGCCCCGCGCGGGACAGATACGCACCGGCCGGGCCCGGGCGACTGCCCGACGGCGCCGCGTCGTAGAAACGCGGTCGCGTGCGCGCGGCTGTGAGGACGACGAGCGCGTAGGTGTGCATCTCGTGGACCTGGAAGGCGCCGTCCCGATAACCGGCTCCCGCGAGGAAGACGCGCAGCACCCGGAAGCTCACCGTGACCGTTCGCCTGTTGCCGGCGCGGTCGACCGCGGTGGCCGCCACGCGCACCGAGTCGCCGCGCACCCGCGTGCCGAGCGTGCAGGATGCCGGTCCGGACAGCCGATCGCTGCTCACGCATGCGGCCGCCGGCTGGTGACCGGTGTAGGTGGCGCCGTCGTGCGCGCCGCGGATCGACACGTCGGGCGCGGTGCGGTCGATGTTGATCCCGCTGACGTGGACTGTCGCTGCTCCGCCGTCAACAGCCCGGATGGTGCGCGTCACCGACTGACCGGCGCCGTTGCGACGCAGGGTCACCGGAGCCGGGCAGGCGGCGTCCAACGCGGCACCGCTTGTGGCGCAGCTGAAGGTGACCGTGACCGGGGTGTGGTACCAGCCGTACCGGGACCGACCTGGACTGCTGGTGACGCGGGCAAGGATCCGCGGGTCGTGACGCGCGGTCGAGACGGACGAGGCGAGGAAGTCGGTGTCGCCGCGGTAGGTGGCCGACACCGTACGCACGGCGCCGGGCTGCACGCGACGCTGCAGTGTCGCCACGCCCGAGACGAGGGTGGCAGTACCGATCCGGTGTCCGCCGACGGCGAACACGACGAGTCCCGACGGGTTGCCGGCTCCCGGCGCGACCGGGGCGACCGCGGCTGTCACGGTGCGACTGCGGATTCGCAAGGCCGTCGTGGTGGACGCCTTGGTGACCGCAACGGTCTGCTCTGCGGTGGCCGCCGAATAGGTGCCGTTACCGGCCTGGCTCGCCACGATCATGCAGTCGCCCGGATGCTCGAATTGCACGGTCGTGCCGCTGACGGCGCACACACCGGAGGAGTTGACGTCCGCAGCGAAGGTGACGGCGTTGCCCGAGGCCCCGCCGGTCGCGCTGACCGGGTAGGTCTGGCCGACGACTGTTGCCGGGCTGGGCGGCGTCGAGGTGAACTCGATCGTCTGCGCGACCAGCCCGACCGAGAGCGAGAACGTCTGGGTCGCCTGTCCGGCGCTGTTGGTCGCCGTGATCATCAGCGGATAGGTTCCGGCGGTCCCGTCGTCGGGCGTCCCGGCGACCGTGGCGGTGCCGTCACCCTTGTCCTGGAACGACAGCCCGCTCGGCAACGACCCGGTCTCGGTCAGCGCGGTGGCCGTCGGATAGCCCGCCTGGCTGGTCACGGTGAACGTCCCTGCCGAACCGACCGTGAAGCTCGCCTGGTCGGCGCTGGCGATGACCGGGACGTCGGTGACGGTGAGCGTGAACTGCTGCGTCGCGTCCGGCGACACACCGTTCGAGGCGGTGATCGTGATCGGGTACGTGCCACCGCTGCCCGCGGCCGGCGTGCCGGACAGCTCAGCAGTGCCGTCGTTCTTGTCGACGAACGTCACCCCGCCCGGCAGGTCACCGGACTCGGCGAGCGTCGTGCCGCTCGGGGTGCCCGGCGCGATCTTCACTGTGAACGACCCCAGCGTGCCCACCGCAAAGGTCCCGTGATCGGCGCTGGTGATCGCCGGCGGTGCCTGCACCGTCAGCGTGAAGCTCTGCGTCGCATCCGGCGACACACCGTTCGACGCGGTGATCGTGATCGGGAACGACCCGTGCACCGTCGGCGTGCCGGACAGCACAGCCGTGCCGTCGTTCTTGTCGACGAACGTCACCCCGTCCGGCAGCGAACCGGACTCGGCGAGCGTCGTACCGCTCGGCGTGCCTGCGGCTGTCTTCACCGTGAACGACCCCAGCACACCGCGCGTGAACGTCGCATGATCGGCGCTGGTGATCGCCGGCGGCGCCTCGACCGTGAGCGTGAAGTCCTGCGTCGCATCCGGCGACACCCCGTTCGACGCGGTCACCGTGATCGGGAACGACCCGTGCACCGTCGCAGTTCCGGACAGCACAGCAGTGCCGTCGTTCTTGTCGACGAAGCTCACCCCGGCCGGCAGCGAACCTGACTCGGTGATGGTCACCGCCTTCGGTTCGGCCGCCGAGGTCGTCACGGTGAACGCCTCGGACGCGCCTTCGGCGAAGCTGGTGTGGTTCGCGCTCGTGATCCGGGGCGGCTCGGTCACGGTCAGCGTGAACGACTGGGTTGCGTCGGGTGCCACCCCGTTGGCCGCCGTGAGCGTCACGACGTAGACCCCGCCGCTGCCGAGGTCGGGCGTTCCGCTGAGCGTCGCGGTCCCGTCCCCCTTGTCGACCAGGTGCACCCCGCTGGGCAGGATGCCGGAGTTCGTGATCGTCGTCGTGCTCGGCGTGCCGGCCGCGGTGTGCACCGTGAAGGTGCCGGCCGCGCCGGCTGCGAAGGTTGCGTGGTCGACGCTGGTGATCCGCGGCGGCTCGTGCACCGTCAGCGTGAAGCTCTGCGTGGTCGCGGGAGCGAGGCCCCCGGTGGCGCTGGCGTTGATCGTGATCGGGTAGTCACCGCCGCTACCGACTGCCGGATTGCCCGACAGCGTGGCGGTGCCGTCGCCCGCGTCGTGGAAGGTCACGCCCGCGGGCAGCGTGCCGGTCTCGGTGATCGCGGTGGCGCTCGGATACCCAGCCGTCGTCGTCACCGCGAAGGTGTTCGCCGAACCGACGGTGAAGGTGTCGGCGGGGTCGCTGGTGATCGCGGGCGACTGGTCGACGAACAGCGTGAAGTTCTGGTCGGCCGGCGAACCGAAGCCGTTGGATGCGTGGAGGGCGAAGGCATAGGGGCCGCCGCTGCCGGCCGGCGGCGTTCCGGTCAGCGTGCCGGTGCCGTCGCCGTTGTCGTGCAACGTCAGCCAGGCCGCGAAGCCGGTGCCGCTCGCTGACAGCGCCGCGCTCGGCACTCCTGTGGTCGAGAGCGGGAAGCTGCCTGCCTGCCCGACCACGAAGGTGGTGTTGTCGGCATTGGTGAACGACGGCGCCGTGCCGACCCGCAGGGTGGCGGCAGTGCTCGTCGCAGTTCCCACGCTGTTGGTGAACACTGCGCGGTAGCGGTTGCCGTCGTCACTCCTTGCGGTGGTGAAGGTGTAGCTGCTGCTGGACGCGCCCGCGATGTCGCTGAAGTTCGCGCCGCCGTCGGTGGACTTCTGCCACTGCACCGTCGGCGTCGGAACTCCCGTGGCCGCCGCGGTGAAGGTCACCGGATTGCCCGGGGTGACGGTCTGGTCGGACGGGGTGGTGGTGAGTGTCGGTGACTCGTCGACCTGGATGGTCAGAGTCTGGCTGGCGTCGGGTTTGACCTTGTTGGCAGCGGTGACGGTAACCGGGTAGGTGCCGCCCGAACCGGTCGGCGTGCCGCTGATGGTGGCGCTGCCGGTGCCCGCGTCGGTGAACTTCAGCCCGGCGGGCAGCGTGCCCGACTCGGTGATGGACGGTGCCGGCTCGCCCGTGGTCGTCACGGTGAACGTTCCGGCGCTGCCGATCGTGAACTTCGCGGCCTTCGAGCTGGTGATCGCGGGCGGCGTGCCCACCGAGATCGTCAGCGTCTGGGTCGCGCTCGGCCCGGAGCTGTTGCTGGCTGTCACCGTGATCGGATAGCTGCCTGCGCTGCCCGCGTCCGGGGTGCCGCTGAGTTCGGCGGTGCCGTTGCCCTTGTCGACGAAGGTCAGACCGGACGGCAGGCTGCCCGATTCGGACAGCGCTGGAGCCGGGTAACCGGTGGTGGTGACCGTGAAGGTTCCGGCCCCGCCGGTGGAGAAGTGCGCGCTGTTGGCGCTGGTGATCACCGGCGCGGCGTCCACCTCGATCGGCGCAGTAACCGTCGCGTTGTCGAGGGTCACCGCGTCGTCGTCCGGGCCCAGCGTCGTGTTCGAGTGGTAGTCGATGCTGGCCTGCCCCGAGCTGAACGACGCCGAGTGCGTGCCCGCTGTCGAGGTAACGGTCGCGTCACCGGGCGGGTCGGCGAAGGACACCGGCAGCCCGTCGAAGGCTCCGGCGAGGTTCGAGGCGCTCACCGCCGAACCGGCTGAATCCTTGGTCATCGACGCCGTGATCGTCGCCGTACCGTTCGGGCCGGTGACCTTCGAGGGGGTCGCGCTCGCGGCCAGCTTCAGGTACGGCGAGGTCGACCCGATCGTTCCGGCGGTGGTGTCGCAGCCGGCGGTGTTCGGCCCGGTGTTGCAGCCCCACCAGTTCTGCGCCACGTCACCGGCGGCATGCTGCGACTCGATCGTGCTCCCGCCGGTGTTGCCGGTGATCCGGTTGTAGTGCATGGCCACCGACCCGCCGGTGTACCGGTTCCCGTTGTAATCGACGAAGTCGCCGCTGGCCACGACGGACCCGTAGGCGCCGCTACCCGACACGCTGTTGCCGGTGAATGTCGAACCCGTGACGGTCAGCGCTCCGCTCGTGGCGAAGATGGCGCTACCCGCGGCCACCGCGGCCGTCGCCGAGGTCACCGTGTTGCCGGTGAAGGTCGAGTTCGTCACCTGCAGGCTCTGCCCTGCGGGCCCTCCGGCGGACAGCGCGGCGCCACCGTGGGCGTTCGTCGTGCCGCCCACCGTGACCTTGTTGGCGGTGAATCTGGTTCCGGAGATGCTCAACGACTGGTTCGGGAGATCTCCGAAGGCCGTGTAGTACACCCCGGCGCCGTCGAGGGTCGCGGTGTTGCTCGAGATCGTCGAATTCGTGATGTTCAGGGTGCCCCCGAACATCTGGACTCCCGCGCCGATGCCGTCGGCCGCGTTGGTTTCCACGTTGCCGGTGATCACGCTGTTCGAGATCGTCAGCACGTCGATCGTCGTAGCGCCCAGGTTGCCCTGGCCGTCCCAGATGCCGGCGCCGCCCCACTGCGTGTCGTACCCGCCGGTGATGGTGATCCCGCTGATCGCGAAGGTGACCCCGCCCTTGGTGTTCACGTCGGGGGCGAGAACGCGGCTCTTGCGCACGCCGTCGATCGTCGTTTGCGACGCACCGGCGCCGACCATCGTGATGTTCTGCCCGGGGACCTTGCCGGGGTCCAGCTCGCCGTACTGGAGCTGGTAGTCGCCGGCCGGCAGGTTGATCGTGACCGTGCCGCCGATGTTGTTCGCAAGGCAGGTCGCCTCGCGCAGCGAGAGCGGCGTCGGCGCGGTGACGGTCGAGGTGGTGCCGCACGCGCCCTGGGTCGTCGGGATGTCGGCCGTCGTCGTGACGTTGAGGACGCTGCCCACCGCCGCGGCCGGTGCGGCAGTGCCGAGCAGACCGGCACCGACGACCGCGAGCACGGCGAGAGCGGACACCGCGCGCCGCCAGGACGGTGTCGGCCGCCCGGTGACAGGCGTGGACAGGGCGGCACGGGGCATCGCGGGGTTCCTCCGTCATCGGCGCGCCCGCGTTCGTCCTCCCTCGGCCGAACGGGTCCACGCAATCGGCGTCATGATCACTTGACGCGGAACTTAACTGCAACCGATTCGAGGACATTTGCAGTGATCTTTATGAAACCTGTCGGAGGCCCATACATGACGCGGATCCCACGAAAACGAACGGACGCAGTCCCATCGGGGCTGCGTCCGTTCGTCATGCCGGCGATGTCGGCACGGCTGTTACCGCACCGCTGTCAGGCCGCGTACGTCGGGTAGTCGGTGTAACCCTCGGCGCCGCCGCCGTAGAAGGTCGCCTGGTCGGGCTCGTTCAGCTCGGCGTCACGCCGCCAGCGGTCCACGAGATCCGGGTTGGCCAGCGCGAGGCGGCCCACGGCGACGAGGTCGGCGAGACCCTCGTCCAGCAGGGCCTCCGCGGCCTCGCGGGTGGTGATCGACCCGAAGCCGTCGTTGCCGATCACCGGGCCGCCGAAGCGGGCGCGCAGGTCCTTGGTGAGCTCGTCGCGCGGGTCGGCGAGGTAGGACAGGTAGGCCAGCCCGAGCGGCGCGATCGCATCGATGAGGGTGCCGTAGGTCGTCGCGGTCTCGGCCGCGTCCTCTTCCAGGGCGCCCTGGATGTTGTGCGCCGGCGAGATGCGGACGCCGACCCGATCGGCCCCGATCGCCTCGGCGACGGCGGTGACGACCTCGATGGCGAACCGGGCCCGGTTCGCGGGCGTGCCGCCGTAACCGTCGGTGCGCGTGTTGGACGACGGCGCCAGGAACTGGTGGATCAGGTAGCCGTTCGCGGCGTGGATCTCGACGCCGTCCAGCCCTGCGGCGATCGCCTGCCGTGCGGCGTGGACGTACTCGGCGACGACTCCGGCGATCTCGTCGGTCTCGAGCGCGCGCGGGGTCGGGTGCGGCTTCTGCCCGTCGGCAGTGACCATCGCACCCGGCGCGGCGATCGCGCTCGGCGCGACGATGTCGGAGGTCGACTTGTTGTCCGGGTGCCCGATGCGGCCGGCGTGCATGAGCTGGACGACGATGTGCCCGCCGCGCTCGTGCACGGCGTCGGCAACGGCGCGCCAGCCGGCGACCTGCTCGTCGGTGTGCAGGCCGGGGGTGTTCAGGTAGCCCTGCCCGACGGCGCTCGGCTGGGTGCCCTCGGTGACGATCAGGCCGAGGCCCGCGCGCTGGCGGTAGTACTCGACCGCGATGTCCTGCGGGACGCCACCGGCGCCGGCGCGGTTGCGGGTCAGCGGGGCCATCACGATGCGGTTGGCGAGGGTCATCGCACCGACGGTCATCGGCTCGTAGAGGCTGGTCACGGGGGTTCTCCTGGACGATTTCGACTGGGTTTCCATATGGCACAAGGCATCCCACCCTCGTCCGCCTTCCCCACTGTGAGCGTTCGCACGCAGCGGCTGCGGTGCGTGCGAACGCTCACCGTGCCCTCAGTGCTGGCCCCGCACGACCGCGATGTTGAAGTCGCCGGTGCCGAGCGCTCCCCACAGCGACAACCACAGCGGTAGGTACATCTCGGTGCCGCGCGCGGCGCGGATCCCGCCGAGGTCGATGACGGCGCCGGCGGGCCAGCCGAAATCTGCGAGCAACGCGCCGACCGTGGCCTTGGCCGCGCTGTCCTCGCCGGCGAGGAAGACGTTGTGCTGACCGGGCACCCGCGCAGGGTCGATCATGACCGATGCGTTCATCGTGTTGAGTGTCTTCACCACGCGCGCGCCGGGGTACGCGCGCTGGATCTGCTCGCCGAGACTGTCGGTGTTCGCCACCGAAAGAACCGGCGGCATGCCGTTGGAGAAGTCCAAAGGGTTGGCGATGTCGATGACGATCTTCCCGGCCAGTGCGGCCGTCCCCACTGCTTCGAGGGCGGCCAGGGAAGCCTGCCCGGACGTGGCGTTGACGATGATCTCGGCATTGGCGCCGACCTCATCGAAGGCCTTCAGGGCGACGCCCGGAACGCCTTGCTGCCACTCGCGAAACGGCGGCGTGCCCATGGCGTCGGTGTCGGTGCGAGCGAGCGTCGCGTCGACGTCGCGGGTGCCGATGACGGTCTCATGACCGAGTTGGGCGAGGCGGGCGGCGATGGCTCTGCCGACCATGCCGGTGCCGAGGACTGCGAACTTCATGATGAGTTCCTTCTGGATGTGGTTATCAGGATGCGGACTTCAGGCGCAGGGTCGCGTCGTAGGCCGAACGTTGTCCTGAGCCGCTCGGGGAGCGGGGTGCTTACTTGCTGATCCCTGCGGAACGCTTCGAGATGGTCAGGCAACCTGAACGCCGCCGTCGACGTCCAGGACGGTGCCGGTCACCCAGGTGTTCGACATCAGGAACAGTGCGGCCGTCGCGACGTCGTCGGGCGTGCCGACCCGCCCGGCGGGGACGCCCGCCGCGTAGCCGTCGAACATGCCCTGGCGGATCTGCTCGGGAACGCCCGCGTAGGCGGGGCTGTCGACGAGACCGGGTGCGATGACGTTCACGCGCACCGGCGCGAGATCGATCGCGTTGGCCTTCGCGAACGCCTCCACGGCGGCGTTGACCGCCGCCATCGTCGGACGCCCGGGGGCGTGCTTGCGGCTGGCCGCGCCGCCGACAAGGGTGATCGATCCGTCGCCGACGATCACACCGGCCGCCGCGCGCACGGCCTCGTAGTAGCCCCAGAACTTGATGTCCATGAAGGTGCGCGCGTCCGCGGCGGAGAGCTCGCGCACCGAGCCGATCGCGCCAGGACCGGCCGACAGCACCAGGTGGTCGAGCGAGTCGAGTCCGCCGAACAGCGCCTCGACCGAGGCGGTGTCGGTGAGATCGACCTGTGCGGTCCGTACGCCGGCCGGCAGGTCGCTCGCGCGCTCCGGATGACGACTCGCGACGGTGACCCGCGCGCCCGCCTCGAGAGCGCGGACGGCCACGGCGCGGCCGATCCCGGAGGTGCCGCCGATGACCAGGACGTTCCGGTCGGCGAGTGGGTTGCGGGGGCTTGCGGTGGCGGCAGGCATGGCGGGAGTCCGTTCGGATCGTCGTCCGCCAATGTGACGGATCGTTCTCGCACATTGTTGTGACGGATCGTTCCGTCTGTCAAACTGGAGCCTGAGAGCGGCGGCAACGACGCCGATCGACGTGGCGGAGGCACCATGCGCAAGACCGGCGAACAGAACCGCACGCACGTGTTGGACACGGCGACCCGGCTGTTCTACAGCGAGGGCATCCGCGCGGTCGGGATGGACCAGATCGTGCGGGAGGCCGGCGTCGGCAACGCCACCGTCTACCGGCAGTTCCGCACCAAGGACGAGCTGGCCGCCGCGTTCGTGCAGCAGTGTGCCGACAACTGGTTCGACCGGATGCGCGCCGCGGCCGACCGGGTGGCCGATCCGCGCGAGAAGCTGGTCGCCATCTTCACGGTGACGGCCGAGGACATCGCCGGCGCCGGGTACCGCGGCTGCCCGATGCTCAACACCCACACCGAGTTCCCCGGCGCCGACCATCCGGCCCATGCCGTGGCCGTGGCCCACAAGGGCGACGTGCGGGACTGGCTGCGCGACCTCGCCCGGCTCGCCGGTGCGCACGATCCCGAGACGCTGGCCGACGACCTGCTCATCGTGCTGAACGGGGCGCTCGTCACCGCGTCCGTCCTCGGTGCTTGCGGGCCGGCCGCGCACGCGACGCCGCTCGCACGCCAGCTCGTCACGGCCGCCTGCTCCTGAGCGGCACCCGCACGACGATCTCGTTACGAGCGGCTCGGGCGAGCCGCATCGACGAACGCCTGCAGCCGGGACGCCCCATCGAGGAATTCAGGGCCGTTGGAGGAGTGCGCAGGAGATCACTTCCCGTCCTGAGTTCCGGTGGACTGACCACCAGCGCGATCATGCCTCCAATACCTGGGCGCCGGCGCGGGTGCAGCGATCGCGTTCTGCGACCAGCCCGTCTCGGACGGCGCGCCCCGCCGCCCGGGTTCGTCGAGTTGCTCGACCGCGCCCGGCTGATCGCGGCCCGCTACGGCATCCACCTTGTCGACCGGATCGCGTGCGATGACGCCCGCATGTGCAGCAACCGCGTGCCGCTCTTCCCGCACCGACAAGGTCGGCCTCCGCGAGGTGCGGAAGCCGACCTTGTCCATCGTGCGTGTCGTGTGGAGGTGGCGGGAATCGAACCCGCGTCCTCCGTCGCTTCAACAGGACTTCTCCGGGCGCAGTGTGCGTTGTCTCCACTCGGCCCCACCGGTCAAGCACACAAGCCGGTGTGACGGGCCCAGTCGCTGTGAGTTGTCCCG
>DATBTJ010000049.1:0-15830 GCA_036559305.1 Jatrophihabitans sp.
CTCCGACACCTTCGCCGGTATCGCCCCGGCGTCGGTCCCTGCGTTCATCGCGATGCAACTGCTCGGTGCCGCGATCGGCGTGGGCTGCGTTCTCGTGCTCTACCCCGATGCCGGGGCGACCGCCGACGAGGTCGTCGTGCCACACCCGAGCCACCTGCCCACCTGACCTCCGCGCAACTCCCACCGAAGGGTTCCTCATGTCCGACAAGCCGAGCGTGCTGTTCGTCTGCATCCACAATGCGGGTCGCTCCCAGATGGCCCAGGGGTGGCTGCGTCACCTCGCCGGGGAACGGGTCGAGGTCCGCTCCGCCGGTTCCGCACCGGGCAACGCGATCAACCCCGTCGCCGTCGAGGCGATGGCCGAGGTCGGCATCGACATCACTGCCGAACACCCGAAGATCCTCACCGTCGAGGCTGTGCAGGACTCCGACGTCGTGATCACCATGGGGTGCGGCGACACCTGCCCGATCTTCCCCGGCAAACGGTACGAGGACTGGGAGCTGACCGACCCGGCCGGCCAGGGCATCGACGTCGTCCGCGGCGTCCGCGACGAGATCCGCCACCGCATCGAGTCGCTGCTCGTCGAGCTGCTTCCCGACTACGTCACCAGCGGCAACTGAGCGACATCGTCTCCGAGCAGTCGCCCCGCGCCCTGATCATCGTGGGTTCCGGCCCGGACGGGTACCCGGCCGCGCTCTGCACCCACCGCGCCGACCTGAAAACCCCTGTGTTCGAGGCCTCGCGGAGGTGGGCTTGGTCCGCAGCCAGGGCGGCTTCCGCCTCTACACCGACACCGACGTCAAACGGCTGCCTGATCGGGCGCATGAAGCGCTTGGGATTCAGCATCGAGGAGATGCGCGAGCTGCTCGCGGCCGGCGACCGGCTCGCCGCAGGACGACGGATCTCCAAGCGCGACGGTGACCTGCTGCGCGCCACCCTGAGCGCATACGGCGGACGTGCCGAGATCCGACGCGCGCAACTGTCCACCGAGGTCGGATGGGCCGAGGAGTTCATCACCCGAATGGACACGCTCGTTGCGGGCGGCTGATGAGCCGGCAACCGATTCGCGGCGCGCTTGCTCATTGCACGGCTGGCCCAAGCTCCCGCCTTTCTGCACGCAGTGCAGCGCACGTCCCGGGCTTTGCCAGCGGGCCTATCGCCTAGCAGTGCGCGCGGCGAGCTTCATCCACCCACCGAGGAACATCGTCCACCCGCCGGGGCAAGCCTCGGCGCGCCAAACGTCCGCCGCGGCTGACGGGCATTGCTGGCCAGCTCGCCGCCCACGTGAGACGCGTGGTGCCGAGACAGTTCGAACGCGGGCCCGGGAGGGGGCCCGCGTCCGCGAAGGCCTTGCTACTGCTGGGGATGCGGCGAATCTCGCCGCATCCGGTCACACGTCGTAGTAGAGCTCGAACTCGTGCGGGTGCGGGCGCAGCCGGATCGGGTCGATCTCGGCGGTGCGCTTGTAGCCGATCCACGCCTCGATGAGGTCCTCGGTGAAGACGCCGCCCTCGGTGAGGAACTCGTGGTCGGACTCGAGAGCGTTCAGCACCTCGCCCAGCGAGCCGGGCACCTGGTCGATCGCCGCGAGCTCGTCCGGCGGGAGCTCGTAGAGGTCCTTGTCGACCGGCGCGGGCGGCTCGATCTTGTTGCGGATCCCGTCCACGCCCGCCATCAGCATCGCCGCGAACGCCAGGTAGGGGTTGCAGGACGGGTCGGGCACCCGGAACTCGATGCGCTTGGCCTTGGGGTTGGTACCGGTGATCGGCACGCGGATGCACGCCGACCGGTTACCCGCGCTGTAGACCAGGTTGACCGGCGCCTCGAAGCCGGGCACGAGGCGGTGGTAGGAGTTCACCGTCGGGTTGGTGAACGCGAGCAGCGCCGGCGCGTGGTGCAGCAGCCCGCCGATGTAGTAGCGCGCCATGTCCGACAGGCCCGCGTAGCCGAGCTCGTCGTAGAACAGCGGCGTGCCGTCCTTCCACAGCGACTGGTGCGAGTGCATGCCCGACCCGTTGTCGCCGAACAGCGGCTTCGGCATGAACGTCGCGGTCTTGCCGTTGACCCACGCGACGTTCTTGACGATGTACTTGAACTTCAGCACCTCGTCGGCCGCAGCCGTCAGGGTGTTGAACTTGTAGTTGATCTCGGCCTGACCGGCGGTGCCGACCTCGTGGTGGGCACGCTCGATCTCGATGCCGGACGCGATCAGCGCGGTGCTCATCTGGTCACGCAGGTCGGCGTAGTGGTCGACGGGCGGGACGGGGAAGTAGCCGCCCTTGTAGCGGGTCTTGTAACCGCGGTTGCCACCCTCTTCGACGCGCCCGGTGTTCCAGGCGCCCTCGACCGAGTCGATGTGGTAGTAACCCTCGTTCTGCGAGGTCTGGAACCGCACGTCGTCGAAGACGTAGAACTCGGCCTCCGGGCCGAAGTACACGGTGTCGGCGATGCCGGTGGTCTTCAGCCACGCCTCGGCCTTGGCCGCGACCTGACGCGGGTCGCGCTCGTAGGGCTCGCCGGTGCGCGGCTCGACGATCGAGAACGCGACGTTGAGCGTCTTCGCCGCGCGGAAGGGGTCCACGTAGGCCGTGGACGGATCCGGGATCAGCTTCATGTCCGACTTGTGGATCGCCGCGAACCCGCGGATCGACGACCCGTCGAACATGACCCCCTCGGTGAAGAAGTCGTCCGGCAGGGTCGCCGCGGGCACGTTGAAGTGCTGCTGCTGGCCGGGCAGGTCGGTGAAGCGGACGTCGACGAACTCGACGCCTTCCTTCTCGATGAACTTCTTGACCTCGTCGGGGTTACTGAACATCAATCCTCCGGTGTCGGTGTGATTACCACGAATCCAACCGTGGTTGTGTTTCAACGATGTTGCAGACGCAGTGTGCGCCGCCTCGCCGCGCTCATCCGCGCACGACCGCGGTGTCGGTGTAGCGATCGTGCAGACCCCGCCCGTCCTTGTCGAAGACGACGGCCGGGACGAGCAGCATCAGCAGCAGCGTGCGCAGCACAGCGCGCCACGGGTTGACGGCTGCGTCGCTGTCGACCCGGATGACGCGCAGGCCGAACAGGTACATCCCGAGGGTGCGGCCGGCCAACAGCATGCCCAGGACGTAGTCGAGGGCGAACGGGATCAGGCTCCAGTAGCCCGGCAGCCGGTGGGCGACGTCGTGCCGCGCGCCGTGATCGGTGAACAGCGCGGCTACCAGGGCCGAGGCGAGGGCGTCGACCACCCAGGCGCCGACCCGCGCGGCCGCGGGCGCCAGGGAGGCGGGACCGTCCGCCGGGAGCCCGAGACGCTCTCCGCGATAGGTCTGCTGCCGACCGGCGGCCGGGGTCGCCATGCTCAGCTGCGCCGCCGGACGGTGCGCTGGACGTTGCGCATCTTGGCGCCCTGCGGCATCGGGCCCTTGGGCAGTGGCATCCGGGCACCGCCGAGCGCGGCGAGCCGCTTCTCCAGCGCGCTCACCTCGCCCTTGGACAGGTTGGACGGCAACTTCAACAGGGTGCGGTTGAGCTTGCCCAGCCGCACGTCGCCCTCACCGGTGCCGACGGTGATGTCGTAGATCGGGGTGTCGCCCGCAACCCGGGAGATCTTCTTCTTCTCCTGGGCGATGAGCCCGCGCACCCGGTGCGGCGCGCCCTCTCCCACGAGCACGATGCCGGGACGGCCGACCAGGCGGTGCACGGCGTCCATCGAGGCGGTGCCGGCGATGCCGGGGGTGACCCGCCAGTCGCCCTTGAGCTGCTGCTGCAGCAGCCAGCCTGCGGCGCCGGGTTGCCCCTCGGCCTGGGAGTACATCGAGCTCTGGGCACGGCGGCTGAAGACCAGCATCGCGACGATGAGCAGGGCGAAGACCGCGAACGGGATGCCGAACACCGTCGAGCCGGTGATCAGGAGGACCAGCAGGTAGACCGCAGCGGCGGCCAGCACCGACCACAGCACCAGATAGGGCAGGAATTTCGGGTCCTGCTTGCGGGTCAGCGTGAAGGCCTGGCCCATGCTGCGCCAGGTCTCGCGGCGCTGCTGCCGCTTGGCGATCCGCGTCTCTTTCTTCTCCTCGCGAGTGGGCTTGGCAGTCTTGCCCGCGGATCCGGATTTCGCCATGCGTCCAAGGATAGATGGGCCCGGTACGGCGCTCGCACGGCCGCACCGCCCTCCTGCCGCACAATGCCGAGGCCCGGCGCCGCGCCCGCGGCATGCGCACGATCCGGCCGCTATCAGCCGATCTCGTCGCGGAATGTCATATTTGGCACCGATTGGCACCGATTGGCACCGATAGCGCGCCTGGTCACTGTCTTCCTCGGGTTGGCATTTATCGATCCGTTATGAATACTGCTCCGGTGATCCGTTTCCCCCGGACGGTCGCCGGAGCTGTGGCCGTCGTGGCCCTCGCGGCCGGCGCGCTCGTCGCCACCCAGTCAGCAAGCGCGAGCACGACGCCGTACCGCGGCTACGTCCGGACCGCCTACCAGCACCGGGACGGCACGATCTCGGTCGACGGGTTCGCCTACGACCACCGCCACCCGTCCGCGTCGATCCAGGTGTGCCTCGCGGTCGCCGGTCGGTGCGTGCGCACCGTGCGGGCGAACCAGGTGAGCACCGCCTTCGACCGGTCCAGGCACATCGGCGGACGGCACCGGTTCGCGGTGCGGCTTCCTGCCCAGCGTCCCGCGGTGCGGATCCTGCTTCGTAGCGCCGGCCACGTGCTCAGCACCCTGCGGTCCGACTCGCCGGGCGCTCGGGCGGTGCGGGTCGCGAAGCGTTACGTGGGCGCTCGCTACGTCGAAGGCGGCGCGTCGCCGCGGACCGGCTTCGACTGTTCGGGCTACACGCTCTACGTCTTCCACCGGGCCGATGTCGCGGCGCTGCCGCACAACGCCCAGGCGCAACGCTCGGCGCCGCACATGCACCGCATCGCCCGCAGCAACGCGCTTCCCGGCGATCTCATCTTCTACCTCAGCGGCCGGTCGGCCTACCACGTCGCGATCTATGCCGGCCACGGTTACCAGTACGCCGCCGCCACGCCCCGCGACGGCGTGCGCTACCAGCGGATCTGGTCCTCCGACGTGGTGTTCGGCACCGACTGGCACTAGCCGGTACTACCTGGCGACGGTGGCGTCGGCGCCGCCGCAGCTGCCGCCGCTGTCGACAGCCCAGCCGCCGCCGGGCAGACGCACCACGTGCAGGTAGTGCGCGCGGTAGAGCAGCAGCGCGCTGGTGCTGTTGCGCGCCGCGATCGTCCAATGGACGTACTTCGGGGGGAACGCCTCGGCAGCCGCGGCGATGGTCGGCGCCGCCTTCGTCCGCCGGGTCAGGGAGAAGCTCATCCCCGATCCGTACGCCCGGTTGCCACTGCTCGGGCAGGTTGCCTGCTGAGGGACGCGGCGCAAGTAGGGGAGCGTGCGCACCGGCACCGGGCGGTCGGAGCCCTTCAGCGCCGGCGCATCGCCCGCGGCGACGTGGCCGCCCGGCGAGTCGGTGTGCCGCAGCGCGAGCACGACGACCGCCAGGCCGAGCACCAATGCCGCGGCGACCAGGCCACCGATCCAGGTCCGGTTGCGCGCGGGACGGGGCGAGAGCTCGGGACGCGACCGGTCCACCTGCTCGCGCCACGCGGCCCCGTCGGCCCGCAGTTCGTCCTCGAGATCAGGCATCGTCGTCCTCCAGCCGCCGGGCCAGGGCACGCCGGGCGTCGTGCAGCGTCGACTTGACCGTGCCGTCGGCACAGCCCAGCACCCGCGCGACCTCGCGCACCGGCAGGTCCAGGTAGTAGTGGAGGTAGATGGTGGTGCGCTGCCGCTCGGGCAGGCCCGCGATCGCCCGGCGCAGATCGACGCGTCGGCCGTCCGGTTCGGCGACGTCCGAAGGCTCGACCGGCACCGGTTTGGGCCGCCGCATCCAGCGCCGCCGGGCCCGGTCGGCCACGATCGCGAGCAGCCAGCTACGGGCCGAGCCGCGCGACGGGTCGAACGACGCCCGCTTGGCCCAGGCCCGCGCCAAGGCGTCCTGGACGAGGTCGTCGGCGTCGTCGAGCGAGCTCAGCGACACCGCGAAGCGCCACACGTCCGGCAGCCACGGCGCCACCCACTCGCCGAAGTCCTCGGTCGGGGTCGACGTGCGGGTCGCCATCTCCACGCCCTATGTACGCCCGGCCGAGCGGATCCGGTTGGGTCGGCCCGCTGATCAGCTCCGCGCGGCGATCGCCTGCTGGTAGAGCCGGCCGGCCCGGTAGGACGAGCGCACCAGCGGCCCGGACATGACGCCGGCGAAGCCGATCTCCTCGGCCTCCTCGCGCAGCTCGACGAACTCCTGCGGCTTGACCCAGCGCGTCACCGGGTGGTGCTTCGGGGACGGGCGCAGGTACTGGGTGATCGTGATCAGCTCGCAGCCGGCGTCGAAGAGGTCCTGCAGCGCCTGGCTGATCTCGGTCCGCTCCTCGCCCATGCCGAGGATCAGGTTCGACTTGGTCACCAGGCCGTCAGCGCGTGCCGCGCGGATGACATCGAGCGAGCGGTCGTAGCGAAAGCCGGGCCGGATCGATCGGAAGATCCGGGGCACCGTCTCGACGTTGTGCGCGAACACCTCCGGGCGGGAGGCGAACACCTGCGCCAGCAGCTCGGGGATCGCGTTGAAGTCCGGGGCGAGCAGCTCGACGCCGGTGC
This sequence comes from Jatrophihabitans sp., assembly GCA_036559305.1. Classification (GTDB taxonomy): domain Bacteria; phylum Actinomycetota; class Actinomycetes; order Mycobacteriales; family Jatrophihabitantaceae; genus RYN-133. The sequence goes on from DATBTJ010000049.1 coordinate 6,670, forward strand.
CCGGGTTGAGGGCGTGGATCTGCTCGACCGTCTCGGCGTAGAGCCAGGCGCCGCCGTCGGCGAGGTCGTCGCGTGCCACCCCGGTGATCGTCGCGTAGCGCAGCCCCATGGCCTGCACGCTCTCGGCGACCCGGCGCGGCTCGTCCCGGTCGAGCGCGGTCGGCCGTCCGGTGTCGATCTGGCAGAAATCGCAGCGCCGGGTGCACTGGTCGCCGCCGATGAGGAAGGTGGCCTCGCGGTCCTCCCAGCACTCGTAGATGTTCGGGCAGCCGGCTTCCTGGCAGACCGTGTGCAGGCCCTCGCGCTTGACCAGATCGCGCAGCTCGGTGAACTCCGGGCCCATCTTCGCCCGTGTCTTGATCCACTCCGGCTTGCGTTCGATCGGGACGGCCGTGTTGCGCTGCTCGATGCGCAGCATGCGACGACCCTCGGGCTGAACGACTGTCACGAAAACACCTCGACGTCCGTCAATCGATGTATGTGCCTCTCGACGACCGGCAGCACGTCGGCAACCGGCACATCGCGACCGAGCTCCTTCGACAACGACGTGACGCCGGCATCGGCGATCCCGCACGGGACGAAGGTGGCGAAATAGCTGAGGTCAGGGTCGCAGTTCAGGGCGAACCCGTGCAGGGTCACCCCGCGCGAGACCCGGATCCCGATGGCGCCGATCTTGCGATCCGGGCCGTCGCCGGTCACCCAGGCGCCGCTGCGTCCGTCGACCCGGCCGGCCTCGACACCGAACTCGGCGCAGACGTCGATCAGCAGAGTCTCGACGCGGCGCACGTAGGCCACGACGTCGATGGGGTCGAGCAGGCGCAGGATCGGGTAGCCGACCAACTGGCCCGGCCCGTGCCAGGTGATCTTGCCGCCGCGGTCGACGTCGATGACCGGGGTGCCGTCCGCGGGCCGTTCCCAGGCCTCGGTGCGCTTGCCCGCCGTGTAGACCGACGGGTGCTCCAGCAGCAGCACGGTGTCGGGCTCGGCGCCGACGGCGACCGCGGCATGGATCGCCCGCTGCCGCTCCCACGCGAGCGTGTAGTCGACCAGCCCGGCGCGGATCACCTTCGGTTCACCCACGGCGTCTACGGTACGCGGCGCCCGGATCTTGCGTGCCCGTGACGGATGTCAGGGGTGATCAGGGGTGAAACCCCATCGCCCGTTGTCAGTCATCACCGATACCTTGGCGGCTCGACCAGGAGGAATCATCATGACCCGCACCGATGTACAGCCACCGCCGACGAGTCCGCCTCGCGCCAGACTGACCCGTGGGTTCTGGGTGGTGGGCGCGCTCGCCGTGCTCTTCTTCCTCGTCGGCGGCGGCGGACTCGGCGTACAGAGCAAGCTCGCAGACGTGCAGAAGAACGACAACTCGTCGTTCCTGCCGAGTTCGGCGGACTCGACCAAGGTCGCCAACGAGTCGCAGAAGTTCAACCCCGTGCAGACCATCCCCGGGTTCGTGATCTACCAGCGCACGTCCGGCCTGACCGCCGCCGACAAGCAGAAGATCGCCGGGGACGTCGGGCAGTTCCGCACAGCGCCCGGGATCGCCGGTGATCAGGTCGGCGCCCCGCAGCCCAGTAAGGACGGCACGGTTGTCGCCGTGTCGGTTCCGCTGGTGGCGAAGCAGAACGGCACCGCCGTCAAGGGGCCGGACCTCGTGACCAACGAGAAGAACGTGCTCGCGATCGCCCGAGACGGCGCACCCGCCGGCTTGGTCGTGCACAGCGCGGGTGCCAGCGGCGTCATCGTCGCGTTCATCGACGCGTTCAGCGGCCTGGACGGAACCCTGTTGCTCGCCGCCGGCCTCGTGGTGATCATCATCTTGCTGTTCGTCTACCGCAGCCCGATCCTCTGGTTCTTCCCGCTCTACAGCGCGGGTCTTGCGCTCGGTGCCGCCTCGCTCGTCATCTACGGGCTCGCCAAGAACAACGTAATCACCTTGAACGGCCAGAGCCAGGGCATTCTCTCGGTGCTCGTGATCGGTGCGGGCACCGACTACGCGTTGCTGCTGATCAGCCGCTTCCGCGAGGAACTGCACGAGCACGAGAACCCGCTGCGAGCGATGTTCGTGGCGTGGAAGGGTGCGGCCACCCCGATCCTCGCATCGGCCGTCACCGTCATCCTCGGCCTGCTGTGTCTGACCTTCGCCGACCTGAACTCCACCGCCGGCCTCGGTCCGGTGTGTGCGATAGGCATCGCCTGCACGGTGTTCGGGATGCTCACGTTCCTCCCGGCGATGCTGCTGTTCGTCGGACGCTTCGTCCACTGGCTCTGGCCGGTCGGCTGGTTCCTGCTGTTCAAGGATTTCAAGCGTTACCGGATGCTCGACGCACGCTGGCTGTTCTGGCCGAAGCGGCCCCGCCTCGACCACCAGTCCGACATCGCCACCCACGGCATGTGGGGCCGCTTCGCCAAGGGGATCACGCGTCGCCCGCGGCGCACATGGGCGATCAGTGGCGGGATCCTCGTCCTGTGCGTGCTCGCCATCAGCACTCTGAAGACCGGTGGCCTGTCGACCGTGGACGGGTTCACCACGAAACCCGACGCCGTCGTCGGTCAGCATATCTACGACAACGCAGGTTTCGGAAAGGGCGCCGGTGCGCCGGCCACGATCCTGGTGAACTCCGGCAAGGCGCAGCAGGTCATCGACAAGGTCAAGTCGATCGACGGCGTGGCCCAGGCGCCGAACGCGGTCTGCGTGCAGATCGACTACGCCAAGGCGGCACCCCGGTTCAAGGCGGATCCTGCAGCGGCTGCCCGACTCGCGAGCGAGTGCCCACCGGCAAGCCTCCAGGTGCCGCCGATCGACGGGAAGCTGCTCGTGAACGCGACGCTGACCTCGAGCTACGACACGCAGGCGGCGTACGACACGGTGAAGCGGATCCGGTCGAGCGTGAGTTCGATCAGCGGTGCCGATGCCCTGGTGGGTGGCCAGTCCGCGATCAACCTCGACGTCCAGGACGCGTCGCGCCACGACCGCAATGTGATCATCCCGCTGGTGCTGCTGGTGATCCTCATCGTGCTCGGCCTGGTGCTGCGCGCGCTCCTCGCGCCGATCATCCTGATCGTGACCGTGGTTCTGTCGTTCACCGCGGCGCTCGGTGTCAGCGCGCTGTTCTTCAACCACGTGTTCCACTTCGTCAACGCCGATCCGGCGTTCCCGCTGTTCGCGTTCGTGTTCCTCGTGGCGTTGGGCATCGACTACAACATCTTCCTGATGACCCGGGTGCGCGAGGAGACGCTGCAGTACGGGACGAAGGAGGGCATCAGGCGGGGCCTGGCGGTCACCGGCGGGGTGATCACCTCGGCCGGTGTGGTGCTGGCCGCGACCTTCGTGGTGCTCGGGGTGCTTCCGATCGTCTTCCTCGCCGAGATCGGGTTCACCGTGGCCTTCGGCGTGCTGCTCGACACCGTGGTCGTGCGGTCGATCCTCGTGCCCGCACTGAGCTACGACATCGGCAAGAAGATCTGGTGGCCGTCGAAGTTGGCGAAGGCGGACGCGAAGGCGTGAGGCGGCGCGCCAGAATGTAGGGGTGGCCGACCTCCGCAGCAGGCTCACCAACGCGCGCCGCCGGGTGCGCGAGGGTGGGCAGGCTGCCGCCGCTCGCTCGCTGCGGCTCGCCGTGGCGGCGTCGGCCGCCTACCTCGCGGCGCGCGTGCTTTCCGACGACAAGCAGCCGATCACCGCGGCCCTGACCGCGCTGCTGATCGTGCAGGTCACGCTGTTCGGCACGATCACCGACACGCTGCGCCGGATCGTGAGCGTGCTGGCCGGCGTGGGGCTCGCCATCGTCGCGGCCCAGCTCGTCGGGCTCACCTGGTGGAGCCTCGGCGGTGTCGTGCTCGTGTCGATCCTGGTCGGTCAAGCACTGCGGCTCGGCCCGCACCTGCTCGAGGTGCCGATCAGTGCGATGCTCATCCTCGCCGCCGGCGGGGCGGGGGTGCGCGCCCTCGACCGGATCGACGAGACGCTGATCGGCGCCGCAGTCGGCGTCCTGGTCAGCGTGCTGATCCCGCAACGGCCCCGGGTGCGTACCGCCGGCATGGCCGTCGAGCGCTTCGGCGACTCGCTGGCCCGGCTGCTCGACCGGGCCGCGTCGTCGCTGCGCGACGGCCCGGTGTCGCGCGAGGAGGCCAATTCCTGGCTGGACGAGGTGCGCGCCATCACCGCCCGCGTCGACACGATCGAGCGCGAGCTGGACGAGGCGGCCGAGAGCCGCCGGCTCAACCCCCGCGCGGTCGGCGTGCCGGACACCACCCCCGATCTGCGCAGCGGGTTGATGGCCCTCGAGCACGCCGGGGTGGCGATGCGGTCGGTGTTCCGGTCGCTCGGCGACGGCTCAGACGTCACCCGTGACGAGGCGCGCGCTGACGACGACGAGGCCGGCGACGCCGAACTGCGCGAGGTCTTCGCGGTGCTGCTCGCCGACATCGCACGGGCGATGCGCGACTTCGCGACGCTCGTGCGCGCCGAGGGCGACGAGTCGGGCGAGCCGCACGTAGCCGAGCTCGAGGACGCCCTGGATGCCGTGCGCGAGGCCCGGGTGCGGCTCACCGAGCTGCTGCTGGTCGACCCGGGCAACGACGTCGGGCTGTGGCAGCGGCGCGGCGCGCTGCTCGCAGGGGTCGAGCGGGTGCTCGCCGAGCTCGATGTCGAGGAGCGACGGCGGCGTACCCGCCAGCGACGCGAGCAGGCCGCGGCAGCGCGCCGGCCGGGGCAGCAGGCCGCCGAGCGGCTGCGCAGCACCACCCGCCGGGTCGTCGCCGAGACCCCGGCGCTCAGGCGGCCGCGGGGGGCCAGGCGCGCGCGCGACAGCTGACCGCCGGCCCGCTCGCTCGTCCTAGAGGTGACGGGGGTCGATCCTCGTCTCGACAGCGCGTCCGTCCGGGCCGCGCTCGACGAGGTAGGCACCTTTGCCGTCCTGCTCGCTGACCGCCTCGACGAACTCGGTGCCGCGGTAGCGGACGCCGACGCCGTCGTCGGTCGCGTACCCGCTGGGCAGCGTGCCGTCGGCGATCAGCTGCTGGAACAGCGGCCGGCGCTGCTCCTCGGAGTCGTAGTGCACGCCGTTGGCGAACGGGACGAAGCCCAGGCCGTCCGTGACCGGACGCAGGTCCGGGCCGAAGGAGTCGGTGGTGCCGCCGACATGCCAGCAGATCGAACCCGCGCTGACGCCGGTCAGCACGACCCCGGCCTGCCAGGCCGCGCGCATCGCCTCGTCGTAGCCGTGCAGGCGCCACATGGCCAACAGCCCGGCGACGCTGCCACCGAAGACCCAGACGACGTCCTGCTCGAGCAGGTGAGCGGTGACGTCCTCGATATTGGGCATCGGGAAACTGAGCAGGTGCGAGGGCACCAGTCCGCGCACCAGCGCGGCCTCGTAGAACGCCGAGATCGTCAGCCGGTCGTCGCCCAGGGCGGTGGCGAGGAAGCACACCTTCGGCGCGCGACCGTTCACCCCCGAGAGGTCGATGGCGTACTCGACCAGCTCGTTGAACTCGAAGCGGGTCCGGCGGCCGGGCTTCAGGCCGCCCGAGGTGGCGAGGATCGTCGGTTCGTCTGCGGGCACGCCGGCGACGCTATCGAGTCAGTCCAGGTGCTTGTGCAGGTACTCCAGGTCGGCGCGCTGCCCGTCCGCGGGCGTCTCGACGATCACGTCGCAGCCGGCGTCGCGGCACACGCTCGCGATCAGCTCGGAGTCGAACGTCCCGGCGTCGAAGTTGGCGTGCCGGTCGGCGCCGGAGTCGAAGGTGTCGCGAGAGTTGTTGGCGTGGACGAGGTCGACCCGTCCGGTGATCGCCTTCACCCGGTCGACGATGTCGGCGAGTTCCTCACCACCGGCCCAGGCATGGCAGGTGTCGAGGACGAAGCCGGGACCGAACTCTCCCACCGCGTCCCACAGCATGGCGAGCCGGTCGAAGCGCCGGGCCATCGCGTTGTCGCCGCCGGCCGTGTTCTCGATCAGGATCGGCAGCGGGAAGCCGCCGTCCGCGGCGGCGCGGGCGAAGGTCTTGTGCCAGTTCTCGAAACCGACGGCCGGGTCGTCCTTGGCCGTGACGTGGCCGCCGTGCACGATCAGGCCGGCCGCACCGATCGCGGCCGCGGCCTCGGCGTGCTGGCTGAGGATCTTGCGGCTGGGGATGCGGATCTTGTTGTTGGTGCTCGCGACGTTCACCAGGTACGGCGCGTGGATGTAGACACGCAGGTCACTGGCCTTGATCGCCTCGGCGTGCGGGTGCGGCACCGGCTTCTTCCAGCCCTGCGGGTCGGACAGGAAGAACTGGATCGTCTGTGCGCCGACCGCTTCGGCGTGCGGCAGCGGATCTGCGGAGTCGACGTGGGCACCCAACAACGGCATGCCTCCACCTTAGAACGCGGGTGCGACAGGGCCTGTGGACAACGGGCCGGCCGGTCGGTCCGATCGCCTAGCGTCTGCGGACATGGCACGACGGACGTGGCGACTGCCCGGCTACCGGGTCGAGGCGCTGATCGGCGCGGGCGCGTCGGGGGAGGTCTGGCGCGCGAGCGTCACGTCCACCGGCGTCCCGGTCGCGCTCAAGCGCATCTGGCTGTCCGAGCGGGCCGAGCGCGATGCGGCCATCGGCGAGGCCGCGATGCTGTCCACCCTCGACCATCCGCACCTGATGAAGCTGCACGAGGTCCGCACCACCGAGGACGCGATCGTGCTGGTACTCGACCTCGCCGCGGCCGGAGCGCTCTCGACCCTGCTGGCGCGGCGCGGCCGGTTGACGCCGGGCGAGACGGTCACCGCGCTCGCGCCGATCGGCAGCGCGCTCGCCTACGCACACAACCGGGGCGTGACCCACGGCGACGTGTCCGCGGCGAACATCCTGTTCACCGACATCGGCCTGCCGTTGCTCGCCGACCTCGGCGTCGCGCGACTGCTCGACGACGTCGTGCCGGTGCGCACCACGCCGTCCTACGCCGACCCCGTGGTCGCGGCCGGCGGCGTCCCGCGGTCGGAGAGCGACGTGTTCATGCTTGCGGCGGTCACCCTGCACGCGCTCACCGGCGCGGTGCCCTGGCCGGGCAGCGACGCGGCCGAGGTCCTCGAGACCGCAGCCACCACCGGCCGCCAGCCCGACTTCGCTGACCGGATGCTCGACGCCGGCGTGCCCGCCGACATGACGCGGGTGGTCGCGCGGGCGCTCGATCTCGACCCGGCCCGGCGCGGCACCGCGGCCGAGTTCGCGCTCGATCTGCGGCAGAGTGCCGAGCCGGTCGCGGTCGAGCTCACCGCCGGGCGGGCGCGTCACGCCGCGGACCCGTTGCAGTCCTGGCCGTTGGAATCGGTGCCGCTGTCCTCGATCGCGCCGCCCGCGACCTCGGCAAGCGGTGCGGTCGCTCCACCGTTCGCCCGGACACCGTTGACCTACGGCGTGCGGGCACCGGCGCCGTTCACCCGTGCGCCCGGGGCCCGGCATCAGGCGCGGCGGGCTCGCTCGCGCCGGTTGGTGCTGGCCCTCGCACTGGTGCTGCTCGCGGTCTCGGCCGCGGTCGCCTGGTGGCCGCGCCATCCGCCGGCCCGCCGAGCAGCGGCCGGCGAGACGGCGGCCGTCGAGCCGGTGGTGACCACGCGTCGCGCTGGTTCCACGACCCGGCCGGCTACGCCCGACCCGGCACCGGGCACCTCGTCCCCGCCCGGCCGACCGGGCGTCACTGCGGTGCTCGCGGCCCTCGACGGCGCCCGGGCGCGGGCCTTCGCCGTGCGCGATCCGGCGCTGCTGGCGCGGGTGTACGCGTCGCCGTTGCTGCTGGCCCGCGACCGGGCCACCCTGTTGCGAATCGTGCCGCCCGGCTGTGGCCTGACCGGTCTGCACACCAGCTTCGGTGAGGTGCACACCCGGCGGCTCGGGAGCCGGGTCAGGGTGCAGGCCCGGGTCGCGGTGCGTGCGGCGACACTTGTCTGCCGCGGGACTCCGGCGGCCCGTGCCGCGCCGGTACCGGTGGTGCCGATGCGGATCGTGCTGCGCCGCACCGTCGCGGGGTACCGCATCGTTGCCGAGCGCGTCGGGTGAGCGCCGTCCTCAGCGGTGCAGCGCCCAGCGCAGCGCCGACTCGACGTCGCGGTCCTGGAACTCGAAGCCGGCGGCGGTCAGGGCGGCCGGCACCGCCCGCTGGCCGCCGAGCACCTCGCCGGCGAATTCGCCGAGCACCAGGCGCAGCCCGAATCCGGGCGCCGGCAACACCGTCGGCCGGTGCAGCACCCGTCCGATGACCTTCATGAACTCGGCGTTGGTCACCGGCGCGGGCCCGGTGAGATTGACCGGCCCGGACAGGTCGTGGTCGATCAGGAACTGGATCGCCCGGATCTCGTCGCGCAGCGAGATCCACGGCATGTACTGCCGTCCGCTGCCGAGCTTGCCGGCGACACCGAGCTGTACCAGCGGCTTGAGCCGCCTCATCAGATCGCTGTCGCCGGCGAGCACGAGCCCGGTGCGCAGATGCGCGACCCGGACTCCGACCGCGCGCGCGGGCTCGGCGGCAGCCTCCCACTGGCGGCACACGTCGGCGAGGAAGGACGACCCCGAGGGCGAGTCCTCCTCGACCACGCGGGCACCGGAGTCGCCGTAGTAGCCGACCGCCGACGCGCACACGAGCGCGCGGGGTTGCCCGTGACCGCCGTACTCGGCGAGGGATCGCGCCAGGGTGCCGACACTGTCGACCCGGCTCTGCAGGATCTGCTTCTTGTAGTCCTCGGTCCACCGTTTGCTGCCGACGCCGACGCCGGACAGGCACACGACCACATCGGCCCCGGCCAGGAAGTCGGGGTCGACCAGGCCCGCTGTGGGATCCCAGCTGTCGGTATCCGGTGCGGAGGTCTTGTGCCGCAGCAGGGTCTTGACGTGGTGGCCGTCCGCGCGCAGCGCGTCCCGCAACGCACTACCGATCAGTCCGGACGCGCCGGCGAGGACGACCTCCATGTCAGGCCAGGCCCAGCGCCCGTTCGAAGGCGCCGGCCTCGAGGCGGTCCTTCATCGTGACGAGGAACCGTGCGGCGTCGGCGCCGTCGACGATGCGGTGGTCGTAGGACAGCGCCAGGTAGACCATCGAGCGAACCGCGATCGTCTCGCCGAGGTTGTTGTCCTCGACGACGACGGCACGCTTGACGACCGCGCCGGTGCCGAGGATGGCG
>DATBTJ010000050.1:0-13378 GCA_036559305.1 Jatrophihabitans sp.
CACGGTTTCGACGACCGGGGCCCAGGCCGCAACCAAGCCGGCGCCGTACCACGTGGTAACCATCCACGTGAACAACCACCGCGTGCTCGTCGGCAAGAACAACACGATCCCCGCCGGCCGCACCCTGTTCCGCGTGGTGACCCACCAGGGCGACCACATCATGAACATCGTCCGGTTCCGCAAGGGCTACTCGATCGCCCAATTCGGCCAGGACATCAACAAGGCGTTCAGTGGCAACGTCGCTGCGATCAAGCGCGTCGACGCCGGCTCGGTCTTCAACGGCGGCTCGGAGACCAACCCCCGGCAGATGGGCGAGTTCTCCGCGAACCTGCGCCCGGGCCGCTACTGGTTCCTCGACCAGAACTCCCGCGCCATCGCGCCGGTCAAGGTCGTCGGCAAACTGGTCCCGAACACCGCGGTGCCGACCACCGGCCTGATCGACCTGTTCACCTACGGGTTCGGCCCGGAGGGCCGCATCCGGCACAAGGGCATGACCCTGATCAGGAACCGGGCCGACCAGCCGCACTTCATCGAGTTCCAGCAGGTGAAGCAGAGCACGACGGCCGCGCAGGTGAGGCGGTTCATCAAGAAGGGCGGCCAGGGTCAGCCGCCCTGGGCGCTCAAGGCCAGCTGGGGCTCGGGCGTGCTCAGCCCGACCCAGATCTCGGCGCTCGCGCTGAACCTGCCCAAGGGCAAGTACCTCGTGGCCTGCTTCTGGCCGGACTTCAACACCGGCATGCCGCACATCTTCATGGGCATGTGGAAGCTGATCCAGCTCACCTGATCCACCGAACACACACCACGGGCCGGGGGCGTTGCTCCCGGCCCGTGCCGTGCGCCGGGATCAGATCAGCCGGCCCGACCACAGCATGGACGCGGCCGCGGCCGCCAGGGTGAACAGCAAGCCGACAGCGAGGAAGCGCCACGAGATGTCACGGTGGACGGTGGTGTAGCCGATCTGCGAACCGATGTCCTTGTAGACGGCCTGCAGCTCCTGCACCGAGGTCGCGGTGTGGAACGAGCCGCCGGTCTGTGCCGCGATCTGGCTCAGCGCCGCGGTGTCCGCCGGCACCGGCACCTGCGCGCCGTTGTCACCGGTGACGGTGCCGTTGGGCGTGCCGAAGGCGATCGTCGAGATCTGGACGTGCGCCGCACGAGCGGCGGCGATCGCGGACGGGATCGAGCGTCCGGTGGTGTTCGACCCGTCGCTGAGCAGCACGACCCGCGCCGGCGGCGGCTTGTCACCCTTTGCAGTCGTCGCCTGCGCGAACACGTGGATCGCATCGATGGAGCTGAAGATGGCCTCACCGATCGCGGTGTAGTTCGCGAGGTGCAGCCCGTCGATCGCCTTTTTCACCGGCTCGCGGTCCAGCGTCGGCGCGACCAACACGTTGGCGTTGCGGGCGAAGCTGATCAGCCCGAGATTGATGCGGGCGGGCAGCACATCGGCGAACTGCTTGCCGGCCTTCTTCGCCGCCTCCAGCCGCGACGGCAAGACGTCGGTCGCCTCCATCGACAGCGACACGTCGATGTCCATCATCACGGTCGCGCGGTCGCGCGGCACCCGTACGCCGGCGGCCGGGCGGGCCACCCCGACCGCCAGCACCGTGAGCCCGATCAGCAGCAGCGCGAAGGTCAGGTGCCGCCGCCAGCCGGGGCGGCGCGGGGCGACGCTGCCGAGCAGCTCGACGTTGCTGAACCGGGCGACGTAGGTGTCGCGGCGCAACTGCACCACCACGTAGGCGACCAGGATGGCGGCGACGGCGACGAGCAGCCACAGGTACGTCGGCGAGAGGAACGTCATCGCACGGCCTCCTGTCGACCGGTGCCGGCCTGGCCGCCGAGGCGACGCCGGGCGAGGACGTAGCGCACCACGTCGTTGATCCAGTCACGGTCGGTGCGCAGCTGCAGGTGCCCGGCACCGGCGTGCCGCAGCGCGGTGGCGATGCGCACCCGCTGGGCCTGCGCGGCGGCCGCGTAGTTCTGCCGCACGCCCGCCGAGGACGTCTGCACCTCGAGTTGACGGCCGGTCTCGGCGTCGACGAAGGTGACCAGCCCGGCCGCGGTGAGTTCGAGCTCGCGCGGGTCGAGAACCTCGACGCCGAGCAGTTGGTGCCGCAGCCCGAGCGCGCGTAGCGGGCGTTCCCACGGCAGCTCGCGCTCGCCCGCCGGACCGATGAAGTCGGAGATCACCGCGACGAGTCCGCGCCGCTGCGGCGGGCGGCGCAGCGACTCGAGCATCGCCGGTAGGTCCGGGGCCTGCGCGGTGTCGGCGCGGCGGGTCGCCGCGATGCGCCGCACCAGATGCCGTGCGTGGTTGCGCCCGCCCAGAGCCGGGATGCGGTAGGTCTCGTTGCCGTTGCCGACAATCGCCCCGACCCGGTTGCCGCCGCGCACGGTCAGGTGCACGACCGCGGTGATCGCGGCCAGCACCAGCTCGCGCTTCTCGGTGAGGGCGGTGCCGAAGTCCATGCTCGGGGACAGATCGACGACCAGCCACGTCTCCAGCTCGCGGTCGGCGACCGTCTGTCGCACGTGCGGGACGGTCGTGCGCGCGGTGACCGGCCAGTCCATCCGGCGCACGTCGTCGCCCGGGGCGTACAGCCTCGACTCCCCCGCCTCGCTACCCGGCCCGGGCACCAGCCCGACATAGTTGCCCTGCAGCAACCCGTCCAGGCGGTTGCGCACGGTGAGCTCGAGGCGGCGCAGCAGCGCCTCGGCCGGACCCAGATCGAGAGTGGGTCCGTGGTCGGACGGGACGGGAATGCTCATGCGGGGTCAGGCGCTGCGCTCGTTCCAGGGCCCGCTCTGCTGCGGCGCGGCCTGGCCGTACACCAACGGCTGCTGCGGCGGCTGCTGGCCGGCCGGGCCGTTCGCGCGCTGGCGCGGCGCGACCTGCGGCAGCGGGACGCTCTGCAGCACGCGACGCACGGCGTGCAAGGCGGGCACGCCGTCGGCGATCGCGTCGTAGCTGAGCACGAGGCGGTGCGCGAGCACGTCCCCCGCGATGTCGAGGACGTCCTGCGGCAGCACGTAGTCACGTCCGCGCAGCAGGGCCATCGCTCGCCCGGCGGCGATGAGGCCGAGGCTGGCGCGCGGGCTGGCTCCGTAGGAGACCCAGCTGGCGACGTCCGGCATGCCGTGCTCGCCGGGGTGCCGGGTCGCCACCACCAGCCGGACCACGTAGTCGACGATCGCGTGGTGGACGAACACGCGGCCCGCGACGTGCTGCAGTCGCTCCAGCTCGTCGGTGCTGATCACCGCGTTCGCGACGGGCGGCTCGACGCCCATCCGGTAGACGATCTCGCGCTCCTCGGCCGCGCTCGGGTAGTCGACGGTGATCTTCATGAGGAACCGGTCGCGCTGCGCCTCGGGCAGCGGGTAGACGCCCTCGGACTCGATCGGGTTCTGCGTCGCCAGTACCAGGAACGGCTTGGGTACGTCGAAGCGGTCGCCGCCGATACTGACGTGCCCCTCGGCCATCACCTCGAGCATCGCCGACTGCACCTTGGCGGGCGCGCGGTTGATCTCGTCGGCCAGGACGAAGTTCGCCATCACCGGACCGAGCTCGGTCTCGAAGCGCTCGCTGCCGGGGCGGTAGATGCGGGTGCCGACGATGTCGGACGGGACGAGGTCGGGGGTGAACTGGATCCGGGCGAAGCTGCCGGTGACGGTGCGCGCGAGCGTCTCGACAGCGAGCGTCTTCGCCACGCCGGGGACGCCTTCGAGCAGGCAGTGACCGCGGGCCAACAGGCTGATCATCATGCGCTCGACCAGCCGCTCCTGGCCGACGATGACGCGCTTGATCTCGAACATCACCCGCTCGAGCGAGCCGGCGTCTGCGGCAGGCGTCGAGGTCGGCGTGTTGGCGTGCGTCACGAGGCAGTCCCTTTCCGAACAGTCGTCGCAGTCACCGTACGGGACCCGGCTGTACGTTGCCTTGGTGTCCGGCGACGAAGCTCCGAGGTGTTCGGCGCGTGGCTGCCGCGTTGAGGCGACCACCGACCTGCAGTGGCGCAACCCGACCCTGCACGACGCCACGCGGGTCAAGCACTGGCTGGCCTGCGACGAGCACGCCGACCATCTGGCCGACTTCCTCGCCCGCAGAGGGTTTCTGCTGAACCGGGGGCCGTTCGGCGCTTGACGCAGTCAGCCGCCGATTGCCGACATGGTGCGCGGCGGCTGGACGAAGTCGGCGTTCCCGATGCCATGGCCGGCCTGCTTACCGGCGACGGCGGTGCGGATGATCGCGGCGAGCTCCTCGTCCGAGGCGCCGGCGCGCAGGGGGCCGCGCAGGTCGGTCTCGGACTGTGCGAACAGGCACGTGCGCAGCTGCCCGTCGGCGGTCAGCCGGAGCCGGTCGCAGTCGCGGCAGAACGGCCGCGTGACCGAGGCGATCACCCCGACCCGTCCCGGGGTCTCGGCCCAGGACGAGCGGTCGGGGCCGTCGAGCACGTCGAACTCCTCGGCCGGGGCGTGGCCCCGGTGCCCGCGCGGCTCGAGCACGTAGTCGCGCTGGAGCAGTTCCAGGATCTCGTCGGCGGTGACCATGTCGCCGCGCGTCCAGGTGTGGTCGGCGTCGAGCGGCATGTGCTCGATGAAGCGCAACCGGTACCCGTTGCGCAGCGCCCAGCCGAGCAGCTCCGGGCCCTCGGCCAGGTTCGAGCCACGCACCAGGACGGAGTTGACCTTGACGGGTGCGAGCCCGGCGCCCGCGGCCGCGGCGACGCCGCGCAACACGTCGTCCAGCCGGTCGCGTCGGGTCAGCTCGTGGAACCGGTCGCGGTCGAGGGTGTCGATCGAGACGTTGACGCGGTCGAGACCGGCCGCGGCGAGCTCACCGGCCGACCGGTCCAGGCTGATGCCGTTGGTGGTCAGCGACAGCTCGGGGCGCGGTACGAGCGCTGCGAGGCTGCGCACGACGTCGACCACCGTGCGGTGCACCAGCGGCTCGCCTCCGGTGAGCCGGATGCTGCGCACCCCGAGCCGGACGAACAACTCGGCCAGCCGCACCATCTCGGCGTCGTCGAGGCGCTGTTCGCGGGTGAGCCAGTCCAGCCCCTCGGCCGGCATGCAGTACGTGCAGCGCAGCGAGCACCGATCGGTCAGCGAGATGCGCAGATCGGTCGCGGTGCGGCCGAACGCATCCCGCAGCACGGCGTCGGGTGCAGTGCTCATGGCGATCACGCTACCCGCGATGTCGGCCTCAGGTCAGTGGGCGGGTAGCCCCGAGGTAGCCCCAGTCGACCGACCACAGTGGGGTGATCTGGATGACCGAACCGCTCTGCGGGGCCTGGATGACGCTGCCGCCGCCGATGTAGATCGCGACGTGGTGGATGCCGCTCGGGGACCCGTTGGAGCTCCAGAAGACCAGATCGCCCGGCTGCAACTGCGACGTGGACGGATGGAACGAGCCCGCGGACCAGTACTGCGACGCCGCATAGTGGTCGAGCTGCATGAACGGCGCCCAGGCGTAGAGGGAGAGCCCGGAGCAGTCGAAGCCGCGGATATGGCAGTCGTTGTAGGCGCCGTCGCCGGCACACACGCCGTAAGTCGGGCCGTAGGCGTTGCCGCCCGCCCACGCGTACATCCAGCCCAACCAGCGCTTGGCGCGGGCGACGGCCTCCCAGCCCTTGGCCGGGGTCCAGCCGCCACCCGAGGCGGGGATCGGGTAGCCGCCGCCGTTCGGCCCGGCGCTCGAGCCGCCGTTCGAACCGCCGTTCGAGTGGGTGCTACCGGGGACGTGGCGGTGCGAGCCCTGGTGGTGCCGCAGCGCCGCCGCACGGCGTCGCTCGGCCGCCGCCACTGCCTCGTCGTGGCGCCGCTGTGCCGCCGCAGCGGCCAGCGCGGCCGCGCGGGCGCGTTCGGCGGCAAGCCGGCGGGCGCGCGCCTGGGCGGCCGCGATCGCTGCCTGCCGGCGCTGCCACTGGATGAAGGCGGCGCGCTGGTTGTTCAGGGTCGCGAGCTGCTCCTGGGCCTGCTGCAGGGCCGCCTGCTGCGATGCGAGCTGCTGCTGGAGCTGGTGCTGCTGGGCGATCGCCGACACCACGGCGGCGTCCGCGTCGAGCTTGGCCTGCTTCGCGGCCTGCGCCAGGCTGCGCTGCCGGGCGAGCGCGAGCCGCGCCGCCGCCTCGGCATTCGAGCGGGCGACGGTCGCACGCTTCACGTTGCCGATGGCGTTGATCTGGTGGTCGGACTCGTACTGCTCGAGCGAGTTCTGCTGCAGCAGCGCGTTCGGATCGGTGGCAGTGAGCAGCGAACCGGTCACGCCGCCGATCGACCCGTTCATGTAAGTCGACTGCACGAAGCCGGAGAACTGCTGCTGCGCCGCGTCGACCTTCTCGCGGGCCGCGACGACCTCGCGCTGCGCGGCGGCGGTAGCGGCCTTGGCGTCCTGCAGCTTGGACAAGGCGAAGGCGAGCTTCTGCTCGGCCATCTCCTTGGCAGCCTCGAGCTGGCGCAGCTGCGACTGCATGGCGGCCACGCTCGCGCCGAGGCGGCCCACCTCGGCGGCGACGGCCGCCTTCTTGGCAGCGGCGCCGCTGAGCTGGCCGTCCGTCGGGTTGGGCGGCGGCTTGGCGGCGACGGCGGCCCGGTCGGGGACGGCGATCAGCGCCGCGATCGCCACCAGCGTCAGGAGCAGTGCGACGAGCCGCGCATGGCGGATCGTCGGGGCGCTCGCAGTGCGCGCGATGCGGGAGACGGGCACGGCTTCGGCCTCTCGGCAGGCGACCGGCGGGGGCGGCGGCCGCTGGACGGCGGGGCGGACAGAAACATCTATCGGCAGGTGATCCCCGAGTAACAGGAAAAACTTCAGTGCACAGAGTGCCACTTCCGCCACACTTACGCCAGGCGCCACTCACGAATCAATCGCAACATCCGTAACACCCGTTCACCGGCCGAGGTGCCGGCCCACCACGAAGCGGGTCGAGAACGGGCGAGCCGGCGCTCGAGAGCGGTACGGGCGGCGGGGAGCTCAGGCGGGCGTGGAGGACACGGCACGCGTCTCGGCGGCTGTGCAATCGGCCCGGCGCGCGGCCCGGCGCCGCTCCCACCAGCTCAGCGCGTAATGCGCCGCCGCGGCGTAGGCGAGCCCGGCGAGCAGATCGATGACGTAGTGCTCGCCCAGGTAGACCAGCGCCACGCCCATCAGCGCCGGGTAGAGCCACAGCACCGGCCACCACCGGCGGCGCACCCGGCCGGCGACGAAGATCGCGATCAGGCAGGCGAAGCCGACGTGCAAGGACGGCATGGCGGCGACCTCGTTCCCTCCGGCGCGGAACGCGTGATCGAGGGTGTCGCGCAGTTGGGGCGCGTCCAGCCAGACGAACCCACGCGCCGGCAGCCGCGCGATGGGGTCGCCGATCACGCCGTCGCGCGCCGCCATCCACGGCGGCGCCTCGGGGAACAGCACGTAGGTCACCAGGCCGCCGACCGACAGCAGCACCACGCGGGCGATGTAGAACAGCCAGGCCGTGCGGTCGCGCAGCCACATCACCGCAGCGACGATCGGGGTCGCCGCGAAGTGCGTGCAGTAGACGACGGTGAACAGTGCGTCGTACCAGAACACGTGGTGCGGGTCGTAGAGGTGCTGTTGCAGCCAGACGGTCGGCACGTGGCCGCCGAACAGGGCGCGCTCCCAGCCCACGACGTCGGCCTCGTGCACCGGCAACCCGATCGAGGTCGCCACTCCGCGGGTCGTGTCGTAGGCCATCAGCACGAGCGTGAAGGGCAACCAGTCGACCACGACCTGGCCGAGCCGGCGCCAGCCCTGGCCGAGCCGACTGATCGCGAGCCCGCTGACGGTCATCATGGCGATGGCCCGGCGTCCGGTCGGCACGCCCGTGGTCACCACGACCGCGCAGATGATCACGACCCAGGCCGCGAACACGCCGACCCGGATGCGGTGCCAGCGACGCGCGGCGCTGTGGTCGGCTGCGACGGTCACAACCTCTTCGATAGCGCTGTCCGTCACGCAGGGACCTTAACAAAGCGCCCCGCACAACGGTGGTAGGTTCCTAGGTATCTTGACGTCAAGAGATCTCTCGTCTGACCGCCGAGGAGGCGCAGTTCCCGTGCCAGCACAGAGCAAGAACAGCTTCGGATCCCGCACCAAGCTCACCGTCGGTGACGACAGCTTCGACATCTTCTCCCTGGCCGCGGTCGACGGCACCGAACGGTTGCCGTTCAGCCTGAAGATCCTGCTCGAGAACCTGCTCCGCACCGAGGACGGCGCGAACGTCACGTCCGCCCAGATCGAGGCGCTGGCCAACTGGCAGCCGGACGCCGAGCCGGACACCGAGATCCAGTTCTCCCCCGCCCGCGTCGTGATGCAGGACTTCACCGGCGTGCCCGCCGTGGTCGACCTCGCCACCATGCGCGAGGCGGTCGTCGAACTCGGCGGTGACGCGTCACGCATCAACCCGCTCGCACCCGCGGAACTGGTCATCGACCACTCGGTGATCGCCGACCTGTTCGGCACACCCGACTCGTTCGTCCGCAACGTCGAGCTCGAGTACGAGCGCAACATCGAGCGCTACCAGTTCCTGCGCTGGGGCCAGACCGCGTTCGACGAGTTCAAGGTCGTCCCGCCGGGCACCGGCATCGTGCACCAGGTCAACATCGAATACCTGGCCCGCGTGGTGTTCGCCCGCAACGGCATGGCCTACCCGGACACCCTGGTCGGCACCGACTCGCACACCACCATGGTCAACGGCCTGGGCGTGCTCGGCTGGGGCGTCGGCGGCATCGAGGCCGAGGCGGCGATGCTCGGCCAGCCGGTGAGCATGCTCATCCCCCGCGTCGTCGGCTTCAAGCTCAGCGGCCAGTTGCCGGACGGCTCGACCGCCACCGACCTGGTCCTCACGATCACCGAGATGCTGCGCAAGCACGGCGTGGTCGGCAAGTTCGTCGAGTTCTACGGCTCCGGCGTCGGCGCGGTGCCGCTGGCCAACCGCGCGACGATCGGCAACATGAGCCCGGAGTACGGCTCGACCTGCGCCATCTTCCCGATCGACGACGAGACGTTGAAGTACCTGCGCTTCACCGGCCGCAAGGACGACCAGATCGCTCTGGTCGAGAGCTACGCCAAGCAGAACAACCTGTGGCACGACCCGTCCGTCGAGCCCGCGTTCAGCGAGACGCTCGAGCTGGACCTGTCGACGGTCGAGCCGTCGCTGGCCGGCCCGAAGCGCCCGCAGGACCGCGTGCCGCTGAAGTCGGCCAAGCCGATGTTCCGCGAGGCGCTCAGCTCCTACGTCGAGTCGGTACAGGACAGCGTGGACGAGGCCAACGCCGAGTCCTTCCCGGCCTCGGATCCGGGCGCGGTCGAGGTCGCCGAGCCGGTGCCGTCGTGCGCCCACGGCGCGGGCGGGCGCACGTCGAACCCCGTCGAGGTCAGCTTCGCCGGCGGCGGCAAGGGCGTGCTCGATCACGGCGCCGTCGTCATCGCCGCGATCACGTCGTGCACGAACACGTCGAACCCGTCGGTGATGATCGGTGCCGCGCTGCTTGCGAAGAAGGCGGTCGAGAAGGGCCTCGGCCGCAAGCCTTGGGTGAAGACGTCGCTCGCGCCGGGCTCGAAGGTGGTCACCGACTACTACGACCGGGCCGGCCTGACCCCGTACCTCGAGAAGCTCGGCTTCAACCTCGTCGGCTACGGCTGCACGACCTGCATCGGCAACTCGGGCCCGATCATCGACGAGGTGTCGGCCGCCGTGAACGAGGGCGACCTCGCGGTGACGGCGGTGCTGTCCGGAAACCGCAACTTCGAGGGTCGCATCAACCCCGACGTGAAGATGAACTATCTCGCCTCTCCCCCGCTGGTCGTCGCCTACGCGCTGGCCGGCTCGATGGACGTCGACCTGATGAACGACCCGCTCGGTCAGGACACGGACGGCAACGACGTCTTCCTGCACGACATCTGGCCGTCGCCGCAGGAGGTCCAGGAGACGATCGAGCAGGCGATCGCCAGCGAGATGTTCAGCAAGGACTACGCGGACGTGTTCGCCGGCGACGAGCGCTGGCAGGGCCTGCCCACTCCCGAGGGCGACACCTTCGAGTGGGACGCCGAGTCGACCTACGTGCGCAAGCCTCCGTACTTCGACGGCATGGACCGCGAGCCGTCGGACGTCAACGACATCACCGGCGCCCGTGTGCTCGCCAAGCTCGGCGACTCGGTGACCACCGATCACATCAGCCCGGCCGGTGCGATCAAGACCGACTCCCCCGCCGGCAGGTACCTCGCCGAGCACGGCGTCGAGCGCAAGGACTTCAACTCCTACGGCTCGCGCCGCGGCAACCACGAGGTGATGATCCGCGGCACCTTCGCCAACATCCGGCTGCGCAACCAGCTGGCCCCGGGCACCGAGGGCGGCTTCACCCGCGACTTCACCGCGGGTGGCGACGTCACGACGATCTACGACGCGTCGGTGAACTACGCCGGGGCCGCGACACCGCTGGTGATCCTCGCCGGCAAGGAGTACGGCTCCGGTTCGTCGCGGGACTGGGCGGCCAAGGGCACTGCGCTGCTCGGCGTGCGCGCGGTGATCGCGGAGTCCTACGAGCGCATCCACCGCTCGAACCTGATCGGCATGGGCGTGCTGCCGCTGCAGTTCCCGGACGGCGAGTCCGCCGAGTCGCTCGGGCTCACCGGTGAGGAGACCTTCGACATCACCGGTGTCGAGGAGCTCAACTCGGGGACGACGCCGCGCACCGTGCACGTCAAGGCGGGTTCCTGCGAGTTCGACGCGCGCGTGCGCATCGACACCCCCGGCGAGGCGGACTACTACCGCCACGGCGGGATCATGCAGTACGTGCTGCGGTCACTGCTCTAGCGGCCTGTCGCATCGTGCCACGCGCACCTGCGCGTGGCACGATGCGTGGGTCCGGTTCGTGATCAACGGCGACGAGAGGCACTGCGTGGTCACCGACGTGCGCAGTGCCGCCGCGCTCGCGCGGTCCGACGGGGCTCCCGACCACCGCAGGCGTCGCCTGCTGACGATCCTGTCCGGCGTCGGCGTCCTCGTCTGGGCCGTCTATCGCAGCTTCCCGGACACCGTGCCGCACCTCCCGACGTTCGAGCGGGTCAGCTGGGGCTGGCCGGGCCTGCACGTCCGCGAGAAGACGGCCTACCTGCTGAGCGAGCCACTGGGACCGATCAGTTATCGGCTGATCGGATATCGCAGCGTCCACGTCTACGTCGCCGTGCATGCTGTGGCCCTCGTTCTCGCGGCCGGCCTGCTCTACCTCTGGTTCGTCCGGGCGCTGGGCTACGAGCGCGCGACGATCGCGGCCTGCGTCGTGCTGCTGGCTCCGATCACAGCGGTCGAGCTTTCGTGGCTCGGGATATACGACACGTTCTCGCTGCTGACGTGGGTGTTGCTGCTGTTCGCCATGCGCGGCCGTCCTGCCCTGCAGTTCGCGGCCGCGGTGGCGGCGGGGTTCCAGGATTTCGAGCAGATCGTCGTGGCCCTGACACTGCTGTGGTTGGTCCTGCCGGCGTTCCGGCGCAGTCCGGTGCGGCCGACCTTCGCAGCCCTGTTCGCCGGATGTGCGGTCGGCAAGGTCGTCGTCGCCGCCTGGCTGGTTGCCGCACACGCGTCGTCCGGTTCGCGATGGAGCTGGCTGACCAACGCCACCAAGATGAGTCACATGCTCGGCGCGGACGGCGCGCTCGCGCCGTACATCCTCTGGTCAGGCGTGGCCGGGCTGATCGGTTTCCTCGTGCAGGCCCTGCGCCACAGCTGGCCGGGCTGGGGAAGCCGGTTGCGTCTGCGCGTGGGCGGTGCCGCGGTGCTGTGGATCGTCGTTCAAGCAGTCACCGACGACCACACCCGGGTGCTCGCGCTGACCGCGTTCCCGGTGCTCGTGCTCGGCGCGGTCACCGTTGCCGAGCGGACCACGTTCGTTGCGCTGTGGCGCCAGCCGGCCTGGTGGCTGCTGGTTCTCACGCCGCCGATGGTCGTGTGGGGCCACCGACTCGTCGTCGTCGGACTGGCGTAGGCGTCGTCCGGTCGACGGTGTCCTTACGCGCCTCGAGGACGACGTACGCGGCGCAACCCAACGTCAGCACGGTCACCACCACCGACGACGAGCGTCCGAGGGGGTGGAAGGTCTCGTTGTCGACCACGCCGATCAGCGAGAGCAGACCGGCGAACGCAACGGCCCGCGGCCGCGGCCCCACGCCGATCAGGACGGCGAGGAACGGCAGCGGCCAGATCAGGTACTGCTCCAGCACGACCTTGCTGCACAGGATGAACAGCGCGAACACCACTGCCGTGTAGCGCACCGGATCGGCGACGCGGGTCAGCCAGATCGCGCCGGCCACGAAGACGAGCAACACGCAGTAGCTCACCCGCTTGGACGCGGCAAGCCCGAGCGGGTCGTTGAGCAGGTACTGCCACGACAGCCCCTGGGGCTGCTTGCCCGCGTCGTAGAACACCACGTCGTGGATCACGGCGCGGATCGTGGTCAGGTACGGCACGCAGACGATCAGCGCCACGAGCACGCTCGCCACGATCACCCGACGGCGTCCGAACGGATTCCACCGCAGCAGCCACGGCAGCACGAACGCAGGGAAGGTCTTGGCCGCCACGGCCAGACCGAACCACAGCGCCCCGCCCCATCGGCCGCGATCGGTGCGCACCGTGTACACCGCACGCAGCGCGGCGAGCAGCAGCGCGAGTCCGATCGAGTCGAACCGGCCGTAGTAGGCGCTGTTGTAGAGGACGAGCGGGTTCACGAAGTAGGCCGCGGCACCGACCGCGCTGGTGTACTCGTTGCCGCCCCGCAGCCGACACAGCGACGCGATCAGCAGCGCGCAGGCGATGTCTGCGGCGAGGATCGGCAGTTTGCCGAGCACGAGGAACGACGGGCCGGTGTGCTGGGCCAGCCACTGGAAGGGCAGCTCCAGGTAGAGGAACGGCGGGAGGTAGGCGTACGGGCCGCCCGGGTAGGCGGGGTGATGGGCGTAGATGTTGATCCCGGCGAGCGTGGCGGCGGTGGCTTTGTCCCACACCACGAAGTCCTGGCCGTGCGTGACCGGGATCAGCACCGCGCGCACCAGCAGCCCGACGGCGAGCGTCGCGAGCAGCCACGGCGCCCGCAGCGCACCCCGAACCATCCGGACAGTCTCCCGTGCCCGCTTCGCGGCGCCGCCGTTGACACGAGCGATACCGTTTCAGTCAATAAGTTCACGACAAGAACAAATAGCCGAGAACCGTTCCGGAGGCCTCCGATGCCCGTGCCCACCCCGACCAAGGACGACAACTTCACCTTCGGACTGTGGACGGTCGGCTGGCTGGGCCGCGACCCGTTCGGCGACGCCACCCGCGCCCCGGTCGACCCTGTCGAGTCGCTGCACCAGCTCGCCGAGCGG
>DATBTJ010000051.1:0-66580 GCA_036559305.1 Jatrophihabitans sp.
GCGCCCACGGCAGGCCGCGGGTGAAGTGCCGCAGGAACAGCGCGGCGGTGATGGCGCCCGGATTGCCCGGCGCGTTGTTGGCGTCGGCGAGCTGCGAGCGCAGCTGCCGCTCGTACTCGCCCGACAGCGGCATCCGCCACAACGGTTCCCCGCTCGCGGCGCCGGCGGCGATCAGCTGTGCTGCCAGCTCGTCGGACGTCGCGAACATCCCGCCGGTGCGCACGCCGAGCGCGACCTTCATCGCGCCGGTCAGGGTCGCGACGTCCACGAGCACGCTAGGCCGCAACCGGGCGGCGGCGTAGGCCAGCGCGTCGGCCAGCACGATGCGGCCCTCGGCGTCGGTGTTGCCGATCTCGCTGGTCCGGCCGCCGTAGTGGCGCACGACGTCGCCGGGACGGTAGGACGCCGCACCGAAGCAGTTCTCGGCCGCGGGCACCAGCGCGGTGACCCGCACCGGCAGGCGGGCATCGGCGATCAGCCGCATCGCGGCGAGCACGGCGGCGCCGCCGCCCATGTCGGTCTTCATCGACTTCATCGACTCGCCGGGCTTGATGTTGATTCCACCGGTGTCGAACGTGATGCCCTTGCCGACCAGCACGACGTGCGTCGCGGCCGCAGCGCCGCGCGGGCGCCAGCGCGCCTCGATGAACCGCGGCGGTGCAGACGCCGCCGCGCCGACGGCGAGCACGCCGCCGAAGCCGTGCTCGCCCAACCAGTCGGTGCCGTGCACCGCCACCTCGACACCGAGCGGGGTGAGCACCCGCTCGGCCTGCCGACCCAGCCAGGCCGGTGTCTTGGTGCTGGACGGGGTGTTGGTGAGGTCACGCGCCCAGGCGGTCGCCGCAGCGGCGGCACGGCCCTGCTCGATGGCGGCGGCGTCGTCGACCTCGGCGAGTTCGACGATCCGCCGCGCGGGCGCCGGGCCGGTCGCCAGCGTGAAGCGGTAGCCGCCGAGGGCGAGACCTTCGACGAAGGCACGCAGCCGCTCACCGGACAGTCCGGGGCGCGCGAGCACCGTGGTGCCCGCGGGCAGCCCCCTGCCCAGCGTCGCTGCGGCCTCGCGCAGGACGTGCGAGGGTGCGGTCTCGGCCACCGGCTCGGCGCTCGCGCCGGGTCCGGCCAGGCGCACCTCGATCATCGGCTGTTCCCTCCGGGTTCGCGGCACAGGCCCCGCAGATACCTCGACCCCGGACCGGTGGGTCCGGGGCCGCAGTATGTCCGGGACGATCTGCAGGCGCTCAGCTGCCGACTGACTTCAGCGCGTCGCCCAGCGCTTCCGCCTCGTCCGGCGACATCTCGACGACGAGGCGTCCGCCGCCCTCGAGCGGAACGCGCATCACGATCCCGCGCCCCTCCTTGGTGACCTCGAGCGGGCCGTCACCCGTCCGCGGCTTCATGGCCGCCATGCGTACCTCCTCGGAAGGTGAGCCGTGAGCTCACACACGTCGTTGCTGTGACACATTCTCCCTGATCGAGCGGCACACCCCAAACGCCGGGGTGGCGGTAGCCTCGCTGACCATGACCGACGAGCTGCTGATCGACCGGGCCGACGGCGTCGCCACGGTGATCTTGAACCGCCCCGACAGCATGAATTCGTTGTCGACCGGCCTGAAGGAGGCCCTGGTCGACGGGCTCGACGCGCTCGCGCGCGACGACACGGTCCGCGCCGTCGTGCTCACCGGGTCGGGGCGCGGATTCTGCGTCGGCCAGGATCTGCGCGAGCACGTCGCGGCGCTCGACGCGGGCGACCCGGCGCCACTGTCGACGGTCGTCGCGCACTACAACCCGATCGTGCGGACGCTCGCCACGATGCCGAAGCCGGTGATCGCCGCGGTGAACGGGATCGCCGCGGGCGCGGGGGCGGGGTTCGCCTTCGCGTGCGACATCCGGATCGCGTCGAACAAGGCGGGTTTCCTGATCGCCTTCGCCAACGTCGGGTTGAGCCTCGACAGCGGGGTGTCCTGGACGCTCCCCCGCCTGGTCGGCGCGGCGCGCGCCACCGCCCTGTGCCTGCTCGCCGAGCCGATCAACGCCGAGGCGGCGCTCGAGATGGGCCTGGTCAGCGCGGTCGTGGAGCCCGACCGGTTGCTGCCCGCCGCCCAGGAGCTCGCGGCCCGCCTCGCGGCCGGCCCGACCGCCGCCTACGCGGCGATCCGCGAGTCGCTGGCCTTCGCCGCGACCGCCACGCTCGACGAGGCGCTCGAGCGCGAGGGTGAACTGCAGGCCCACATGGGTCGCACCGACGACCACCGCAACGCCACCGCCGCGTTCGTCGCCAAGCAGCGGCCGGTGTTCACCGGCCGCTGATCCCTCAGGCCGTTGCGCGCCAGCAGGTCGCGACATGGTCGTCGACCATGCCGGTGGCCTGCATGAGGGCGTAGGCCGTCGTCGGGCCGACGAAGCGGAAGCCGCGCTTCTTCAGCGCCTTCGCCATCGCCGTCGACTCGGGGGCGACCGCAGGGACGTCGGCCGGGGTGCGGGGACGGACGTGCTCGGCCGGCGCGAACGACCACAGCAGCTCGGACAGCCCCTCCGGCACCGCGTCGCGGACCGCGCGCGCATTGGCGATCGTCGCCTCGATCTTCGCCCGGTTGCGGACGATGTCGGCGTCGGCGAGCAGCCGGCTGACGTCCGCATCGTCGAAGGCGGCGACCGCGTCGACGTCGAAGCCGGCGAACGCGGTCCGGAACGCCGACCGCTTGCGCAAGATGATCAGCCAAGAGAGCCCGGACTGGAACGCCTCCAGGCTCAGCCGCTCGAACAGGTCGCGCTCGCCGTGCAGCGGCGTACCCCACTCCTCGTCGTGGTAGGCGACGTAGTCCGGCGCGCTGGTCGCCCAGTTGCAGCGCGGCCGGTCGGCCGGCTCACTCGCCATCGTCGGGCCCGTGCGGTTGCACCCGCTCCTGCGCCTCGTCGTGGCGCCCGCGCAGCCGCGCGATCTCGGCGTCGCGGCGGTCGAGTTCCTCGGCGAGGCGGTCCAGCAGCCGGTCGGTCTCGGCGAAGCGGTAGCCGCGGAGGGCGACCGGCAGCCGGGCCGAGGCGACGTCGGCGCCGGAGATCGTGCGACCGGACGGCAGGTCCCACACCGGTTCGTCGCGCAGCGCCGGGGCGATCTGCTCGCCCGCCGGCAGCACGTACGCGGCCAGCAGGAACAGCACTGCGGCCAGCACGATGGCGAGCAGTCCGTACAGCGCCAGGGTCAGCACCCGTCGATCGTGTCACGACCCCGGCCGGACATCCCACCGGGTGTGGTCAACTGACCGACGTGTCTGCCCCCGTCCTCGAGGAACGTCGCGGTCCGGTCGCGATCGTGCGGCTGAACCGTCCGCAGAAACGCAACGCGCTCGACTCGGCGAGCCTGCGGCTGCTGGACGAGCTGTTCACCGAACTTGCCGCCGACGACTCGCTGCGCGCGCTCGTCGTGTCGACCACCGATCCGGCCGCGCTGTGCGCCGGCGCCGACGTGAGCGAGCAGCTCGACCACGACGCCGGCATCGCGCGGATGGCCGCGTTCACCCGGATGTACAGCTGGCTGGACGAGTTCCCGGTGCCGATCGTCGTGGTCGCCGTCGGCAACTGCGTCGGCGCGGGCGCCGAGCTGGTGGCCGGTGCCGACCTGCGGGTCGGCGGGGACAACCTGCGGCTGGCCTGGGCGGGCGCGCGGCTGGGCGTCCCCGTCGGGCCGGCGCGGCTCGCGCCGCTGGTCGGCGTGGCCCGCGCCAAGGATCTCGTGCTGACCGGGCGGACGGTCGGCCTGGACGAGGCGCTCGCCCTCGGACTCGTCCAGCGCACTGCCGCCGCGGCCGAGGCGGAGGACGTCGCGCTCGAGCTCGCCACCCAGATCGCGGCGCAGCACCCGGGCGGCATCCGCACGCTGAAGCGGATGTTCCGCGAGCTGGACGACACGGCGCGCCGGGTGGGTTACGAGAACGAGCTGCTGATGCGCTTCCAGGAGCACGGCGCCGGAATCCCCCACAACCGATGACCCCCACCCGCTTCCGCAGCACCTCGCACCAGGTGCTCTGCCTGATCGGCACCGGCGCCTGCGCTGTGCTGCTCCTCGCCAACGTCGCGCTCGGGCCGAACCGCGGGGCCCAGCTCCTGGCGGAGGCGCTGCTGGCGGTGCTGCTCGCCACCTCGGTGCGCTTCGCGTTCAGCAGCATCGTGGTCGACCGCCCGAATCGGGTCCTCGTCGTCCGCAATCCGTGGCAGAAGCACGTCATCGGCTTCGATGCCATCGACCGCATCGCGCTGCGCGACTCGTGGGTGCCGAACACCTACCGCAACAACCGGCAGCTGCTCGTGGTGGTCCGCCGCGACGGCAGCCGGCTCACCATGATCGGCGGGTGCGCCGTCGGGACGCCCGCGGTGACCCGGATGCGCGACGACGTGCAGGACGCGCTCTACGGCTGAACGGCTACGTCGTCGCGCGGCGCGTCGGCCCGGCTGCGCACGAGGTAGGCGACGATGGCGACGATCACCGCGGCCAGCAGCAGGCTGACCGGTCCCGCGCCGAGACCCAGGCCGCCAACACCGGTCGGCTTGCCCAGCCAGTCCGCGACCGACGCCCCGAGCGGGCGGGTCAGCACGTAGGCGCCCCAGAACGCGGCCACCGGGTTCAGACCGCCGAACCGGTACCACAGCGCGGGCACCGCGATCAGCGCGGCGAACAGCACCGCCGAGGCGAGGTAGCCGAGCCCGAACGTGTACGCGGTCAGGTCGCCTGCTGCTGTGCCGAGGGCGAAGGTCGCGACGACGGCCGCCCAGTAGAACAGCTCGCGCCGGGTCGTCACGATGCTGTGCACCGACAACGTGCCCTCGACGCGGTACCAGCCCACGAACACCGCGGCGAGGGCGATCACGAACAGGACGGCCGACACCGGGTACGGCACCCCGAACCCCACGTGCAGCACGTCCGCCGCCATCGTCCCGAACACGCCGACCATGGCGACGGCGAACCAGTAGCACGCCGCGCTGTAGCGCGCGGCCCGCAGCTGCACGACCAGCGCCACGCAGAACGCGACGAAGCCGAGCAGCACCGCCGGGACCGGCGCGATCGCATGCACGAGGAAGTCCGAGGTCGACTCGCCGAACGCCGTGGTCAGCGCCTTGGTGATCCAGAAGACGGCAAGGACCTGCGGAACCTTGTTCAGGGACGCGGTAGCGGTGCCGGTCGTCGTAGAAGTCGCGATGCGCACGCCCGGACGGTGTCAGGTGCCCGCTGAGCGCCGGTCATGCGACTTGGCGGCGCCTCATGTGGACAGGCTCGTGAAGACCGCGAACGCCTCGTCGACCGTTCGTACGCGAACCAGCGCGTCGATCGCGTCCTGGCGGACGAACCCGCGCTTCACCAGGTCTTCCAGCCAGTCCCAGAGCGGGCCGAACAGGCCGTCCGGGTCGAGCACGACCACCGGCTTGTCGTGCATCTCCAGCACCCGCGACGTCCACATCTCGAACAGTTCCTCGAGCGTGCCGATGCCGCCGGGCAGCGCGAGCACCGCGTCGCAGCGATCGTCCATGATCCGCTTCCGCTCGCGCATGGTGGCAACGACGATCAGCTCGTCCGCCTCGACGTCGGCGACCTCGCGCGCCATCAGGTGTTCGGGGATCACGCCGATCGAGTGCGCTCCGCCGGCCCGCGCGGCGCGCGCGACCGCACCCATCATCGACACCCGACCGCCGCCGGACACCAGGTCGAAACCGGCCTGCGCCAGCCGCGTGCCTACCTGCTCGGCAAGGGCGAGATAGGACGGGTCGATGCTGTCTGCGGACGAGCAGTAGACGCAGAGCGTGGTCATCCGTTCATCGCGTCGCGCTCGGCGGCCATCGAGGCCGCCTCGGCCGCTTCGTGCTCGTTCGCCGCGACGATGCGTGACACGGCGTCGTCGACATCGTCGGTGAGGTGCACCAGGTCGAGATCGGGCGCGGCGATCTTGCCGCCGGGCAACGCCGTCGAGCGCAGCCAGTCGATCAGGCCGGACCAGTACTGCGTGCCGAAGAGCACCACCGGGAACCGGGTCACCTTGCGGGTCTGCACCAGGGTCAGCGCCTCGAACGTCTCATCGAGCGTGCCGAACCCGCCGGGCATGATCACGAACGCTTGCGCGTACTTGACGAACATCGTCTTGCGGGCGAAGAAGTACCGGAAGTTGATGCCGATGTCGACCCAGTCGTTGAGGTGTTGCTCGAACGGCAGCTCGATGCCGAGCCCGACCGACACCCCGCCCGCCTCGCAGGCGCCGCGGTTGACGGCCTCCATCGCGCCGGGGCCACCACCGGTGATGACCGCGTAGCCGGCGTTGGCGAGCGCCGCTCCGAGCGCGACACCGCTTGCGTACTCGGGCGAGTCGTGCGGCGTGCGGGCCGAGCCGAACACCGAGACGGCGGCCGGCAGTTCGGCGAGCAGGCCGAACCCCTCGACGAATTCCGCGGTGATCCGCTGCACCCGCCACGGGTCGGTGTGCACCCAGTCCGAGGAGCCCCGCGAGTCGAGCAACCGCTGGTCGGTGGTGCCGGCGCCGATCTGCGCACGGCGCAGCAGGACGGGGCCGCGCTGGTGCTCGCCAGGTTTGCGCTGTTGTTCGCTCACGAGCTAAAGCTAGCGAGCCGTAGATCCGCGCAGGAAGTTGACCAGCGCCACCTCGGTCGCGCCGATGCGCTCGATGACGACGTGTTCCTCGGGCTTGTGTGCGAGGTTCGGGTCGCCGGGGCCGAGGTTGACGGCCGGGATCCCCAGCTCGCCGAAACGCGCGACGTCCGTCCAACCGAGCTTGGCCCGTGGCCGGCCGCCGACCGCGCCGACGATCGCCCGGGCCAGCTCGCCGGTGAGGCCCGGACGGGCGCCCGGCGCCGAATCGACGAGCGTCACCTCCTGACCGGCGAATACGCCCCGGACGTGCTCTAACGCGGCGGCCTCGGAGCGGTCCGGGGCGAAGCGGAAGTTCACCGTGACGACGCACTCGTCCGGCACGACGTTGCCGGCCACTCCTCCACGGACGAACACCGCGTTCAGGCCCTCGCGATAGGTCAGCCCGTCCACCTCGACCTCGCGCGCGGCGTACTCGGCCAACGTCGCGAGCACCGGCGCGGCGGCATGGATCGCGTTCTCCCCGAGCCACGAACGCGCGCTGTGGGCGCGCACGCCCGGTACCCGAACCTCGGCGCGCAGCGTGCCCTGGCAGCCGCCCTCGATCACGCCGTCGGTCGGTTCGAGCAGCACGGCGAGATCGCCCGCGAGCAGCTCGGGCCGGGTACGCGCGAGCCGGCCGAGCCCGTTGCGCGCCGCCTCGACCTCTTCGCAGTCGTAGCAGATGAAGGTCAGGTCGACCGTGGGATCGAGCTCGCCCGTCCCGACCAGATGCGCCACGCGCAGCAGCACCGCCACGCCGGCCTTCATGTCCGAGGTGCCGCACCCGTGCAGCAGCGGCCCGTCGATGCGCGACGGCACGTTGTCCGCGATCGGCACGGTGTCCAGGTGCCCGGCGAGCACCAGCCGACGCTCCCGGCCGAGCTCGGTGCGCGCCACCACGACGTTGCCGTCACGCTCGACCGTGAGCGCCGGATAGCCGCGCAGCGCCGCGTCGACCAGCCCGGTGAGCTCGGCCTCGTCGCCCGAGACCGACGCCACGTCGACGAGTGCAGCGGTCAGGTCGACGACGTCCCCGGCGAGATCGAGCATGTGCTGAGCCTAGGGCGGGCCGAGACGGCCCCGATGACTACTGTCTGTCCGGTGGACGCAACGGCTTGGGGTTTCGGCCTCGCGACGGTGACCGACGACGGTCGCCCGCTCGACACCTGGTTCCCCGCGCCCGCCCTCGGCAGCCCGGCGGACGGCGCCGCGCCCGACAGCGAGCTCGCCGCCCTCGCGGGCACGTCTCCAAGCGCCGCCGCGCGCCGCGTGCACACCGAGGTGCTGCTGACCGAGATCGATCTCGCCGAGCCGCCCTCGACCACACCCGATGCCTACCTGCGGCTGCACCTGCTCTCGCACCGGATCGTGCGCCCGCGCGAGGTCAACCTGGACGGCGTGTTCGCCGTCCTGCCCAATGTCGTCTGGACCAACCACGGCCCGTGCGCCGTCGAGGGCTTCGAGACCGTTCGCGCGGCGCTGCGCCGGCTCGGGCACGTGCAGGTGCTCGGGGTCGACAAGTTCCCGCGCATGGTCGACTACGTGCTGCCCGACGGCGTGCGCATCGCCGACGCCGACCGGGTGCGCCTCGGCGCCCACCTCGCGCCCGGCACCACGGTCATGCATGAGGGCTTCGTCAACTACAACGCCGGCACGCTGGGCACGTCCATGGTCGAGGGGCGCATCTCGGCCGGCGTGGTCGTCGACGACGGCTCGGACGTCGGCGGCGGCGCCTCGATCATGGGCACGCTGTCCGGCGGCGGCCGGGAGCAGATCACCGTCGGCAAGCGGTGCCTGGTCGGCGCGAACGCGGGGATCGGCATCTCGCTCGGCGACGACTGCGTCGTCGAGGCGGGCACGTACGTGACGGCCGGGTCGAAGGTGACGTTGCCCGACGGCAGCGTGGTCAAGGCCGGCCGGCTGTCGGGCCAGGACGGCCTGCTGTTCCTGCGCAACAGTGTCACCGGCGCGCTCGAGGCACGGCCCCGGCAGGGCACCGGCGCCACCCTGAACGACGTCCTGCACGCCAACGCCTGATCTCGCGCCCGCACACATGCCCGCCACGCGCAGCACCAAGCTGACCCTCGCCCTGAGCGCGGTCGCGCTTGTCGTCGTCGCCGCCGTGATCGGTGGCCGGATCATCGTGCACGCGTTCGAGACGCACTTCTCGTCGTCGTCGTGCACGATCGGCAGCTACGAACTGGACACCGACCAGGCCTCGGTGGCGGCCCAGATGGTGGGCGCGGCCAGCGGATTCCGTCCGGCACTGCCGATGCACGCGAGCGTGCTCGCCCTGATGGCCGGACTGCAGGAGAGCAAGCTGACCAACATCGCGCCGGGACAGGGCGACCGAGACTCGGTCGGGGTGCTGCAGCAGCGGCCGTCGCAGGGCTGGGGGCACCACAGCGCCGCCAGGCTCACCGACGTCACCGAGGCGACCCACGAGTTCCTCGCCGCCCTGATGAAGGTGCCGCACTGGCGCACGCGCGCGTCGGCCGACGCGATCCAGGCGGTGCAGATCTCGGCCGACGGCAGCGCGTACGCCCGGCACGAGAGCGAGGCGACGACGCTGGCGCGCGCGTTGCTCGGTGTCGACCACGCGGCCATCAGCTGTTCGATCGGCAAGCCCACCAAGGTGGCCTCGGCGCAGCGGGTCGTCGGGCTGCTGCGTCATCAACTGCCGGTCAACCGTCCGACCATGTCCGGCCGCACGATCCGCGTTCCCGGCGCGGGCTGGCAGACGACCGCGTGGTTCGTGGCGAATGCTGACCGGCTCGGCGTCGACTCCGTCGACTACGGCGGCAAGCGCTGGTCGCGAGCCGACGGCTGGCAGTCCGCGGCCACCGGCACGAGGGCCGTGGTCGCGACGATGGCAGGCGGCTAGGGCGCCGACCGGCTCCGCGGCGCAAAGCCGGCAGGTACGCCCGCGGCTGCGCCGGCAGCCTGCTCAGTGGCCGTCGTGCTCCTGCGGGGGCAGCGACTTGATGAAGTCCGGGTCGTGGTCGGTCTTGCCGACCTTCGACGCGCCACCCGGCGAGCCCAGCTCGTCGAAGAAGTCGACGTTGGCCTGGGTGTAGTCGTTCCACTTCTCGGGCAGGTCGTCCTCGTAGAAGATCGCCTCGACGGGGCACACCGGCTCGCAGGCGCCGCAGTCGACGCACTCGTCGGGGTGGATGTACAGCATCCGGGCGCCCTCGTAGATGCAGTCGACCGGACACTCCTCGATGCAGGCCTTGTCGAGCAGGTCCACACAAGGCTCGGCGATCACATAGGTCACTGCGTTCCTCCGGGGCAGATCAGCGGCGCCACCTAGTATGCCGAACGTGCTTGAGGAACACTTGCTGGGTCGGCGGGTCACGGTGCGCCGGGTCCTCGGCCGCACTGAAGCGGGTCGTCAGCAGTACGGCGACGTCGTAGGCGATCTGGTCGGTCTGGACGCGTCGACCGCGGTCATCGACACCCGCCACGGACCGGTCGCCGTCGCACTCGACACGATCGTGATCGGCAGGGTCGCGCCGCCCTCGACCGCGGACGAGCTGGCGCTGCAGACCGTCGCCGCGTCCGGGTGGCGTGCGGCCGACACCGGCCAGATCGGCGGTTGGCTGCTGCGCGCCAACGACGGCTTCACCTCGCGCGCGAACTCGGTGTTGCCGCTGCGCGCGCCGGGCCTGCCGCTGGAGGAGGCGCTGGCCCGGGCACGGGCGTGGTACGCCGAGCGCGGGCTGCCGTTGCGGTTGCAGGTGCCGAGCGAGGCGCGTCGCCTGCTCGACGCCGAACTCGGCGAGCGGGGCTGGCCGTTCTATGACAGCACGCTGATGATGGCCGCGCGCCTCGAACGCCTGCACACGCGCGTGCTCGAGGCGGACGTGCGCCTGGACGCTCACCCCGACGACGCATGGCTCGCCCGCTTCCGCGACGGCACCGCGCCATTCGAGGTCGCCCGCGCCTTGCTGAGCCGCCACGACGACGTGGTCTTCGCGTCCGTCCGCGACGGTGACCGCTGCGTCGCCGTCGGCCGCGGCGTGGTCGACGCCGGCTGGCTCGGCATCTCCGCCGTCGAGGTCGACCCGGCGCTGCGCCGCAGCGGGCTGGCGAGCGCGGTCATGGCGCAGCTGTGGGCCTGGGGCCGTAGCCGCGACGCCGCGCACAGCTACCTGCAGGTCAAGGCCGACAACGAGGGCGCCGTCGCGATGTACGAGCGGCAGGGCTACTGGGTGCACCACGACTACCTCTACCGCCTCGATCCGTCCGCCTGACGCCGGCTCTGCGGACGGTGGGCTCGCCTAAGCTCGTGCCATGGCCAAGACTCCGCCCGAGAACAGCAAGCTGCTCGTCATCAGCTTCACCGACACCTTGCGGGCGCAGGAGTTCCTGCTCGCCGTGGCCCGGCTGCAGCACCAGGACGGGCTCGAGCTGCACGACGCCGTCATCATCGCCCGCGACCCCGACGGCAAGTCGCACGTGCGCGAGACCAGCGACGTCACGCCGAGCCAGGCCGGGGTCGGCGCGGGCGTGTGGGGGCTGCTGCTGGGCACGCTGTTCGGCGGCCCGATCGGCGGCCTGGTCGTGGGTGCCGCCTCCGCCGGCGGCGGGGCGCTGCTCGCCCGGCTCATCGACACCGGGGTCAAGGACGAGACGATCGCGCAACTGCGCACCACCGTCCCGCCGGGACGGGTCGCGGTCGCGCTGCTGGTGAGCCACGTGTCGGTCGCCGACCTGCAGCGCGAGCTCACCCGCTTCCCGCACGCCGAACTGGTCGAGACCGACCTCCCGGACGCCTCGGTCGCGGCCGTCCAGCATGCCCTCGACGAGGCCAACCGCGAGCCGTTCACCGGGTGAACGTCAGCGGCGGCCCGGCGTGGTCGAGGTGATGACGGTGGCGAAACCCACGATGGCGCCGCCGAACAGCAGCCCGTAGTAGGCGTACTGCTGGCCGTGCGTCCCGAGCACGAGCAGGTCACCCTCGGGACGGTTGTAGACGGCCGGGATCAGGACGACCACCAACCAGATCGCGACCGGCACGATCGCGCCCGCGGCCCGGCCCAGCGCGGCCAGGCCCAGACGCGGCAGCAGCAGGTTGCCGGCGATCGCGCCGAGGATCACCACCGGGATGATCGCCTTGCCGTTGTAGAACTCGGTCAGGAAGAAGACCTCGAGCAGGGCTGCCAGGAAGGCGCAGCCGGCCACCAGCACGAACGTCAGCCAGTCCGCGGCGCCCGGCCGATCGGTCACGGAGGTCAACTGCCGGTGCCGGCGAACAGGTCGGTCTCGTACCCGTCCGCGTCGCGCTCGCCCGCGGCCGTCCCGCGCACCAGTTGGTAGTACTCGACGCTCATCAGCTGCAGCCCGATGTTGTTCGACAGCGCGAAGAACGGCCCGTCGACGGCGATCTGGGTGGCGTGGGCGCGCATCGCGGCCTGCTTGTGCTCGGCGAAGCGGGTGCCGTCGACGGCGCTGGTGACGACGTCGTCGGGATTGCCGAGCGGCAGCTCGTCCGCGGACTCGACGCCTTCGAAGAAGGTCTCGTCCCCCGCCGCGCGCAGCGCGTCGATGCCGCGCTGCAGCACCGATTTGGGCAAGACCGCCCAGTACACCTTCTCGACCGTCCACGCCGCGCCGCCGTCGCCCGGTTCGGCCGCCCGGTCGACGGCCGCCATCGCCACCCGGTGCGCCATGATGTGGTCCGGGTGGCCGTAGCCGCCGTTCTCGTCGTAGGTGACCACGACCTGGGGCCGCACCTCACGCAGGACCGCCGCCGCCTGGTCGACCGCCCGGTCGAAGCGCTGCGGGTCGGTGGCACACGACCAGAACGCGCGCGGGTCGTCGTTGCCGGCCGTGCCGATCATGCCGCTGTCGCGCCAGCAGCCCGGGCCGCCCAGGAAGCGGTGATCGGTGACGCCGAGCTCGCGCATGGCGGCGGCGAGTTCCGAGATGCGGTACCCACCCAGCTGATCACCCCGCTCGGCCGCGAGGCCCTCGAGCTCGGGTACGAGCACCTCGCCGAGCTCGCCGAGCGTGCAGGTCAGCAGCGTGACCTGCGCGCCGTCGGCCGCGTAGCGCGCCATCGTCGCGCCCGTTCCGATGGTCTCGTCGTCGGGATGGGCGTGGACCAGCAGCATGCGCCTGTCGTTGTTCATCGCATGCGACATTACCGACAGCCGACCGGGGCTCCCGCGGGAACGCGGAATGCGTCATGCGGAGCGATTCGTGGGGTGGTCAGACGGTCTCGCCGGCGACGACGACCTGGCCCTCCTCGTCGACCTCTGCCTCGCGGCCGAGCCGGGTCGGCTCGCGCGGCACGTCGTCCGGCATACAGACCATCGGCTTGGCTGCCTGCTCGTCCGACGGCGTGCCGGTCGGCCATTTCGCCAGCTCGGGATGGATCTCTTCGTCGCGGGCGCCGAGGTGCAGGATGTCCGAGCGCGCGCTGGCGAAGTGGCAGGCCGCGGTGTGGTTGTCGAACTTGGCCTCGAGCGGGGGCTCGACGTTCACGCACCACTCGCGCTGGGTGTTGTTGAGGTCGTTGGCGAACTTCGGGCAGCGGGTGCGGAACCGGCACCCGCTCGGCGGGTTCACCGGGCTCGGCACGTCGCCGGTGAGCAGGATGCGCTTGCGCTCCTGCTCCTTCCTCGGGTCCGGCAGCGGGATCGCCGACAT
This sequence comes from Jatrophihabitans sp., assembly GCA_036559305.1. GTDB lineage: Bacteria > Actinomycetota > Actinomycetes > Mycobacteriales > Jatrophihabitantaceae > RYN-133. The sequence goes on from DATBTJ010000051.1 coordinate 13,286, forward strand.
CAGCGCCTGCGTGTACGGGTGGGCGGGACGCTGGAACAGCTCGTCCACCGTGGCCGACTCGACGACCTTGCCCAGGTACATCACGACGATCCGGTCGGCGATGTGCCGGATCACGGACAGGTCGTGCGAGATGAACATGAACGACAGGCCGTACTCGGCCTGCAGGTCCTCCAGCAGGTTGATCACGCCGGCCTGGATCGACACGTCCAGTGCGGACACCGGTTCGTCGAGCACGATCAGCTTGGGACGCAACGCCAGCGCCCGGGCGATGCCGATGCGCTGCCGCTGCCCGCCCGAGAACTCGTGCGAGTACCGCGACCCGTGCTCGGGGTTGAGCCCCACCTGCGCGAGCAGATCGCGCACCTTGCCGCGGCCGTCGGCCTCGCCGCGGTACAGGCCGTGGATGCGCAGTGGCTCCGCGATCAATTCGTTCACGGTCATCCGCGGGTCGAGCGAGGCGAACGGGTCCTGGAACACGATCTGCATGTCGCGTCGCAGCGGGCGCATCTGCTTGGTCGACAACTGGGTGAGGTCGCGGCCCTGCCAGGTGACCGAGCCCGCCGAGGCCGGCAGCAGGTTGAGCACCAGGCGTCCGGTCGTCGTCTTGCCACACCCGGACTCGCCGACGATGCACACCGTCTCGCGCTCGTAGATGTCGAAGGACACGTCGCACACCGCGTGGACGTCGCCGATCCGACGCCGCATCAGGCCCTTGGACCTGATCGGGAAGTGCTTGGACAAGCCCTTCACGGACAGCACCGGCTCGCCCTTGGGCGCGGCCGCAGGCTTGTCCATGTCGATGCCGGAGGCAGTAGTGGTCACTGCGCGCTCACCTCGTCGTCGCCGCGCGGCGCGGCGGCGGTCTCGGACTCACTGCTGAACAGGTCGGACGCGCTGGCGTCCGCCGTGCGGTTACGGAAGTGGCAGGCCGCGGCGTGCCCGGACCCGGCGACTTCCTCGAGCGCCGGCTCCTCGCGGTCGCAGATCTCCTCCGCGATCGGGCACCGCGGGGTGAACGGGCACCCCGGCGGCAGGTTCAGCAGCGACGGCGGCGAGCCCTTGATCGGGGTCAGCCGCTCCTGGCGCTGCTGGTCCATGCGCGGCAGGCTGCCGAGCAGCCCGAGCGTGTAGGGCATGCGCGGGCGGTAGAAGACGTCCTCGGTGCTCCCGGTCTCGACCAGCTTGCCGGCGTACATCACGCAGATGCGCTTGGCGTGGCCGGCGATGACCCCGAGGTCGTGGGTGATGAGCACCAGCGCCGCGCCGGTGGCATCACGCGCGGCCTCGAGCGCCTCGAGCACCTGGGCCTGGACGGTCACGTCGAGGGCCGTGGTCGGCTCGTCGGCGATGATGACGTCCGGGTTGTTCGTCATCGCGATCGCGATCACCACGCGCTGCCGCATGCCGCCGGACAGCTCGTGCGGGAAGCTGTCCACGCGCTGTTCGGGGAACGGGATGCCGACGATGCCGAGCAACTCGATCGCCCGTTTCCGGGCCTGGTCGTGGGAGACCTTGTTGTGGGCGAGAACGGCCTCGGCGATTTGGTAGCCGATCGTGTAGACCGGGTTCAGCGAGGTGAGCGGATCCTGGAAGATCATCGCGATCCGGTTGCCGCGCAGCCGCGAGTACTCGGTCTCGTCCATGCCGAGCAGTTCCTGGCCGCGGAAACGCACCGAGCCGTTGATCCGCGCACTGCGGGGCAGCAGCCCCATCACCGCGAGCGAGCTCACCGACTTGCCGGACCCGGATTCGCCGACGATGCCGATGGATTCTCCGGCGCGCACGGTGTAGCTGACGCCGCGCACCGCCTTCACGTCGCCGTCGTCGGTCGGGAAGGTGACGGTCAGGTTCTCGACGACCAGCAACGCTTCCTGGTCGTCGTCGCGGCGATCCGGCTTCTTCGTCGGGTCGACCTCGAGGTCGATCGTCATCGTCTCTCTCTCGTCTGCCGGGGGTCGAGGGCGTCGCGCAGGCCGTCACCGATGAAGTTGACGCTCAGCGCGATCAGAATGATGAAGATGCCCGGGAAGTAGAACAGCCAGGGCCGGCTGTCCAGCGCGCCCTGCGCGGTGGTGATCAGCACACCGAGCGAGGTGTCCGGCGGCTGGATGCCGAAGCCGACGTACGAGAGCGCCGTTTCGGCCAGGATGCCCTGCGCGATCAGCAGGGTTGCGTTCACCAGCAGCACCGGGACGGTGTTCGGTAGCAGGTGCCGCAGCATGATCCGCCAGTGCGAGGCGCCGAGGGCTCGGGAGGCCTCGATGAACTCACGCTCACGCAGCGAGAGCACCACGCCGCGCACGACACGCGCGACGTACGGCGCGGAGACCGCGGCGAGCACCAGCCCGATCAGCACCAGGGTGCCGCCGCCGCTACGGGCGAGCGCCGCGGCCAGCGCCAGCGCCGGGATGGTGAGGATCAGGTCCGCCACGCGCATCAGACCCGAATCGACCCACGTGCCGATGTAGCCGGCAACGACGCCCCACAGGGCGCCGGCCAACGTGCCGACGATGCCGATGATGAACGCCACCTTCAACGACTGCGCCGTCCCGCGCATCACGACCGCGAACTGGTCGAAGCCGGTGCTGTCGGTGCCGAACGGGTGCTTCAGCGTCGGCGGCTGGCTGATGTCGTTGGTGTAGTTGATGTAGTCGTACTTCCACACCAGCGGACCCACGAACGCGAACAGGATCAGCAGCAGGAACACGAACACGCTCGCCGTCGCCACGCGGTGCCGCAGGAATCGGCGCAGCGCCATCCGCCACTGGCTGCGTTCCTTGACGGTGAACTCGCGCTCGGTCTTGCTCGGCGCACTCGGGGCCTCGACGTCGGACTTCTCGTTGATCTCAAGCATGGCGGATCCTCGGGTCAAGGATGCCGTACAAGATGTCGGCGACCAGGTTGAACAGAATGACGATCGTCGCAGTCACGATGAGCCAGCCGAGCATCACGTTGAAGTCGATGGTGTTGAGCGCGGTCAGGAACAGCGTGCCCATCCCGTTCCACTGGAAGACGTGCTCGGTGATGATGGCACCGCCCAGCAGCGCGGCGACGTCGAGCGCGGTCACGGTCGTGAGCGGGATCAGCGCCGTGCGCAGCGCATGCCGCACCAGCACCCGTCGGCGCGACAAGCCCTTCGACCGCGCCAACCGTACGTAGTCACTGTTGAGCACCTCGAGCATGGAGGCGCGGGTGAACCGGCTCCATGACGCGTAGCCGACCAGACCGAGCACGATCACCGGCAGGATCAGGTGGCCCATGATGTCGCCGAACTGGGCGCCGAAGGAGGTGTCGGTGATCGGTGGGATGGAACGCTCACCGATCGTGCCGAAGAAGTGCGTCCCGGTCTTCGAGTTGAACCACAGTCCGCCCTGCTTGAGCAGGATCGCGAACCAGAAGACCGGCATCGACAAGAAGACGAAACCGATCGTGGTCGTCGTGTAGTCGGTGAGGCTGTACTGCTTCACCGCGCTGATGACGCCGGTCAGCACCGCGAGGACGAGGGCGATGACCACCGAGACGATGACCAGGCGGGCGGTGACGCCGAAAGCGCTCACGATCTCGCTGCCGACGTCGTTGTGACCCTGCACCGGGGGCCCCCAGTAGCCGTGCAGCAGCAGATTCGAGATCCAGTGCCAGTACTGGACCGGCCAGGACCGGTCGAGCCACAGGGTGTGCGCCTGCTGGTCGATGAACGACTGGGGCGGGCGGGGTTGACGTTGTTTCAGGTAGAGCAACGGATCGCCGGAGAGCTTGACGATGACGAAGGTGAGCACCGTCGACGCCAGGAGCACCGGAATGGAGATCAGCAATCTCCGGATCACGAATACCAACATTGTGGAGTTGACCTCCGAGTCCCGCGAGCGGGTCCCCGGGGCGGTTAGCCCCGGGGACCCCTCGGTTAGCTGGGCTTGGCCAGTAGCCTAGCCCCGGTCAGCTGGGTGTGACTCAGCCGGCCTTGACGCCCCAGTCCTTGACGTTGACCGGCGGGCCGGACGCGGTCGCGTTGTCGTGGATGTTGATGTACTGGTTCTGCACCGCCAGGTAGGTCGGCTTCTGGTACAGCGGCAGCTCGTACGCATCCTTGGTGATGAGCGTGTCGGCCTGGTTCATCAGATCCTGCACCTTGGCCTGATCGGTCTGCGTGGCCGCCTGGTTGATCAGCTTCTCCGCCGCCGGGTCGTTGTTGAACCCGTAGTCGGCGCCGCCCTTGAGCTCGTAGATCTGCTGAGCGCCGGCCACCACGAACGGGGTGCCGACCCAGGCGAAGACGATCATGTCGAAGTTGCCCGTGCCGAGCTCGGACAGGTCGGTGGTCGTCTTGAGCGTCACGTCGATGCCGAGCTTCTTCAGCGTGGTCTGCGCGACCTGGCACTCCGTCTGCCGGTTCGCGTTGCCCGCGGAGTAGGTGCACCGGAACGCGACGTGCTGCCCGCTCGGGGTCATCAGGCTGGTGCCCACGCCCTTGTAGCCGGCATTGGTCAGCATCTTCTCCGCCGAGGTCAGGTCACCCGAACCCTGCTTGGTGCTGGTCACGTTGTCCTTGTAACCGGGCTGGCCGGGAACGTAGATGTGGTTACCGAGCGGCTGGGCGCCCTTGACGAAAGTGCCGATCGTGCGCGCGATGATGTCCTGCCGGTTGATGGCGGTGAAGATCGCCGTGCGCAGGGTCTTGTCCTTCAGGAACACGTTCTTCTCGTTGAAGTCGAAGTGCTCCCAGACGAGACCCTTGCCGATGTAGGTGCTCACGTTCGGGATGCTCTTGACCGCGGCGACGAGGTCGGAGTTCGGCTGCGGATAGATCGCCTGGACCTCGTTGTTCTGCAACGCGGTCGGCTCCTGGGTCTGGTCGGTGATGATGCGGAAGACCAGCTTGTCCAGGGCCGGCTTGGGGGAGCCGTACCAGTTCGGGTTCGGCACCTCGGTGATCGAGGTGTCCTTGGTGTAGCCGCTGATCTTGTACGGGCCACCGGAGTAGGTCGGCACGTTCTTGTCGAACCACAGGAAGGAGGTCTGCAGGCCACTGGCGCCCGACGTGCCACCGTGCTGGGCGGCGATGTGCGCGGGCAGCAGCACGCTGAACATGCTCTGCCAGTCGGCGAACGCCGTCTTCATGACCACGGTGACGGTCTTGTTGTTGTCACTGCCGGAGATCGACTTGATGGCGCTGTAACCGGCCGTCGACGACGGGCCGCACTTCGGGCAGGTCGTGCCGTCAGAGACGTTCTTCATGTACTGGAAGTCGGCGAAGTTGATCGGCGTGCCGTCGTCCCAGACCGCGTTCGGCTTGATCTTGTAGACGATCGTCTGCGGGTTGGCCTTGGTCTGCGTGGCCGACGCCATGAGGTCGGTGTTCAGGAAGGGCTTCAGGTCGGAGCCGGCGAGGTAGACGCCGGGCAGGATGCCGTCCTCGGCCTCGGCCACCTCGAACACGTTCGAGGGCGAGTAGACCTGGTTCCAGCCCGGGATCGTCTTCTCCAGGACGTAGGTCAGGCTGCCACCCTGCTTGGTCTTGCCGGTGTTGCAGCCGTTGGGGTCGGTGCCGCAGTTCTTGAGGTTGCCGGTGCCCAGCGTGCCGGCCGCGTTCGTCGTGCCGCCGCCGCCCCCGCCGCCGCCGCTGCTCGTCGAACAAGCTGTGAGCCCGAGCGCGATCGCGGCCGCCGCCGCGATGAGCACTCTTCCCTTGTGGACCTTCACTGGTTAGTGACCTCCTGTGATGCGCCCGCCGACGATCTGTCAGCGGGCCATTGTGGAATGCAAGTCGCTGGCGCTCGCTCGTGGCAAGACGGCCCACCGATCGTTACCAACTGTTGATACTGGTGATATTCGGGCGTGTCGCGACCGCCCGGCTAGCCACGCGGCAGAACCGGACGCCGGTCACGCAGGAACGGCAGGGTGCGTCGCGTGTGCGACACCGTAGCGGCATCGATCTCACCGACCATCACCGACTCCCCCACCGGGCACTCCGCGACGTATCTGCCCAGCGGATCGACGATGGCCGAATCACCTTGGTACACAAGGCCGTCTGCCGTCCCCACCCGGTTCACGGCGATCACGTACGCCTGGTTCTCGATCGCGCGCGCCTGCAGCAGCACGCGCCAGTGCGCACTGCGCGCCTGCGGCCAGTTGGCCACCACGACATAGGCGTCGGTCTGCTCTGCACGGACCCAGAACTCGTCCGCGAACCGCAGGTCGTAACACACGAAAACCGACATCCGGAGCGAATCGACCTCAACGGTCAGGTAGTCGCTGCCGGCCAGGTAGTGCTCGTCCTCGTGCGCGTACCCGAACGGGTGGATCTTGGCGTACCGGCGCACGGTGCCGTCGGGCGCGGCGACGACCGCGTTGTTGCGGTACGCCTCGTCCGGGCCGCGCTGGGCGAGCGAACCGATCAGGTAGGCGTCGTGCTCGGCCGCCTGCTCGCGGAGGAACTGCTCGCTCCCGCCGCCCTCGTCCTCGGCGATGCGCTCGGGGAACATCGAGAAGCCCGTCGCGAACATCTCCGACAACACGATCACCCGCGCACCCTCGGCGGCCGCCTTGGCGATCATCGGACGGACGTGTTCGCGGGTGGCGGCAGCGTCCTCCCACACGATGTCGTGCTGGATCAGGCCGACCTTCATAGCGCGCCTTTCAGTCGGGTCAGTGCCTCGTGCAGCACCTCGGGTCGCTTGCAGAAGGCGAAGCGGACGTAGTGGTCGCCCGCGTCCGAGTCGTAGAAGACGCTGCTGGGGATCGCGACGACCCCGGCCCGGTCGGGCAGTTCGCGGCAGAAGGTCACGGCGTCGCGTCCGACGTCGACGGTGGCGAAGTAGGTGGCCTGCGGGCGGACGACGTCGAAGCCGAGTTCGGCGAGCCCGTCGCACAGCAGGTCGCGCTGCGCCTCGAGCCGGATGGCGATGTCCGGCGGCACGTGGTCGAGCGCCGCCGCGACAGCCGGTTGGAACGGCGCGCCGTTGACGAACGTGAGGAACTGCTTGACCGTGCGGACCGCGGTGAGCAGGTGCGGCGCCGCGCACACCCAGCCGATCTTCCACCCGGTGACGCTGAACGTCTTGCCCGCGCTCGAGATCGTCACCGTACGGTCGCGCATCCCCGGCAGCGTGGCGATCGGGACGTGCGCGCGGCCGCCGAAGGTGAGGTGCTCGTACACCTCGTCGCTGATGACCGTCAGGTCGTGCTCGCGGGCGAGCGCGGCGATCGTCTCCAGCTCTGCCGCGGTGAAGACCTTGCCGGTCGGATTGTGGGGGGTGTTGAGCAGGATCGCCTTGGTGCGCGCGGTGATCGCGTCACGCAGGTCGTCCGGGTCGAAGGCCCAGTCGCCGCCGTCGCGGCGCAACGTGACGGGCCGGCGCGCCGCGCCGCCGAGCGCGATGCTCGCGGTGTAGGAGTCGAAGTAGGGCTCGAAGACGACCACCTCGTCGCCGGGGCCGGCGAGCGCGAGCAGGCTGGCCGCGATCGCCTCGGTGGCGCCGGCGGTGACCAGCACCTCGGTGTCCGGGTCGAAGGCCAGCCCGTAGTGCCGTTGCTGGTGCCGGGCGATCGCCGCCCGCAGCTCCGGGATGCCCGGGCCGGGCGGGTACTGGTTGTGGCCGGTGTGGATCGCGTCGGCAGCCGCCGCCAGCAACTCGGGCGGCCCGTCGGTGTCCGGGAAGCCCTGGCCGAGGTTGATGCTGCCGGTGCGCACGGCCAGCGCGGACATCTCGGCGAAGATCGTCGTCCCGAAGCCCCGCATGCGTTCGACCAGAGGGTTGGTCACGCCTGCGACCCTAACCCCCGTCTGCGGCTGCCACCTTGCCCCGCCAATGTCGGCGATCCGCGCCGCCGAGCCCACATCCGCAGGGCAAGCCCGCCGTCCACAGGCTGCGCCGGCATCCACAGGGCGCCGATTCGGAAGCCGGACGCCTGTCGGAACGGCCAGGCTGCCGACGTGATCCGCACGTTGCCAACCTCACGGCCGGAGCACTGCGGGGTGTTCACGGCCGCATCAGCCGCTGCCGACGGGTGGAACGCTGCGGCGCTGCTCAATGCCGTCAAGCACGGCCGGCTCACCCGTGTCGCACGCGGGGTGTACGTCGCGTCCGAGCTGCTGGCCGAAGACGGACCGGAGGGCGACCGGCGCCGGATGACCATCTACGCCGTCGCCGCAACGCTCGCGGTCGCTGCGGTTGCCAGCCATACGTCTTCCGCGCTGCTGGACGAGCTGCCCGTCTGGACGCTGCCTGACCGCGCCTGCATCACTGTGGCCCCGAGGTTCACCGGCGACTCGCGATGTGCGCATCTGCATCGTGCGTCGATACTTCCCGAGCACCTTGCTCCTGACGTCGCTGTCCCGCGGACGTGCGCGGCGCGGACCGTTCTCGACACAGCGCGCGAGCACGGCGTCGAGGATGCCGTTGTGATGGGCGACTACGCGTTGCGATACGGCTTGTCGGACGAGCCAGAGCTCCGTCGAATCGCCGGCTATTGCCGGCGTTGGCCGGGGATCGGCCGGGCTCATGAGGTCCTCGAGCTACTCGAGCCGCGCTCGGAGTCGCCGCTGGAGTCGATAAGCCGCCTCCGCATGGCCAGGACGCGGCTTCCGCTACCGGAGCCGCAGGTGCGCATCTACGACCTGAGCGGACATTTCCTGGGACGCCTCGACTTTCGAGGACTTCGGGGTGGCCGGCGAAGTGGACGGCAAGGTGAAGTACGGCGTCGATCCGCGAGAGGCCGTGTGGCGCGAGAAGCGTCGTCAGGGCCCGATGGAGGACACCGGACTCCTGTTCATCCGGTGGGGTCGGCCCGACATCGAGAACATGCCGATGCTCGCCAGGCGGATCGAGACGGTGTTGGCTGGCGGCGCGCGCCGGCCCCGATCGGATCGGGCCTGGATCGCTCGCCCGACGGCGCGCGACTCCGTCATTGGTTTGCCCCGTCAAAGTCGCTGAACCGCGCCGCCCGGCCCACATTCTCGGGGCAACGTCGCGCGACGGCGACCCTGAGGCTCAGCCCCGCTTGGAGTGCGCGCGGGCCTTGGACCGCGCCTCGGCGGTGAGCAGCACCTTGCGCAGCCGCACGGCCGCGGGGGTCACCTCGACGCACTCGTCGTCGCGGCAGAACTCGAGCGCCTGCTCCAGCGACAGCACCCGGTGCGGGATCAGCGGCACCAGCACGTCGCCCGAGGACTGTCGCATGTTGGTGAGCTTCTTCTCCTTGGTCGGGTTGACGTCCATGTCGTCCGAGCGCGAGTTCTCACCCACGATCATGCCCTCGTACACCTCGGTGCCCGGCCCGACGAACATCGTCCCGCGCTCCTGCAGGTTCGCCAGCGCGAACCCCGTCGTGGCACCGCGCCGGTCGGCGACCAGCGAGCCGCTCGGACGGGTCCGGATGTCCCCGGCCCACGGCTCGTAGCCCTCGTGGACGTGGTGCAGCAGCCCGGTCCCCCGCGTCTCGGTGAGGAACTCGGTGCGGAACCCGATCAGCCCGCGAGCGGGCACCAGGTACTCCATCCGGATCCATCCGGTGCCGTGGTCGACCATCTGCTCGAGCTTGCCCTTGCGCAGCGCGAGCAGCTGGATCACGACGCCCTGGTACTCGGCCGGCGCGTCGATCGTCATACGCTCCATCGGCTCGTGCACCTTGCCCTCGATCGTGCGGGTGACGACCTGGGGCTTGCCGACGGTGATCTCGAAGCCCTCGCGACGCATGATCTCGACGAGGATCGCGAGCTGCAGCTCGCCGCGGCCCTGCACCTCCCAGGTGTCGGGCCGCTCGGTGGGCAGCACCCGGATCGACACGTTGCCGACCAGTTCGGCCTCGAGCCGGTTGAGCACCTGCCGCGCGGTCAGCTTCGACCCGGACTGGCCGGCCAGCGGCGAGGTGTTGATGCCGATCGTCATCGAGATGGACGGCTCGTCGATCGTGATGACCGGCAACGGACGCGGGTCCTCGGGATCGGCCAGGGTCTCGCCGATGGTGATGCCCTCGATGCCGGCGATCGCGATGATGTCGCCGGGTCCCGCGGATTCCGCCGGCACGCGCTCGAGGGCGTGCGTCATGAGCAGCTCGGTGATCTTCACCCGCTGCACCGAGCCGTCAGCCCGGCACCACGCCGCCTGCTGGCCCTTACGGATCGTTCCGCTGTGCACGCGGCACAGCGCGAGCCGGCCGAGGTACGGCGAGGCGTCGAGGTTGGTCACGTGCGCCTGCAAGGGCGCGGCGTCGTCGAACTCCGGGGCGGGGATCGTCGACAGGATGGTCTGGAAGAACGGCTGCAGGTTCTCCTCGTCCGGCATCCCGCCGTCGGCGGGGCGCGTCAGCGAGGCGCGGCCTGCCTTGGCCGAGGCGTACACGATCGGGAAGTCGATCTGGTCCTCGGTGGCGTCGAGATCGAGGAACAGCTCGTAGGTCTCGTCGACGACCTCGGCGATGCGGGCATCCGGACGGTCGACCTTGTTGATCACGAGGATCACCGGCAACTTGGCCTCGAGCGCCTTGCGCAGCACGAATCGCGTCTGCGGCAGCGGTCCCTCGGACGCGTCGACCAGCAGCACCACGCCGTCGACCATCGACAGCCCGCGCTCGACCTCGCCACCGAAGTCGGCGTGGCCCGGGGTGTCGATGATGTTGATGGTGACGGCCTCGCCGGCCGGCGACGTGTAGTCGACGGCCGTGTTCTTCGCGAGGATGGTGATGCCCTTCTCGCGCTCGAGGTCGTTCGAGTCCATCACGCGTTCGTTGACGTCACCGGTGTCGGCCTGGTGCGCGGTGAACGCACCCGACTGCCACAGCATCGCGTCCACGAGCGTGGTCTTGCCGTGGTCGACGTGCGCGACGATCGCAACGTTGCGCAGGCTGTCGCGGCGTTGCAGAGCCACTGGATTCCTCCTGATCGACTTCAGCGAATTCTACGAGCGACGCCCGCGCGGACGGTTGCGTCCGGGGCGGCGCTGCTGCGGGCGGTCGGCGGGCTTGCGGGCGACGACCGGAACACCGCTGGGGGTACGCGCCCCGGTCGTGCGGGCGACGTCGGCATCGCCGGCGCTCGCATCGCTCTGCTCGGCCTGCACGCCCGCCTTGCCGAGCATGCTGCGGGCAGCGCGCTCCTCCTTCGGCGTGGCGAGCAGCACGACCGTGCCGGTCGCGCCGGCGCGCGCGGTGCGCCCGGAGCGGTGCAGGTAGTCCTTGTGGTCGTTCGGCGGGTCGACGTGCAGCACCAGCGACACGCCGTCGACGTGAATGCCGCGCGCGGCGACGTCGGTCGCGACGAGCACCGGCGACGAGCCGGCCCGGAAGGCCTCGAGGGCGCGGGTGCGCTGAGCCTGGGTCAGCCCGCCGTGCAGCGCCACGGCACCGATGCCGGCGTTGGCGAGATTGCGGGCGAGCCGGTCGGCACCGTGCTTGGTACGCACGAAGCACAGCGTGCGGCCCTCACGTGCGGCGATCGAGGCGACCAGGTCGAACTTGGCCTCGAACGGCACCCGGTACAGGTGGTGGCTCATCGTGTCGACGGACGCGATGGCGGTCGCGAGCGCGTGCACCACCGGGTCGGTCAGGTACTCGCGCACCAGCGTCGCCACGTCGCCGTCCAGCGTCGCCGAGAACAGCAGTCGCTGCCCCTGGGCGGGGGTCATGTCGAGCAGCCGGCGCACGACGGGCAGGAAGCCGAGGTCGGCCATGTGGTCGGCCTCGTCCAGCACGGTCGTCTGCACGAAGGCGAGGTCGACGGCGCCGCGCTCGATCAGGTCGATGAGCCGTCCCGGGGTGGCGACGACGACGTCGACACCGCGGCGCAGCGCGTTGATCTGCTTGGCGATCGGCAGGCCGCCGGCGACCAGGCAGGTGGTCAGATTGCACGCCCCGGCGATCGGGTCGATGCTGTCGCGCACCTGCATGGCGAGCTCGCGGGTCGGGACGAGCACCAGCGCGCGCGGCCGGCGGGCGGCCGAGCCGTTGGTGTCCAGCCCGGCGAGCAGCGGCAGGCCGAACGCGAGCGTCTTGCCCGCGCCCGTTGCGGCTCGCCCGAGCAGGTCGCGACCGGCCAGGATGTCCGGCACCGTGGCCGCCTGGATCGGGAACGGCGTCGCGATGCCGCGCCGCTCGAGGACGTCGACGATGCGCTTGGGCAGGCCCAGCTCGCCGAAGCTCGGCAGGTTCTCGCTCTGGACGACCTGGACCGGCAGCTCGTCCCAGATCGAGTCGTGCGGACGGACCGGGCGGGTGTTGCGGGCCGGGCGAGGCTGACGGGCCTGCGTCGGGCGGTTGGTGTGGTGGGCAGGACGACGGCGCGCGGCAGCACCGCGCGCAGAACTGGTTGTCACGAGGATTCCTTCGGGAACAGCGGCACGTCCCGAGAATCACCTGGTGTGAGCGGTCCGAGCCCGACGCGCCGATGTGGTCGCGCGTCGCATGAGATTCCGAGTCTACCGGGACGCGTCGGGGCCGATGACCATCTGAGCGTGGGCTACGTCTCGCTGCGCTGCGCGATCCGGATGTTGTTGCCGGACGGATCGCGGAACGCGCAGTCCAGACCGTAGGGCTGCTGCTCCGGCGGCCCGGTGAACTCGACCCCGCGCGCCGAGAGCTCCTCATAGACCTTCTGCACGTCGTCGGTCTCGAGGAACACGGTTCCGGCGAACCCGAGTGCGGTCAGCTCGCGAACCCGGTCGGCGACCTCGGCCGGCATGACCGGCGGGCCCGGGACGGCCATCAGCACGACCTGGGTGTCCTGGCCGCCGGGCGGCGCCACCGTCACCCACCGGAAGTTGCCCATCTCGGGCAGTGTGACGTCCTCGCGGATCTCCCACCCGACCTTGCGGGTGTAGAAGTCCACGGCGGCGTCCTGGTCGAGTTGCCACAGCTGTGAGGTGGCGATTCGTGTCGTCATGGCAAGGACGCTAACGACGCCTCGCGCGCCCCGTCTTCTCCAAACGTGCTGTCTCGCGCGGGCCGTCCGTAGGCCCGCAGGACGCATTCCGGGACGCGCACGTAGATCCGCGCCGGGGGGAAGCTCGCGCGGTAGGCCGTCGGGGTCCGCCCGTAGGTGCGCTTGAAACTGGACGTGAACGAGCCGACGCTCTCCAGCCCCACCGCGATGCAGATGTCGGCGACCGAGCGGTCGGTGGAGCGCAGCAGTGCGGCCGCTCGCTCGAGGCGCCGGGTGAGCAGGTAGGCGTGTGGCGACTCGCCGAAGGCGGCGCGGAAGGCGCGGCTGAAGTAGGCGCGTGAGAGGCCGGCCGCACGGGCCAGGTCGTCGACACCCAGCGGCTCGCTGTAGCGCCAGTCCGCGAGGTCCTTGGCCCGCAGCAGGTGCCGGGCGATGCCTACACCCACAACTCCGCTCCGGCGGTGGCGACCTCGACCACCCCGTGGAAGGTCTCGGCGGCCTCTTGCGCCTGCACCTCGCGCGAGGTCCACGGCGGGACGTGCGTGACCACGAGCCGGTCGACCCCGGCCTTGTCGGCGTGCTCGCCGGCCTGCCGCCCGGTCAGGTGCAGGTCGGGCACGTACTCGTCGTCCGGGCCGAAGGTGGCCTCGCACAGGAACAGGTCGGCGCCGTGGGCGAGCGAAACAAGCGCCGGGCTCTCGCCGGTATCGGCGGAGTACACCAGCGACCGGTCACCCGCCGTGATGCGTACGGCCGAGGTCGGGATCGGGTGGTTGACCGTCGCGAAGGACAGGGCGAACGGGCCCAGCTCACCGGAGGCCGGGGTCGAGAATCCGAACAGCTCCTGCAGGCCGAGCTTGCGGGCCAGCGGGTCGTAGGCCGCGCCGATCCGGTCGCGCGTGCCGGACGGCCCGATCAGCGGGATCCGCGACTCGGGGCCGTTGGAGCGGTAGCCCTCGCCCCCGTAGCGCAGCGCGACGACGTAGGCGGTCAGGTCGATGCAATGGTCGGCGTGCAGGTGCGTGATGATCATCGCGTCGACGTCGGTCGGCGCGACGTAGCGCTGCAGCGCCCCGAAGGCCCCGTGCCCGAGATCGAGCACGAGCCGGTAGCCGTCCTCCTCGATGAGGTAGCCCGAGGCGGGCGAGTCGGGGCCGGGCAGGCTGCCGGAACAACCCAGGACGGTGACCTTCACCGAATACCTCCGAGGACGGGTGCCGGATCGGGCACCGGTGCCAGTTGGGGACCGAGGAAGCGGTGGCTCAGCCGGGTGAAGGTGCGCGACTCGCCGGTGGCCCGGAAGACGTGCTCGGGCGCGGGCGCCTCGTCGGGCCGCAACAGCTCGCGGTCGGTCAGCACCCGGTACACCTCCTTCGCCGTTTCCTCGGCGCTGGACACCAGTGTCACCGAGTCGCCCATGACGACCGACAGCAGCCCCGTCAACAGCGGGTAGTGGGTGCAGCCGAGCACCAGGGTGTCGACGTCGGCGGCGGTCAGCGGCGCGAGGTAGGACTCGGCCAGCCCGAGCAGCTGCCGACCGCTGGTGACCCCGCGCTCGACGAATTCGGCGAAGCGCGGGCAGGCCGCCGAGGCCACCGTGATGCCGTAGTTCTCGGCGAACTCGCGGTCGTACTCGCCGCTGGTGATGGTGGCGATCGTGCCGATCACGCCGATCCGCCCGGTGCGGGTGGCGGCGACCGCGCGCCGCACGGCGGGACCGATGACGTCGACGACCGGGACGTCGTAGCGCTCGCGGGCGGCGGTGAGGCTGGCCGCCGAGGCGCTGTTGCAGGCGATCACCAGCGCCTTGACGCCGGAGTCGACCAGCTCGTCCAGCAGCGCCAGCGTGTGCCTGCGCACCTCGGCGAGCGGCTTCGGTCCGTACGGGCTGTTGCGGGTGTCGCCGACGTAGTGCAGCGCCTCGTGCGGCAACTGGTCGAGCACGGCGCGGGCGACGGTGAGCCCGCCGACGCCGGAATCGATCATGCCGATGGCGGCGTCCGCGTCGGGAGGGAACACGGGCCTCAGCGTACGGGCGCGGGCCGCGCCGGTCGTCCGGTCGTGCCGGCACGGGGGTGCAGCACCCAGGCGACGGCCACGCCGACCACCGCGCCGCAGAGGTGCGACTGCCACGAGACGTTCGAGTCGGAGCTCGGCAGCAACCCGCCGAGCAGCGTGCTGAAGAAGATCAGCAACAAGACGGCGACCGCGATCCACTTCAGGCGCCGGGAGAAGAACGCGCGGGCGAGCAGGTAGCCCAGCCAGCCGAAGACCATGGCGCTCGCGCCGACGATGATCTGCCCAGACGGCGCGACCAGCCAGGTGAGCAGGTCGCCGAGCACGACCACGCAGGCGGTGACGAACAGGAACACCCGTACGCCGGACAGCAGCAGCACCCAGCCGATGCCGAGCAGCGGCACGGTGTTGGCGAGCAGGTGGGACCAGCTGGTGTGCAGGAACGGCTGGGTGAGCACGCCCCAGAGCCCGTCCACCGCGCGGGGGCGCAGCCCGAACCGGTTCCACCCGTAGTCGTCCGCGGCGTTGAGGTACTGCACGACGTAGAGCGCGACGGCGAGTGCGCCGATGACGAGCAACGCGCCCGTCCAGCTCGTCGGGTCGAAGCGCGGCTCGGTCGTTCCGGCGCGGCTGCGCCGGAACGGCAGGGTGAACGGTTGCCGCGAGGTCACCCGACGAGGGTAAGGGGCCTCAGGTGCTCGTCGCCCGGACGGTGACGGTGTCCCAGCCGGTCGCGCCGGACGGGAACACCGGCACGCGCTGCTCGGGCTGCACCTGGCCGTGGCCGTCTACGGCGCGGACCCGGACGCGGTAGCTGCCGGCGCGCGGCGGGGTCCAGGACAGCACCCACTGGCGCCAGGTGTCGGTCGAGGGCACCGTGGCGAGCCGCGCACGCTGCCACGGGCCGTCGTCGACCTGCACCTCGACGCTCGACACGCCGACGTGCTGGTCCCAGGCGACACCGGCGATCGCGACCGGACGTCCGGCCGGCACGGTGCGTCCGGAGCGCGGGGTGTCGATGCGCGCCTGCAGGTGGATGCCGGTCTCGAGCTGCCCGGACGTCCAGCCGCCCTGCGGCCAGTACGCCTGCTCGGCGGCGAACGTGGTGGCCTTGATGTCGACGACCCATTTGCACGCCGACACGTAGCCGTAGAGGCCGGGCACCACGATGCGGGCGGGATAGCCGTGCTCGACCGGCAGCGGGGCGCCGTTCATGCCGATCGCGAGCAGGGCGTCCCGGCCGTCCATCACGACCTTCGTCGGGGCCCCGATCGTCATGCCGTCGGAGGACGTGAGCAGCAGCTGGTCGCTGTCGTGGTGGACACCGGCCTCGCGCAGCAGGTCGGCCAGCCGGGTGCCCTGCCAGTAGGCATTGCCGACGAGCGGGCCGCCGACCGGGTTGGACACGCAGCACAGCGTGATCCAGCGCTCGATCATCGGACGTTTCAGCACCTCGGCATAGCTGAGGGTCAACGGCCGGTCGACCAGGCCGTGGATGCGCAGCTGCCAGTCGTGGCTGCTCAGCTGCGGGACCGACAGCGCCGTGTCGATGCGGTAGAAGTCGCTGCTGGGCGTGGCCCACGGCTGGCCGCTCTTGCCCAGCTCGGCGCCGGCCGGAACGGCCGCGGTGTGCCGCCGGCCCGGCAGCGCGACCGTGTTGCGCTCGGCGGCGACGTCGTAGCGGGCGTGTTGCAGGGCACGTCCGCCGAACCCGGCGACCGCCGCCACCCCCGCGGCCGCCGCCCCACCGAGCAGGAAGGTGCGCCGCTCGACCGCACCCGCGGGCGGCTCGCTGTCGCGCAGCCGCCGGATCAGCAGCACCAGCGTCGCCGCCGCGGCGATCGCTCCGACGATGGTCGGGACGATGTCGGTGGGCCGGCTCGCGCGGGCGTACAGCGCGCAGAACACCCCGAACGCGGCGAACACGCCGATCCCGATCAGGCCGTAGCGCAGCCGGCGCGCAGCGAGGTCACCGACGACCAGCCCGAACACGGCGAGCAGCAGGTAGATACCGAACAGCAGGAAGGTCTTGTCGTTGGTCCCGGCGCTGCCGATCGCGGCGCGCTTGGCCCCTTCGGGCGTGAGCAGGATGACCGTGTTGCCGACCGCGATGACCGGCGCTGCGGCCGGACGCACGAACGCCGCCACCAGCTCGCCCACGCCGACCGCCACCGCGGCGCTGACCAGCCCGGCCAGGGCTGCGCCGGAACGAGCACCGTAACGCCTCACACACTCATGTTCGCGCGCCGGCCGTCCGGAGGTTTCCCACGCCGGCAAACCCACAGCCGGCGGTCACGATCACGGGCGGCCCCGCCGCGATGTTCCCGGGCCACATTGCATTCGGCAACGTCGCTGAACGGCGCCGAACATCCCCGAAGCACGACGGTGCCGAATGCAAAGTCGCGCGCAGCGACCCCGCACCCGGCTCGAGCGGCGGCGAGAGCGGCGCAACCGAGGCGCGGCCCCGAGCGAAGCGCGGGCCCGCCCGCGGCGCGCTTGACGGCGGGTCAGGTCAGGCCCAGAGCTGGCCCTCGAGGCGCTCGGCAGCCTGCTGCAGCGACCCGGAGTAGGCGCCGGTGGACAGGTACTTCCAGCCGCCGTCGCAGACCACGAACGCGATGTCGGCGCGCTCGTCCTCGCCTGCCGCGATCCGGTCGGCGATCGAGAGCGCGGCGTGCAGGATCGCCCCGGTCGAGATGCCGGCGAAGATCCCCTCCTGCTCGATGAGGTCGCGGGTGCGGCGCAGCGCGTCGTAGGAGGTCACCGAGAACCTGCGGGTGAGCACGGTGTCGTCGTAGAGCTCCGGGACGAAGCCCTCGTCGATGTTGCGCAGCCCGTACACCAGCTCGCCGTAGCGCGGCTCGGCCGCGATGACCTGGACGTCCGGCGCCTTCTCACGCAGGTAGCGCCCGGTGCCCATCAAGGTGCCGGTGGTGCCGAGGCCGGCGACGAAGTGCGTGATCGTCGGCAGGTCGCGCAGCAGCTCCGGGCCGGTGCCCTCGTAGTGCGCCTGCGCGTTGGCCGGGTTGCCGTACTGGTAGAGCATCACCCAGTCGGGATACTGCTCGGCCAGCTGCTTGGCGGTCGCCACGGCCTGGTTCGACCCGCCCGCGGCGGGCGAGGAGATGATGCGCGCGCCGAACATCTCCAGCAGCTGGCGCCGCTCGATCGAGGTGTTCTCGGGCATCACGCACACCAGCCCGTAGCCGCGCAGCTTCGCGACCATCGCCAGCGAGATGCCGGTGTTGCCCGAAGTCGGTTCGAGGATGGTGCACCCGGGGGTCAGCCGCCCGTCCGCCTCGGCCGCGCGCACCATGGCGAGCGCGGCGCGGTCCTTGATCGAGCCGGTCGGGTTGCGGTCCTCGAGCTTGGCCCACAGCCGGACGGGGAACTCGCCCTCCCAGCGCGGCGACAGGTGCGGCAACCCGACGAGCGGGGTGTCCCCCGTCGCCTCGATCAGGGACTCGTATCGCACGGCTAGCGCTCCCGCCGCGGTCGACGTGGCCCCGCGAAGCGAAGGCCGGTGTTCACTGCGGTTGTCATCAGCCGCCGGCGACGGCAGGCAGGATCGTGACGCTGTCGCCGTCCTTGACGGTCGTGTCGAGCGAGCCGGTGAACCGCACGTCCTCGTCGTTGACGTAGACGTTGACGAAGCGGTGCAGGGCGCCCTCGTCGGTGATGAGCCGGCCCTTGAGGCCGGTGTGGTTGGCGTCCAGGTCGTCGATGACGGCGGACAGCGTGTCGCCCTTCGCCTCGACGGACTTCTCGCCGCCGGTGTAGCT
Organism: Jatrophihabitans sp.; assembly: GCA_036559305.1. GTDB lineage: Bacteria > Actinomycetota > Actinomycetes > Mycobacteriales > Jatrophihabitantaceae > RYN-133. The sequence goes on from DATBTJ010000051.1 coordinate 31,955, forward strand.
GCGCAGGATGGTCGGGATCTTGACCTCGATGGCCATGGTGACAGTGCTCCTCGGTGGGTGGTTCTCAACAGGAGTGAACGCGCGACGGCGCGCAGTTATTCAGCGACAGCCGTAATAGAGGTCGGCGCCACGATGGCCGAGCAGCACGCGTTCGATCTGGATCTCACGCATCGAGCACCTCGACCGGTTCCTCGGTGACCGCGCCGTCGACGATGCGGAACGAGCGGAACTCGTCCTGCTCGGACCGGGTCGACACCAGCACGTAGTGCGCGTTCGGTTCGGACGCGTAAGAGACGTCGGTACGCGACGGATAGGCCTCGGTCGCGGTGTGCGAGTGGTAGACCACGACCGGTTCCTCGTCGTTGGCGTCCATCTCCTTGTACAGCTGGAGCAGGTCCGCGGAGTCGAACTCGTAGAACGTGGGTGAGCGCGCCGCGTTCAGCATCGGGACGAACCGCAGCGGACGGTCGGAGCCGGCCGGCCCGGCGACCACGCCGCAGGCCTCGTCCGGGTGATCGCGGCGGGCGTGCGCAACGATCGCATCGCGCGTCTGCCGGTCGATCCGCAACATGGCCCCGAGTTTACGGGGACGCCTACCCGTCGCCCGCCGCGCCCATCAGGCTCGTGACGAGCAGGTCCTGCAGCGCGGTGAGCCACACGTAGCGCGCCCGGTCCTGCACGTCGGGGTCGGCTGCGTCGAGGCGGCCGTCGTCGTCCTCGGAGATCTCCAACCGGGTCCCGATCGTCAGCCGGGCGTCGTTCAGGACGCGGATCCAGCGGTCCGCGGCCTCCGGCGCGAGCACGAGGTCGGTGCGCAGGATCGACCGCGCCTTGCGCAGCTCGGCGCGGCAGTGCTCGAGGCGTTCCGAGCGGTCCTGCCCCAGGCCGGCCTCGGTGAGCTCGCGGAAGGCGGCGGCATCGGCGTCGTCGCCGTAGGCCGGCGGATAGAGCCGCTGCCGCACCGGGTCCGACGGCGGCAGGGCGTCCGGGGTGAGCACGCCGTCCAGTTCGGCGAGCAACTGGTCGAGCAGATGCGCCTCGGGCAGTTGCAGCCGCACCCGCACCGCGGAGCCCTGTCGGGTGACTTTCATCCGTCAGTCGTTCTTCTGCAGCGTCGCCCACAGGCCGTACCCGTGCAGGGTGTTGACGTCGAGTTCCATGCGCTCGCGGGTGCCGTGGGACACCACCGCCTTGCCCTTGCGGTGCACGTCGAGCATCAGCTTCTCGGCCTTGGCCTTGTCGTAGCCGAACACCGTCATGAAGACATGGGTGACGTAGGTCATGAGATTGATCGGGTCGTTCCAGACGACGGTGATCCACGGCAGGTCAGGGGTCACCTGCGATTCGGTGACCTCCTCGACGCCCGCGCTGCGCTCGGGTGCGATCGTGCCGGCCATGACCCCATCGTGACACGATCGCCACGTGGCCGTGCCTCCCGCAACCTCCGCGCTGTTCACCGACCGCTACGAGCTGACGATGCTCGGCTCGGCCCTGCGGGACGGCTCGGCCGGCCGGCAGTGCGTGTTCGAGGTGTTCGCCCGCCGCCTGCCGGACGGGCGGCGCTACGGCGTCGTCGCCGGCACCGGCCGGGTGCTCGAGGCGATCCGCGACTTCACCTTCGACGCCGACACGCTCGAGTTCCTGCGCACCAACGAGATCGTCGACGAGGAGTGCGTCGACTACCTGGCCGGCTACCGGTTCCGCGGTGACGTGGTCGGCTACGCCGAAGGAGAGCTCTACTTCCCCTACTCCCCCGTGCTCACCGTCTCGGCCAGCTTCGCCGAGGCTGTCGTGCTGGAGACGGTGGTGCTGTCGATCCTCAACCACGACTGCGCGATCGCGTCCGCGGCGGCACGCATGGTGTCCGCGGCGGGCGAGCGGCCGATCATCGAGATGGGGTCGCGCCGCACCCACGAGCAGGCGGCGGTGGCCGCGGCGCGGGCCGCCTACCTGGCCGGCTTCGCCTCGACGTCCAACCTCGCCGCGGCGCGCCACTACGGCGTCCCCACGGCCGGGACGGCGGCGCACGCGTTCACGCTGCTGCACGACGACGAGCAGGACGCCTTCCGCGCGCAGCTGGCCACGATGGGCTCGGACACCACGCTGCTCGTCGACACCTACGACATCGCCCGCGGGATCGAGCACGCCGTCGCCGTGGCCGGCCCGGACCTGGGGGCGGTGCGCATCGATTCCGGCGACCTCGGCGTGATGGCCCGCCATGCGCGCGAGCAGTTGGACGGTCTCGGCGCGACCAAGACCCAGATCGTCGTCAGCGGCGACCTGGACGAGTTCGCGATCGCGGCGCTGGCCGCGGCCCCGGTCGACGCCTACGGCGTCGGGACGTCGGTGGTGACCGGGTCCGGCGAGCCGACCGCCAACATGGTCTACAAACTCGTCGAGGTGGACGGCCGGCCGGTGTCCAAGCGGTCGGAGCACAAGCAGAGCCAGGGCGGACGCAAGACGGCGCTGCGGGCGCACCGCGCCAGCGGCACCGCGGTCGAGGAGATCGTCGTCGCCGGCGAGGCGCCCCGCCCGGGTCCCGGCGAGCGGTTGCTGCAGGTGCCGCTGATCACGGCCGGCGAGCCGGTGGTCGAGGTGGACGGGCTGGCACACGCCCGCGAGCGGCTGCGGGCGGCGGCGGTGACCCTGCCGTGGGACGGGCTCAAGCTCTCTCGCGGCGAGGCGGCCATCCCGACCCGCCTGGGCTGACCCGTAGCCTCGGCCCATGCGTGCAGTCATCGTCGTCGACGTGCAGAACGACTTCTGCGAGGGCGGCTCGCTCGCCGTCGCGGGCGGCGCCGGCGTCGCCCGCGCGATCTCGGCCCGCCTCGCCGAGCGCGACTTCGACCACGCCGTCGCGACCCGCGACCATCACATCGACCCCGGCACGCACTTCTCGGCCCACCCCGACTTCGTCGACAGCTGGCCGCGGCATTGTGTGGTCGGCACCGGCGGTGTCGACCTGCACCCCGAGCTGGCGACGGACGCGCTGGAGGCGGTCTTCGACAAGGGCGAGTACGCCGCGGCCTATTCGGGCTTCGAGGCACGCAGCGACGGTGTCCTGCTCGGTGACTGGCTGCGCGATCGCGATGTCACCGACGTCGAGGTCGTCGGGATCGCCACCGACCACTGTGTCCGCGCAACTGCGCTGGACGCCGCCGCGCAGGGTTTCGCGGCCACGGTCCGCCTCGATCTCACCGCGGGCGTCGCCAGATCGACCGTCGACGCGGCACTCGTGCAGCTCGCGGCAGCGGGCGTGAGCCTGGTCGGCGAGCCGGTCGTGGCCGACTGAGGACCCGGACGGCTACGGTCGAGACATGACGTACGGCCCACCCCCGGACGACGGGCAGCCGACCACCCGGTTCGGCAGCCCCTATCGCGACGAGTCCTACGGACAACCGGGCTACCCCCAGCAACAGGGCTACCCCCAGCAACAGGGCTACCCGCCGCAGCAGCGCCCGCCGCAGGGCCGGCGCGGCGAGCAGTACGCGAACGCCTACGGCGCGCCGGTCGGCAGCGGGGCGCAGTTCGGCGTGGTCGGCGCGACCCTCGCCGGCATCGGCTTCATCCTGCTGATCATCGCGCTCACCGCGGTGACGTGGTTCAAGCAGGGCGGGGTGTCGGCGAGCTTCAGTGACCTCAGCAGCACCCTGAGCAACAACACCAACGCGGCCGGGGTCGCCGGCGCCTACTTCGGCTGGCTGGCCTGGACCCTGGCCGTCGTCGGGCTCGTCGTCGCGGTGGCCGCCAACCTGCCCTCGCCGGCGTCGGGTCCGCTGCGCGCGCTCGGCGCCGTGCTCGCCGCGGCGGCGATCGCGTTCACCTTCCTCGCGGTCAAGCTCACCTCGTCCAGCACGGTGGGCTATTTCGACTACTTCAAGCACGTCAACGTAGGCTTCTACCTCGCGGTGCTCGGGTTCCTGCTCATGGGGATCGGCGCCCTGGTGGGTCCCAAACGCAGCTGATCGCGACGTTCGAGCCGGTTACGCCACGCGGTTGATGCTGTGAGATCGCCGATCGGTCCGATAGCGTCGACGAACATGACGCAGCCGTACGGACAGCAGCCCCAGGAGCCCGGTCAGGGCCAACCGTCCAGCAACCCCCAGCAGCAGCCGTCCACCCCGCAGCAGCGTCCGCCCCAGCAGGGGCAGCCGGGCTACGGGCAACAGAACCAGCCCGGCTACGGGCAACAGAACCAGCCCGGCTACGGGCAGCAGAACTACGCGCCGCAGGGGTACCCGCCCGGTGCCGCCGCGACGACCAAGGGCCGGCCGAACGTCGCCGGGCTGGTCTTCGCGGTGATCGCGGCGGTGCTCGGCATCTTGTCGCTGTTCGTGTTCGGCTGGTACCGCAAGAACTACAGCAGCGTGAGCGGCGGCGCGCACACCAGCACCAGCTCGAAGTTCCACAACGTGCACGACGTCTTGACCCAGTTGCAGAACGCCATCGACGCCCACCCCGGCGCGGACAAGCTGATCCACCTCGGCGTCGCGCCGATCTATTTCAGCTGGCTCGGTTACCTGCTGATCCTCGCCGCGGTCGCGCTCGCGATCATCGCGTCGCTGCCGACCGGCGGGCTGGTCATGCTGTTCAAGGTGCTGACCGCGATCGTGTCCCTCGCCGGCATCGCCATCACCCTGTGGGCGATCAACCTGTTCTCCCTCGAGCCCGCCGCGCGCAGCCAGGTCACCGGCGGCACGCCGACCAGCTACGGCGCGTGGCTCAAGCACACCAGCTTCGGGGCGTGGGCGATGGGGCTGGCGTTCCTGCTGTGCCTGATCGCCGCGCTGATCCCGCCGAAGCGGGTCGCCGTGCTCACCGAGCCCGCCGGGCGGTACTGACCTCAGGACCGTTCGTCGCCGGTGATCCCGAGCACGAACAGCACGTCGTCGAAGAAGGGCACGTCGGGCCGCGCCGTCACCGCGACGGCGAGCCCGGCCGACGAGAGCAACCCGCGATCGTGTCGTCCGTCGCCGATCGCGACGGTCTGCGAGCGCGGTACCGCCTGCTGGTCGGCGTAGCGGGCCAGCGCGTCGACGGTCGTCCTGTCGTCGACGATCTCACCCACCAGGGCGCCGGTCAGCACGTCGTCGACGATCTCGAGCTCGTTGCCGGCGATCAGGTCGACGCCGAGTCCGCCCAGCACCGGTAGCGCCACGGCGCCGACACCGGTGGTGACCGCGCCGACCTGGTAGCCCAGCCGGCGCAGGGTGCTCACGAAGCGCTGCGCTCCGGGAACCGGACGGGCCCGATCGCGGATCGCGTCGAGGTGGTCGGCGGGCAGCCCCGCCAGCAGGCCGGCATGCGCGCGCAGCGCCTCGGACCGGCTGAGCTCGCCGGCGGCCGCGCGAGCGGCGAGCGCTGCCGACTGGGCCGCGAGCCCGTGGTGCTCGGCCAAGCGCTCGAGCGGGTCCGGCGCCTCGACCAGCAGGCCGAGACCGACGGCCACCAGGCGTTTGGCACTGCGCCGCAACCGGACGTGCTCGACGGCGAGGCCGACCCCGGCGTGCGGGGCGGCTTCGACCAGCGCTGCCTGCAGGGCCCCGCCGTCGTCGGGCGTGCGAACCACCAGCTCGAGCGCCGAGACCGGCGCGGTCGAGAGCTGGCTGACGGTCTCGATGTTGCCGCCGGTATCGGCGATCAGTTGCGCGATGTGCCCGACGGCCCCCGAGCGCAGCGGGTGGCCCAGGACCACCACATGGCTGCGCGAGCCGTTCAGGCCGGCGAACAGGGCGCTGCCGGCCCGATCGGCGTCGTCGGCCACCACGATCTCGCACGCCATGCCCAGCGCCTCGGCGGCGCGGGCGATCGACTTGCGCAGCGCGGCGGAGTCGCCGCGCAGGTCGACCAGCACCGACAGGGTCAGCCGCTCGCGGATCACGCCTTGCTCGACGTCGCGCACGTCGACGTCGTGGGCGGCGAGCGCGGCGAAGAACGCCGCGGTGACGCCGGGACGGTCTCGGCCGGTCAGGGTCGCAAGGACGGGGGTCGGCCGCATCACGCGTCCCTGCTCACGCCGGCCCCAGTGGGTCGGGCGACCGTCGCCGCGGCGGCGGTCGTCCGATCACTCGGGGTCGGTGTCGCGCGCGCCTTCGCGCGGGCCGTGCGAGGAGACCGAGGAGCCGACCAGCTGCTCGGCGCGGGACGGGTGGCGGCGACCGGCGTGCGCTTCTTCCTCCAGCCGCGCCAGCAGGTGCGGGTAGTGGTGCTCGAAAGCCGGCCGCTCGGAACGGATGCGCGGGATCGACAGGAAGTTGTGCCGCGGCGGCGGGCTGGTGGTCGCCCACTCCAGCGAGTTGCCGTGACCCCACGGGTCGTCGGCGTCGGCGACCTCACCGAAGCGGTAGCTGCGGTACATGTTGTAGACGAACGGCAGCAGCGAGATGCCCAGGATGAACGCGCCGATGCTCGAGACCGTGTTCAGCGTGGTGAAGCCGTCACTGGGCAAGTAGTCGGCGTAGCGGCGCGGCATGCCCTCGGCGCCGAGCCAGTGCTGCACCAGGAAGGTGGTGTGGAAGCCGATGAAGGTGAGCCAGAAGTGCACCCGCCCGAGCTTCTCGTCGAGGTAGCGGCCGGTGAACTTCGGGAACCAGAAGTAGATGCCCGAGTAGACGGCGAACACGATCGTCCCGAACAGCACGTAGTGGAAGTGCGCCACCACGAAGTAGCTGTCCGACACATGGAAGTCCAGCGGCGGGCTGGCGAGCAGCACGCCGGTGAGGCCACCGAACAGGAAGGTCACCAGGAAGCCGAGAGCGAAGATCATCGGCGTCTCGAAGGTGACCGCACCGCGCCACATCGACCCGATCCAGTTGAAGAACTTGATGCCGGTCGGCACCGCGATCAGGAACGTCATGAAGGAGAAGAACGGCAGCAGCACCGCGCCGGTGGTGAACATGTGGTGGGCCCACACCGCGAGCGAGAGCGCCGCGATCGACAGCGTGGCGAAGACCATCCCCTTGTAGCCGAACAGCGGCTTGCGACTGAAGACCGGGATGACTTCGGTGATGATGCCGAAGAACGGCAACGCGATGATGTAGACCTCTGGGTGGCCGAAGAACCAGAACAGGTGCTGCCAGAGGATCGCGCCGTTGTTCTGGACGTCGAACACCTGCGCGCCCATGTGCCGGTCGATCCACAGCACCAGCAAGGCAGCGGTCAGGATCGGGAACGCGAGCAGGATCAGCAGACTGGTCACCAGGATGTTCCAGGTGAAGATCGGCATCCGGAACATCGTCATGCCCGGCGCCCGCAGCGTGATGACCGTGGTCACCATGTTGACCGCGCCGAGGATCGTCCCGAGGCCCGCGACGGCCAGACCCATGATCCACAGGTCGGTGCCGGCTCCGGGCGAGTTCACGTCGTTACTCAGCGGTGTGTACAGCGTCCAGCCGGCGTCTGCCGCGCCACCGGGGGTGAGGAAACCGCCGACGGCCATCAGCGCGCCGAACAGGTAGAGCCAGTAGGAGAACGCGTTCAACCGCGGGAACGCGACGTCGGGCGAGCCGATCTGCAGCGGGAGCACCAGGTTCGCGAACGCGAACACGATCGGCGTCGCGAAGAACAGCAACATGATCGTGCCGTGCATCGTGACCAACTGGTTGTACTGCTCCGGCGCGAGGAACTGCATGCCGGGACGGGCGAGCTCGCCTCGGATCAGCAGCGCCATCACGCCGCCGACCGCGAAGAAGATCAGCGACGTCACCATGTACATCCGGCCGATCATCTTGTGATCGGTCGTGCGGAGCATCCTGCTGAACAGGGAGCCCTTCTGGAACTCGGCCACGGGGAACGGGCGCGAGACGATCGGTTCGGGACCGGACCCCTCGGGCGAAGCGGCCGGGGGCCGCTCTGCGGTTGTCGTCACTGCTGAAAACCTCGCTGTTCGACGCGGTCTCGTGATCAGCGTTGTCCCGCTTGATCGGCGGTGTCCCGCTTGGGCCGAGGATAGTCGCCCGCCCGGACCCGCCTTCAACCGGTCGCGGGCGGACCGCGGTGCGGCCGGGCGAACTGCCCGCCTGATCGACATCCCCTAATGTGACGAGACATTTCCGGATATGCGCCGGTCATGTCAAAATTGTGTCAAGTCTCGTTCGGCGTGGCAGCCGAGAAGATCCGTGAGCCGTACTGAGGGGGAACGTCAGTGGCCGGACCACGCCGGCGCGCCCGCCCCCAGGGTGCGGGCAGTGCGTTTCGTCCCAGCGCCCCCAACCCGGCCGCGGGACACGCCCCGTCGCGCACCCAGACCATCGCGCTGCTGTGCGGGCTGGTGCTCGTGGCGGCCGGCATCGCGGCGGTGTCCTACCTCGTCAAACCGGCCACGGCCCGCTCGTTCAACCTCTTCTACGGCTCGGTGTACCTCGACGACAACACCTCGCCGGTCGCGGTCGACCTGGCCAGCGGCAAGCCCACCGTCCGGCTAGCCAACGCCTTCACGGCGGTGTCGGCCAAGGCTCCCGAGGACATCAACGCCTATCCGCTCGACGGTGGCAACACCCTGCTGCTCGACCCGGCCACCGGCGAGTTCAACATGGTCGACAGCACCGGTTTCGTGATCAAGTCCAGCGACGGCGGGGTGCCGTTGCCGAAGGCGGACGGACCGACGACCTCGACGGCCGTCCCCGCGGGCTCGTCGGCCTACATCGTGCGGCGCAGCAGCGACGCGACCTCGGTCTACCTCGTCGGGGCAGCCACCGTCTCGGCCTCGTTCGGATCCCGTTCGGGCACCAAGGCCCGCGCCTACGCGACCCTGCCCGCGCCGGTGTCGACCGATCCGGTGCCCGTCGCGGACGCGGGCGGCGCGCTGTGGATGCTCACCCGGGACGGCGGCCAGACGCGGCGCATCACCGAACTCACCGTCCCGCCCGGCAGCAACGCCGGCGTCACCCTCACCGCGACCGCCCGCGGCACCGTCACCGGCCCGGCCGCGGTCGCCTCGGCGACCAGCGACCCCCTCGGCACGGGCAGCTCGGGCGACGCGGCGGTCGGCGTCGCATCGGCGGACTCGGTCGCCGTCTTCCGCGGCTCGGACCGCACCCGCGTGCCGGTGTCGGCGGGACCCGGCGTGGACACGATCCTGCCGGCCACCAACGCGCACGGCGCGCTGGTGTTCCTCTACCACTCGAGCACCGGCTGGAGCCTGGTCAGCGTGCCGGCCACGGCCGGCACGCTCGCGCAGGTCCATCCGTTGCGCGCGATCCCGGCCGACGCCCGGCTCGCGAGGCCGGCCGCCAGCGACGGCAGCACCTACACGATGGACACCGCGCGGGGCAGCCTCTGGCAGATCGGCGCCTCCGGCGCCGCCGAGCAGGTCCCGGGCGCGGCGAGCTACCCGCTCAAGCGCGGCGAGAAGGCGCAGTTCGACGCCACCGAGGTGCTCGCCGACGGCGGCCGGGTGATCTTCAACAGCCGTGCCAACCTGCAGGCCGAAGTCGTGTTCAGCGACGGCTCGCACGCGCCGCGCACGATCGACAAGCACGCCGCCGTCCAGGTCGACCCGTCCGGCGCGACGGCGCTGGCCGACGCCCACACGAAGGGCCAGAAGGCGCAGAAGGGCAAGACCCACAAGCCCGTCAAGGCGCCCAAGCAGCCCACCCAGACGATCAACGACAAGATCGACTGCAAGGTGGCCAAGCAGGTGCCCCGCGTGCCCACGCTGGTCGCCGGCGACCGCGCCGCGCGCTCGATCAGCCTGAACTGGATCTACCAGAAGCTCGACCCGTCCGACTGCTACCCCTCGACCTACGTCGTCGACATCAAGGTGCTCTCGTCCAACGCACCGTCGCCGCCGTCCGGGCAGGTGACCGTCCAGGGCCAGGACGGCGTGACGCTCACGCACCTGTTCCCCGCGACCGAGTACGAGCTGACGGTCACGGCCTTCATCAACACCGAGCACACCACGTCCGCCCCGATCCGGGTCACCACCGGACCCGAAGGCCCGGCCGCACCGACCGGGGTGCGTGCCAGTGCCGACAGCTCGGGGAACTGGACGGTGTCCTGGAACTCCTGCGGCGGCATCGCGCAGGGCTGCGTGCCGAGCGCGACCTGGTACCTCATCCCGAGCTTCTGCGACGGACGCGGGCTGTCCGGGGCCCCGGCGAAGGTCACCGTGCCCGGCGACCCGACCCAGCACTCGTTCAGCCACGTCTACACCGGCGGCACGGCGCTGCTCGGTCGGGCCATGTGTTTCCAGGTCCAGGGCGTGAGCCCGCAGGGCACGATCGGGACGACGAGCGCGACGTCGGCGCCGGCCTTCAGCTGGACCACTCCGCTGGCCGGCGCTCTGCAGCTGCACGCCTCGCAGCCGGCGAACACCACCTTCGGCGGGACCACCACCACCACCGTCGACCTCGACCTCGGAGCCGACCCGACCCGCGACGTCGGCGGCATCGGGGCGAGCATCACTCTCAAGCTGACCGGACCGGGCGGCGCGCAGACCAAGTCCGTCGTCTGGGACGGGCGCACCGACCGGGTGTCCGAGCAGTTCGCGGGCATCAAGGCCGGCGCGCAGTACACAGCCACCGCGACCATCGCTCCCCCGCGGCACCCGGCCGACGCCGTGAGCGTCGGCCCGGCCACCGTGACCACCCGCGCGAGCTGGCCGGCGCTGTCGGCCCAGGCGTCCTGCCCGGCCGGCAACGGCCCGGTGACCCTCAGCTGCACGCTGGTCGTGCGGATGTCCGGCCCGTCCAGCGCCCAGGCCGGCGGCGAGCGGTTCGACCTGACCAACAGCAGCCTGACCTGCGGTGGCGGCAACAGCGCCAAGCCGCTCACCAAGTACGGCTTCGACCCCGCCAACGAGGCGATCACCGCCTCGGTCGATCTGCTCACCTACAACGGCTCGTGCACGGTGACGGTGCAGCTGAAGGAGTCCGCGCATGGCAGCGCCCCGCTCGTGTTCGGCGGCACGTCCTCGCCCGTGGTGACCGAGCCGGTCGACCTCGGTCACGCGACCACCCTCGACGCCGGTCAGGGCGACTTCAGCGCGCAGTGGGACAGCCACGACGGCTCCAGCGCCCTCGTCCGCTACACCGGCAACCACAGCGACAGCGACCTGGCGCAGATCACCCAGGGCTGGCAGGAGTCGCTCGCCGCCCCGAACGGCACGCCCTGCGGTTCGGGGAGCCAGCAGCCCACCCACGGCGGCATCTACGTCGACGTGAACCCGGCCGGCTGCGTCAACCTCTACGGCAACCAGGGCGGCTGGCAGGTCACGATCAGCTACTACGACAAGGGCACGGCGAACCAACACTCCTTCACCTACACGCTGGACGGCACGCCACCGGGCTACATTCCCTGTCAGGTGTCCGGCTCGAACTTCGCCGCCGCCTGGGACCAGAACTCCGACCCGAACAACCCGACCGTGACCGTCGACTACACCAAGAACAACGGTGACAAGCTCGACGGCTGTTCGAACTGGAACTACACCATCGTCAAGAACGCCGTGCAGGGTTGCGGTTCGGCCGAGCCCAACGGCGGCAGCCCGGACCACGGCAACGGCCAGACCACCGTGCAGTCGAACTGCGACACCCAAGCGCTCGGCCTGAACTTCTCGCTGCGCATCGACTTCACCCGTCCCGACGGCTCCGGCGATTCGTACACGATCAACGTGTCGGGCTCGCCACCCCAACCGACCCCGACCCCCACGCCGACCACCCCGACCCCCACGCCGACGACTCCCTCCCCGACGCCGACGTGACCAGGAGCCAGCCATGACCAGCACCAGAACCGAGGCGGTCGCCCACGTCGCCCGCGCGGTGGAACGACTGTCGACCAACATCGGCTATGTCATCCAGGGCAAGCCCGAGGTGATCCACAACGCCGTCGTCTGCCTGCTCGCCGAGGGGCATCTGCTGCTCGAGGACGTCCCCGGCACCGGCAAGACCTCGCTGGCCCGCGCGATCGCGACCTCGCTCTCGGTGTCGTGGAACCGCGTGCAGTTCACGCCCGACCTGTTGCCCTCCGACGTCACCGGCGTGTCGATCTACAACCAGGGCCGCAACGAGTTCGAGTTCAAGCACGGGCCGATCTTCGCCAACATCGTCGTGGCCGACGAGATCAACCGCGCCTCGCCGAAGACCCAGTCGGCGCTGCTCGAGGTCATGGAAGAAGGCACCCTCTCCAACGACGCGATCGTCTACCCGATGCCGCGGCCGTTCATGGTGATCGCGACGCAGAACCCGATCGACATGGAGGGCACCTACGTCCTGCCCGAGGCACAGCTCGATCGGTTCCTGATGAAGCTGACCGTCGGCTACCCCGACGCCGAGGCCGAGGCCGCGGTGCTGCGGACGCAGAAGATGGGCCCCACCGTCGACCAACTGCTGCCGGTGCTGTCGGCCAACGACATGACGTCCATGATCGACACGGTGCGCCACGTCGAGATCGCGCCGGCGCTCGAGCACTACATCGTGGCGATCGTCGCGGCGACGCGCTCGATGTCCGAGCTGCGGCTGGGCGTCTCGCCCCGCGGCAGCCTCGCCCTGCTGCGGGCGGCACGCGCCTACGCGGCGTCGATCGGGCGGGCCTACGTCATCCCCGAGGACGTCAAGCAGATGGCGCCGATCGTGCTCGCACACCGCGTGATCCTGCAGCCGGACGCGGAGTTGCAGGGGCGCACCGGCCCCGAGCTCATCGCGCGTGCGCTGCAGACCGTCCCGGTGCCGCGCGGCCCCGAGTCCTGACGCGCGGACGACCGGGAACCCAGCGATGACCAAGGCGGGGATTGCGGCGCTGATCGGCGGCCTGGTGGCGCTGGTGCTCGGGCTCGTGCTGCAGTGGACCGCGTTCGACCTGGTCGGGCTGGGCCTGCTCGCCATGGTCGCGGTCGCCGTGCTCGTGGTCGTGCGCCCGTCGCCGCTGTCGATCGACCGGGCCATCCAGCCGCCGCGGGTGCCGAAGGGGTCGCCCGCGATCGCGGTGCTCACCTTCGCCAACCGCGGCCGGCGCACCGTCGGAGTCACCGTCGCGAACCAGCCGTTCGGCGCCAGCATCGTCCGCACCGTCATCCCGCGGCTGCGGCGCGGCGAGCGCGGCCTACGCACCTACCGGCTGCCGACCCGGCAGCGCGGCATCTTCGACGTCGGCCCGGTCGAGGTGACCCGGCGCGACGCGTTCGAGCTGTGCCGCTCGTCGCGCCGCTACGGCGACGTCGAGAAGATCTGGGTCTACCCCCGGCTGCTCGACATCCGGGCGCTGCCGACCGGCAACACCCGCCACCTCGAGGGGCCGTCGTCGGACATCTCGCCGCAGGGCAACATCACCTTCCACCGGCTGCGCGACTACGTCGTCGGCGACGATCTGCGACTGGTGCACTGGCGCTCGTCGGCCCGCACCGGACGGCTGGTCGTGCGGCACAACGTGGACACCTCGCAGCCCTACACGGTCGTGCTGCTCGACCTGCGCCCCAGCCGGTACACGGCCGAGTCGTTCGAGGCTGCGGTGGACGTGGCCGCGTCGGTGCTCGTGGTGAGTTCGGCGAACAAGGCGCCGGTCGAGCTGCGGCTGACCGACTCGACCGTGATCGGCGGCCCGCGGGTACGTGAGGTCACCCCGCTCATCGATCACCTGACCGGCGTGCAGCCCGACACCTCCGGCGAGCTCAAGGGTCAGCTGCTCGCCCTGCGGCGCGCCCGGGGCGGCACGTCCCTGGTCGTGGTCACCGGCGTGCTCGACACCGGCGACCTGCCCTACGTGGCGGCGCTGCGGCGCCGCTTCGACCGCCTGGTGGTGGTCAGCCTGGACACCGAGACCAAGAACCCCGCGCCGGTCCGGTTCCCGGGCGTGCGGGTGATCGTGGCCGGCGACGCCGACGAGGTGGCCGCGGCCTGGAACGTCTCGGCGCTGACGCGGTGACGACCCGATGACGCTGCTGACCCCGCCACCGGATCAGCGATCGGCGCTGTCGCCCGTCCAGCGCATCGTCCGGGATCTCGTGCCCTACGCGATGGTGCCGCTGTGCCTGGTCGCGAGCCTGCTCTCGGCCGCGCCGTGGCTGCGGTCGTTCCCCACCTCGCTCGCCGGCGCCCCGATGTACGGCGCCGCGGTGCTGAGCGTGCTGGTGGCGCTGGTCGTGGTGCGGATCCGACCCCGCTGGCTGTGGCTGAGCGTGCTCGTCGACGCCGTGGCGTTCACCGTCTTCACGCTGGTGCTGGTGCTGCGCGAGCCGCTCGGCTTCGACGCTCTCTGGAACGGCCTGCTGCACGGGCCGTCCCAGATCCTCACCTACGCCCTGCCGCTGGTCAGCCCGCGCAGCCTGATGGTGGCGCCGGTCGCGCTGGTCTGGCTGGCCGGGGCGCTCGCCGGTGAGTGCCTGGCCCGTCGCTGGTACACCCTGCTGCCCTACCTCGGCTTCCTCATCGCGTTCGGGCTGTCCTACGCCGCGACCCAGCGCGCCGCCGGGGCCGCGCTGACCAGCACGCTCACCCGCGAGAGCCTGCTGGCGGCGGCGCTGCTGGTGACCTTGCTGTTGCTGCGCGTCGCGCAGGCCTGGGTGCGCCAGGACCAGACGGCAGAGAGCACGCAGGCAGACGGCGTGCTGCCGCTGCGCGGGCTGGTGGTCGGCGTGGTCACCACGCTGGTCATCGCCGTCGTCGCGGCGCTCGCCGTGCGGACCACCGCGTTCCCGAAGCGGGCCGTGGAGCCGCAACGGGTGCCGAGCATCGACCAGACCAATCCGCTCACCCCGGTCGGTTTCGTGTCCGGCCTACGCCCGCGCAGCAACACCGACCCCGGACGGCCGGTGTTCACGGTGACGACCGACAAGCCGACGCCGGGGTACTTCTCGATCGCCAACGTCGACTTCTACGACGGCGCCGGCTGGTCGTTCGACCGCACGTTCCGCCCGTCCGGCGGGGTGCTCCCCGTCGACACCGACCCGGCGCTGCAGGCGCACAGCACGCTGACCCAGCAGTACCGCATCGCGCCCGGCCCGCTCGCCGGGGCACCGTGGATGCCGTTCGTCTACCGCGCCCAGCGGGTCACCGGGGCCGCGGTGAACATCGACCCGGGCAGCGGCATGATCGTGCCGGCCGGGCCACTGGCGGCCGGGACGACCTACACGATGCGGTCCGGGGTGTCGCCGACGACCTTCGACCGGCTCAAGGCCCGCACCGCCTCGCCGGACACCGCCACCTCGACGATCGACACCCAGCTGCCGGGAACGCTGCGCACGACGCTGGACAAGGTGATCCAGGCACTCTCGCAGGAGACGCACACCCCGACCTCGCCCGCGCTGCCGTTCCTCCAGGCGCTGCAGCGCGATCTGCAGGCGAAGTACACGCTGTCCAACGCAGCGCGTGCGGTCGCGAAGTCGACGGTGTCGGCAACGCCGTCGTCGTCGGCGTCCGCACCGCCGAAGTCGACGTCGAAGCCGCCGGCCAAGCACCACCCGCGCGACCGGACCCATTCACCGCTGCCGGGCCGCTCGCCCCACGCGTCGCAGACTCCGGCGCACCGCTCCCCTACCGCCGAGCCGACGCCGACGCCGGCACCGAGCCGATCCACCGATCTGGGCCCGGCGGGCGACCTCGCCGGCGGCACCGGGTTCGCCGACGTCCTGGCCTCCATCCTGGGCACGAACCGCAGCGGCACCCCCGAGCAGTTCGCGACCCTGCTCGCCCTCATCGCCCGCGATCTCGGCGTCCCGGCCCGGGTGGTCACCGGGTTCCGGGTCGAACCGACCGGCGGAGCCGCCTGGCTCCCGGCCGGCCGCTACGACGTCACGACCGCCGACGCCTGGACCTGGGCCGAGATCCCGGTCAACGGCGTCGGCTGGGTGGTGCTCGACGGCGCCCCGGCCAAGTTCTCGGCCAATGCCAAGCAGACCGAGTCCGGCGCCGCGCCGCCGTCGAGCAGCTCGGCGCCGCCCAGCCAGAACGCGCTGATCACCCAGGGCGGCAACGGCAACGCGGTCGCGCCGAAGGGGAAGGTCCCGCACTCGACGGCCACACCGACCCACGCGCTGGTGATCGCGCTGGCCGTCGCGATCGGGGTGCTGCTCGTCCTGTTGCTGGTGGTGCTGCTCTCGCGCAAGCGCCTGCGCGCCGCCCGCCGGCGCAGAGTGCCGGACCCGCGCCTGCGCGTGGTCGGCGCGTGGCAGGAGAGCCTGGACCGGCTCGCCGAGGCCGGCCTGGCGGACCTGTCCGCCCTCACCAGCGCCGAGGTCGCCGCCCGGGTGGGTGAGCAGTTCGGCCCGGACGTCGCCGCCGACACCGCCGCGCTCGGCAGCGCGGCCGACGCGGTGACCTACAGCAGCGCGCCGGGCATCGACGCCGCGGTCGCCGAGGACGCCTGGCGGCGCCACCGCAACGTGCGCACCCAGGTCGGGCGTCGCCTCGGCCTGCGGGGCCGGTTGGCCGCGGGCCTGCGCTACCGCCGGATCGGCCGCACGGTCGCCCGGCCGGTCAGCCCGGCGTCCTGGGACCGCCCGGCCGCCGCGGAACCCAAGGCCGCGCGGACCCAGCGCCAAGGCCGCCGCGACTACGAGGGCCGGCGCCGCTCGCACTGAGCGGCAGCCGCCCGCTTCCGGGACCGGACTAGAGCAGGAACGACGTCCCGGTGACCGCGACGCCGGCGGCGGCCGCGGCCTCTTCCAGCGCCAGCAGGGTAGCCCGCGAGCCACCGCCGTAGTTGATGTCGCCCGCGCCGGCATCGCCGGCGGTCTGCAGTTCGGAGGCCTTCTGGTCGTCGACCTGCACGTACGCCTTGTAGGTGTCGGCGATCTTGCACAGGTGTTCGGCCAGCCGCGCCGCGACCACCGACGCGGACTTCTTCAGGGTCCCGCCGCTGTAGATGTCCGGGGCCAGAGCCTGGACGACCGTCGTCTGCACCGAGTCGGTCACGCCCTGGATGCGGCTCACCTCGAGCACCTGCGACGAGTACGGCTCCTGGGGCAGGTTCCTCAGCGCGGCCTGGAACTGCTCGTGGACGGCCTTGACCTTGAAGTAGTAGTCGTAGAGCGCCTGGAGATCGACCCGCAGCTGCTGACCATTGCCCGACGCGACTGCCAGGGCGAGGTCGGCATTGATCCCGGCCTCGATCCCCCCGGCGACCGCGCCGATCGAGCTGGCGGCGCTACCTGCATCCAACATCGCGGTTTCTCCCTACTCGCCGATCACCGGGGGCGCGGCGGTCACGCCGTCGCCCCAAACGTCCTCGGTCTCGACGAGGTAGTCCGGCACCCGCGCCTCTTCCTCGTCGTCGCGGCGCCGCGCGCCGCCGCCACCGGGGTAGCCGCCCATCCGGCCGGCCTCACCGGCCACCGGCTCACCCATGAAGCCCTCGGGGGCGCCCGCGCGCAGCACGCCCCGCCGCCCGGGCGGAAGTTCTTCCTGGGCCAGGCCGCCGCCGGGCAGCCGGCTGCTGCCTGCCTCGCCCTCGCCGAGGGCCCCGCTGCCGAGGCGACCGCGGCCGGTGCTCTCGCCCTCGGCGAGCCCCGACCCGCTGCCGGTGCCGGTGCCGGGACGGCTTTCGCCCTCGGCCAGCCCACCCGAGCGGCCGCGGCCGGTGCCCTCGGTGAAGCCCTCGCTCGCGCCGTTCGCGCCCCGCCCCAGCAGCGAGCCGCCGGTGAGCGCGCCCGCGCCGAGCAGGCCGGCCCCACCGAGCACGCCGCCCGCCGTTCCGACGCCGCCGCTCGGTGTCTCCGGCACGGCCTGACTCGGCGGCCCCGCCGGGGTCAGCGGGTTGGTGCCCGGGTCGGTGCTCTGCGGGGTGGTCGTCGTCGGGATGGTGGTCTGCGTCGGCGGCGTCGGGTCCTTGATCGCCTGCGGCGGCTTGCGGGTGTCGTGGCCCTTCACGCCGTCGGTCATGATCTGGTTGTCGGTGGAGTTCATCGCAACGCCGGCCACCGGCGTGCTGTAGCCACCGCCCGGGCCGCCGCCGTGAGGACCGCCGCTGTAGTGGCTGCCGATGTGGCCCGACCGGCCGCCCGAGCCCGGCACGGGCGGCAGGCTCGAGGGCGGGGTGTTGGCCCTGGTCGGGCCGTTGGGCCAGGACTGGGAGCGCATGGTGTCGGCCTGCGCGGTGCCGCCGGAGTCCATCCGGTTGGCGATCTGGACGGCCTGGGCGTGCGCCTGCTGATACTTCTGGTGCTGCTGGTACTTGGCCATGCCGATCCCGATGATGCCGCCCGGGGCGCCCGAGGTGATCGCGTGCCCCATCGAGTCGTCGACGTTCGGGATCGACCGCGATTTGGCCTGGTCGGCCTTGGCCTGCTCGTAGTAGGACTTCGACGCCGACGACGAGGCGGTCGAGGCCGAGTGCATCTGGGTGAACTGCTGATGGGTGGTCTGCGCGTCGGCTACCGCTGCACTGGCCGCCGGGCCCTCCCACGCGGCGCCGAGCGACTTGACCTGATTCATGAAGTCGTCGGCGGCCTGGGCGCAGGCCCGGGAGCCTTCGTCGAACTGGCGCGCGGACTGGTCGAGCCAGCTGATGTCGGCGTTCTCGATCTCCAGCTTGAGCGTCTTGAGATCCCAGCTGCTGTAGTCGTTGCTCACCGCGCTCCCCCTACGGCCAGGCGCAGCTGCGCCGTCCGACCGTGTCGTTGCGCCCCAATCGATGTGATTTGGGCGCGATTCGTCTTGATCGTAGGACACATCGTCCGTGCAGTTCTTCCCGAAAACCTCACAGAAGTCTCATCCCCCCGTCTCGTAGCAACTCGCGACCGCGTCGACCGCGGCGCGGAACAGCGCGTCCGGGCCCGCGCCGGTCAGTAACACCACCGGCTGGCCCTGGCGCCGACCGCGCTCGACCTGCAGCAGCGTCCCGGCGTCGTACTCGCGCCAGGTCGCCGAACGCGCCGAGTGGCGCGGCGGCTCGTCCGGCCCGCCGTAGGCCATCGCGCCGAGCGCCCCCGAGGTCGCCGCCGCGTTGCCGACCCGTTCTCGCAGCAGGATGAGGTCCTCGGTGAGGCCGAGGTGCGACATCTGCGCGCGCAAGGTGCGAGCGCTCGCACCGGACTCGATCGCGGCATCGAGGTCGCGCAGCCCCGCCACGCTCACCTCGCACGGCTCGCAGCGCAACGGTGTCAGCGGTGGCAGCGCGCCGACCACCCCGGCGGCGAGCTCGGTATCGGCGATCTCACGAACGGCCACCTTCTGCGCGTCGAGCAGCAGCAGTACCGCGCGATCGTCGCGGCTCGCGACAGAGAAGAACTTCGTCTCGTCGGCGTCGGGGACCCTCGCCCGCACGGCGTAGACCGACAGACGCGGTGCGCTGAAGGCCGACGCCGTCGCCGCGAGCACCGGCGAGTCGGTCAGTTCGCGTTCGGCGAGCAGGCGGGTGAGCTGGTCACGGTCCGGGCCGGGGACGAAGCCGAGCGCGCCGCTGCCCAGCGGGAACGGCAGCGCCAGGCCACGCGCCCTGGTCCAGGCCACGAACTCCGGGGTGGACAGCGACACCCAGTCGACACCGATCCCGGACCTGGTCTCGGTCATGATCAGCTTCCTCCGAGGGTGAGGTCGCCGTCGATCCGGCGTTGCGACTCGTGCCCGTCACGGTTGCCGGTCCGGCCACCCTTGATCGTGTCGTCGCCGACTCCGATGGCGGTGTCGATGCCGGCGTTCTTGACGGCCTTCGAGATGCCTTCGTCGAGGGCCTTTCGCGCGGCGTTGCGGCCGGTCTGCGCGAACACGTCCGAGGCCGAGCGCAGGGCCCCTTCGGCCTGGCGCAGGGCGGTGGCCTGCTCCTGGACGGCCTGCGCCAGCGTGCTGAACTCGCCCTCGACGTGGCGGATCATGCTCGCGACGCGCTCGAGCATGGACGAGGTCTGCCCGACGGTCTCGGCTCCCTGCCCACAGGCCATCGCCGCCTCGCCGGCGACTGCGGCCTGGCCCGCGGCCTCGCTCGCGCCGAAGGTGAACAACGCCGACGCCGCGGCGGCCGCCTCGGTCAGGATCGCGTACTCGACCCAGCTCGCGATGATGCTCTTGATCAATCCCTGCGCGCCGTCCATCAGGGTGGCGCTGACCCGCAGCACGTCGGCGACGTGATCGGCCTGGCCCGCCACGCTCGCGACGCCGTGCTCGAAGGCCGCGATCTTGGCCCGGAAGGCATCGCCTGCGGCGCCGGCCCAGCTGCCCTGCGTCCGGGCCGCGTCCTGACCGACCGCGGGACCCAGCTCGCGCAGGCTCGCCCCGACCTCGTTCCACTGGTCGGCCTTGGCGTTGAGACCGTCCGGATCGCCGGTGACCAGGTCGAGGGCCTGCTTCAACGGCGCGACCAGGTCGATCAGGAAGCTCAACCCGGCCTCGATCAGCGCCTCGAGCGGATCGCCGAGCGCCGCGCCGGAGTGGCCGCCGACGAACGCGGACACATCCTTGGCCAGGCCGCCGATGTCCCAGACGTCCTTGCCGGCCGCGAGCAGGTTCCCCTCGCCGATGTCCTTGCCGAGCGACTTGCCCGACTCATAGCCCTTGACGCCGACGGCGAGGCCGTCCCCGGCGCTCATGAGCCACCGTCGGTCGTCGAGCTGATGCCGGAGAACAGCCCCGCGGCCGCTTCGTCGGCGGCGTCGTAGTCGCGCGCGCTCGCCTCGACCGCGGTGCGGGCCGCGGTGAGGAAGGCCTGCACCTCGCCGATGCTGCGATCGGCGCTCGTGCGCGCGGAGGCGTAGCCGTCGTGGAGCCCCAGGCCGAGACCGAGCGCGCCCCAGGAGATGGTGTCGACCTCGGCCGCACGCGCCTTGCCGGCTATCGCGCCGGCGGTGTCGGCGTGCTCGCCCAGGCCGCCGGCGACCGAGCGCAACGCCGCGGTCGTGACGTGGAAGTGATTGCAGGTCATGTCATTCCTCTTCGGGGGAGAATCGACCGCCGGGCGTGCCGGGCGTGCCGGACGCCGGGGCGGCCGGATCAGCCGAATCAGCCGGGGCCGCTGCCTCGGATGCGGTCGCGCCGGACAGGCTCGGGAGCCTGCCCTGCGCGATCGCGCCGACGTCGACGCGGCGCCCGGTCAGGGGCGCGACCTCGGCGCTGGTGCGCTCGGCGACCTCGGCGAGCCCGGAACGGATCGCCTCCAGGATCGTGCTCGCGAGCGTCTCGGGCGTCTTGGCCATCGCCTGGCTGGTCAGCTTGAGGTCGACGATCGCGCCGCCCGCGGCGAGCTCGACACTCACGCTGCGGTCGGTGGAGCTTGCCCGCACGCGCAACTTCTCGAGCACCTCCCGGATCTGGTGGTACTGCGCCACCTGCGCGCGGCTTCGCTCACGCGCGGCAGCCAGCGGTGCCACCTCGTCCCGGGCAGCGGTCACGATCGGATCCTCTCGATGATTCGTCGGTTGAGTGGCGGTCGGTGGCTCAGCGCAGCCAGGTCTGGGAGAACTCGTCGTCGTCGGTGTCGTCGCGGGGCGCAGCCGCCGTGGCGGCCGGGCCGGGCTCGGTCCGGCGGACCGGAAGCTCCCACTCGTCCTCGGGGTCGAAGCGAGTGTCTCGCTCCGGCTCGACCGGCTGCTCGGGCGGGTCCGGCGCACGGGTGAGCGTGAGCCCACGCACGTGCTCGACGAGCGCGGCGTTGGCCGCCCGCGTCTGGCGCCCGACCGCGTCGAGGGTGTTGAACACCCCGTCGCGCGCCGACCGGGCGCCGGACACGAGGTCCTGCATCACCGCGGCCATCCTGCTCGCCGGCTCAGTCATCGCCGATCACTGCTCGCCGATGACAGGGCCCATCCGCTGCCATTCCTCGAGGTCCTCCTCGCCGACCAGGTCGCCGCGCTGCGCGTAACGGCGGGCCGACTCCTGCTCCTGAGCGCCCGCTCCCCCACGGGCGCCGCCCCCACCGAACGGGACGCCGCCGAGGCCACTGCCCTGCCCGCCGTGAGCCTGATCGCCCGCCGCCGCCCCGGCGACCGGGGAGGCCGGCGACGCCGCGGCCGAACCGCTCATCGCGTTGGCGGTCGTGTTGTCGGCCCCGACGTGGGTGCCGTCGGCGAGTTGGCTGCCGCCGCGGTGCGCCGCGGCCACACCGGCCGTCCCGCCGACACCGACACTGCCGACACCGCCGGAACCACCGCCGAGGTTCGCGCCACCTCCGACACCCGCTCCCCCGACACCCGCTCCGCCGCCACCGCCACCGCCGACGCCGGTCAGGTGCTGCGGCACGGTGCCGCCGGGCCGGGTCAGGCCGCTGGTGTTCATTGCCGGCAAGCCATGCGGGGTCGCTTCGGTGACGACCGGATTGCCGTGCTCGTCGAAGTGGACGCGGTAGGTGTGCGCGATCCCGTCGGCGCCGGTGTCCCGCAGCGTGAAGACGCCCTTCTTGCCGTGCTCCGGGCTGATCGTCAGGCCGCGGTCGCGGCCGAGGCTGACCGAGCCGTCCTTGTTCTGGTGGATGTCCTGCCGGGGATCGACCACCCCGGGGCCGGACAGTGCGGTGGACGGGTCGCCCGACCAGCCCTGCGGCACCGCCTGGCCGGTCGAGGGGTCCTGGCTCCAGCCGTGGGGCAGGGGCACGCCGGACGGGATCCAGGTGGCACCCGGGGGCAGGCCGGCCGGCCGGGTGGTGCCGGCGGCGGGAGCGCCGCCGGGCAGCCCGAAGCCGCTCGAGGTGCTCGGCGTCCCCTGCGGGGTGGTGAGCCCGGCCGGAACGGTAGGGGTCCCCGTCGCGATGTTCGGGGTCGCGGTGGGGATGGTCGGGCCGCCGCCAGGAATGCCGCCGCCACCGCCAGGAAAGCCGCCACCGCCGGCGCCGCCGGGACTGCCGGCGCCACCGCCGGTGCTGCCCGCCGGAGCGGTGCCGTGCGCGCCGTCCATGCCGGCGAACGGGTCGGCGATGTGCTGCAGCTGCCCGGTGAACTCGGCGAAGCCCTTCTGGATCAGCGAGGTGGTCTTGGTGTTGATCGAGTTGAGGGCGTTCTGCCGCGCGTCGTACTCGGGCACCAGCACCTGATTGCACCAGTCGGCGGCCGCCAGCTCGGCGGCCTTGCGGCTGTCGTCGCTGAGGGCGTCGCCGCTGGACCAGTCGTTGCCGGCGTCACCGGCCAGGAACTCGTGGCGTCCGGTCATGTCCATGCCGAGCAGGCCGAGCACGACCCGGCGCTCCGGATCCTCGGCCCGGCCCATCGCAACCTTGGCGAAGGTGTAGGCGATCCCGCCGTCGATCCGGTCCGGCAGCTGGGCCAGGAACAGCTGGTTGACCGCCTGCGCCTTGGCAATCACCAGCTCCTGCAGGCCCTGGACGAGCGCGTTGATGTCGCTGCCGACGACGGCCAGATCCTGCTTGACGGTGTTCGCGCCGGTGAACAGCACCTGCATCTTGGCGCCGAAATTCGCCGCCGCCCGGCCCTGCCAGCTCGACTCGAGGGTGCTCGCCGCACTGTTCAGCTTCCACGCCTCGTCGTCGATGCCCTGCGAGATCGAGGTCATCAGCGCGGCATCGGCGACGAGGTCGGCGAAGCTCATCCCCTGCTCGGCGTGGTAGCTCTTCTCGAGCTGGTCGACGGGCTCGCCGCCGCCGGTGTAGAGGTGATAGGCCCGGTAGAACCACCTGAAGAACTGCAGGCCCGGTTCGCCCAGCGCGAGCAGTTGGTCGGCGGTCGCGGCCGCCTTCGTGTCGCCCCCGCTGACCTGCTGCGCGTAGTGGGTCAGGTCGCTCGCGTTGTCGGTGTGTGCCTTGGCGGCGGTGGCGAGCTCGGCCGGGTCCAGGACGCCGGCGGCGATGCGTGCGCGGTCGTTCTCGGAGATGCCGTCGACGCCGGTGTTGAAGTCGTCGTTCAGCAGCGAGGAGGCGTCCTTCGCGTCGGCCTTCTTCGCGAAGTCCTGGTTGTGGTGGTAGTCGGACTCGGTGAAGTTGTAGAAGTCCTTCTCGTTGCTCGTCGAGAACTGGTGGTGCGCCAGGTAGCGGCCGGTCTCGGCCGACTGCTGCACCGGCGGGGTGAGCTGCGGACCTCCGGAGGAGGTGGTGCCCAGTGCGGAGTTGATCCGGCTCGAGTCGTCCTGCAGCGGCGTGGTCGGGTCGCTCTGGCCTGGTTGCACCGCTTGCCCGGGCTGCCCTTGCGCCGCGGTCGTGGTCGGCGTCGGCGTGCCGGTCGGCACTGCCGTGCCGCCGGAACCCGTGCCGCCGGAACCCGATCCGCCGGAACCCGATCCGCCGGAACCCGATCCGCCGGATGTGGCCGCCGGGCGGCGACCCGGTGCGCCGGTGGGCGGGGCGGTGTGGTCGCCGGCATCGGTGTTGTCGGGCGGAACAGCCATGTCAGGCTCCCGTTCCCGAGCTGCGCAGCGCCGCGGAGTTGCTCGCGTCGTTGCTCTCGTAGTCGCGACCGTTGCTTGCGAGCTTGATGGAGGTCTCGTCGCACCGGTGCGAGAACTGCGAGATGATCATCGCGAGCACGCTGTTCGGACCGGCGATGGCGTCGTGATAGGCCGTGCCCTGCGCCTGGTAGTCGCGCCCGGTGGTCGACGCCGAGCCCTTGATGGTGGTGAGCCTGCGCCCTTGGGCGCTGATGGGTTCCACCTCGGCATGAAAGGCCGAGGCGGCCTGGGAGAACGCTGCGGTGTCAGCGGTGAAGCTGTCGCCGGCCATGGGTTGCCTCCGAATGGAAGTGGTCGCCGGGCCCGAGTGGTCTATGCCGTCCGACCCGAGAACGGGGACGGCGAACACCCGGCGGGCCGGGCCTGCACCGACACCCGTCGCGAGACGGGGCGACGCGGTCACGCACCGCATGACCGCTCGGGAGATAGAGATCGACCGGGAAGAACGACACGCGCCCAGCCCGTTGAGCTGCAACAGGCTGGGCGCGTGTGGTCCCGAGATCTGATCGACCGGCCGGAGCCGGTCGGGGCCGCGTCAGCTGAAGCGGCTGGCGTTCTGCGACTCGGTGGTCTGGAAACCCTCGTTGGCCGACCCGAGCGCCCGCCCGATGGCGGAGAGCACCGCGTTGAGGTCGTTGGCAGCCTGGTCCCACTGGGCCTGCTTGGCGTTGTAGTTGGTCGCCGCCTGGCCTTCCCACGTGGACACCATCGGTGCCAGGTAGGACTTCAGGTCCTGCAGCGAGTTGTTGATGCTGGCGACGGTCTGCTGGGCGTGCTCCTGGGTCGCCTGCACCTGGGCAAACGTGACCTTGATCTGATCGCTCACGGCGAATCCTTCTCCCATGATGAAAGTTCGAAAGCTTGTTGAGGAACGAGACCTGCGGACGCAGCGCGCCCGCCCGATCTGGCGTCAGATGTTCAGCCCGCTGCCGGCGGACTTCACGGCGTCCTGCGCGGCCTGGTCCTGCGCGGCGTAGGTCTGACCCGACGACCGGATCTGCTCGGAGATGTCGGTGAGGGCCTGCGAGAGCTTCTGCGCGTCCTCGTTGTAGCGGACCATCAGGGCCTGGAAGGTCGACGCGGCCTGACCGGTCCAATGCGCCTGGACGGCTTCGACCTGACTCTGCAGGCCGGACAGCTGCGCCCGGACCTCGTTGTTGACGTCGTCGACCTTGCTCGCAGCCTGCTGCATCTGCGCGGTCTGAGTAGTGAACGCACCAGTCACCTTGCGCTCCATTCTTCGTGGTTTCGTGGAATGATTGAATATATAATCGACCGTGAACTAACACGGTCTGTATGAGTTGTTACTGATACCCCGCGGCCTACGTGGCGAAACTCATGCCATGAATGTCGCAATTCGGATGCTTCCGCATACACGGATCGAATGCAAGCGCAGCAGCCGAAATCTGTTCCGCCTGTGGACAACGGACGAAAACGCCGCGGAACGGCCCACCGGGACCGGCTCAGACCTCGGCGATCTGGATCAGCTGCTGGCCGTAGCGACGCCCCACGATCACGCCGCGCCCGGGCGGCATCGCGGCGGGCCGGGTGGTGCCGAGCAGCACCCCTTCGTCCCGGCTGCCCGAACCGATCACGCCGGGCGACCCCAGTTCGCGGATGCGCTGGATGACCGGTTCGAACAGCGCGCGTGCTGCGCCGCCGGTGCGCCGGCACAGCACGAGGTGCAGGCCGACGTCCTTGGCCTGCGGCAGGAATTCGGCCAGCGCGGCGATCGGGTTGCCCGAGGGCGAGGCCACCATGTCGTAGTCGTCGACGACGACAAAGATCTCCGGCCCGCTCCACCAGCTGCGATCGCGCAGCTGCTCCGGCGTGACCTCCGGGCCGGGCAGGCGCCCCTGCAGCACGGGGCGCAGGTCGTCGATGAACGCCTGCAGCGCGGGGCCGGCCGGTGCGTACCCGGCGAGGTACTCCTGCGGGACGTACCCGAGCATGGTGCGCCGGTAGTCGACCAGCAGGATGCGCGCCTGCTCGTGGCTGTACCGCGACATGATGCCCCGCGCCACCACCTTCAAGAAGTTCGTCTTCCCCGACTCGGCGTCGGCGAACAGGATGAAGTGCGGATCGAGGTCGAAGTCGAGCAGGACCGGCGCGAGGGCGTCCTCGTTCAGCCCGATCGCGATCGGACGAGTGCCGTTCGGCTCGGGAAGCTGGGCGACCAGGTCGGCATAGGGCACCGACGCCGGCAGCATGCGCACCCGCGGGGCCGGCCGACCGGTCCATGCGGTGCGCACCTTCTCGACCAGATCGGCGTAGGCGACGGCGAGGTCGCCGGTCTCGGACGAGCCGTCGATGCGCGGGACGGCGGCGAGGAAGTGCAGCCGCTGCTGGGTGAGCCCCCGGCCCGGCCGCGAGCCCGGCACCGCGGCCGCCACCCGCCGGTCGATCTCGGACTCGGACGGATCGCCGAGGCGCAGCTCGACCCGGGTGCCGAGGGTGTCCTTGAGCGCGGCGCGGATCTCGGCCCAGCGGTTGGCGCCGACGACGACGTGGACGCCGAAGGACAGGCCCTGGCCGGCGATGCCGGTCACCCGCTGCTCGAGATCCTCGAACTCGGCGCGGAAGTTGGCCCAGCCGTCCACGACGAGGAACACGTCGCCGAACGGGTCGTCGTCGTGATGGCCGGCCTTCTTCAGCTGCCGGTAGGCCGCCATGCTCTCGATCCCGGCGGCCCGGAACCGCTCCTCGCGCTCGGCGAGCACGGTGCTGACCTCGGCCACCATCCGGCGCACGAGATCGGGGTTGGACCGCGACGCGATGCCGCCGACGTGCGGCAGGCCGGCCGTGGTGGCGAGCGAGCCACCACCGAGGTCGATGCCGTAGATCTGCACCTCGCGCGGGGTGTGCGTCAGCGCCAGCGAGGTGATCAGGTCGCGCAGGACGGTGCTCTTGCCGCTCTGCGGTCCGCCGACCACGGCGCCGTGCCCGGCCGCGCCGGAGAAGTCGAGCAGCAGCTGGTCACGGCGCTGCTCGTAAGGCCGGTCGACGATGCCGACGGGGACGATGAGCCGGCCGTTGCCGCCCCACCCGTCCGGGCCGAGGCCGCGGTCGGGGGTGGTCGTCAGTGGCGGCAGCATGCTGTCCAGCGACGGCGACTCGGCGAGCGGCGGCAGCCAGACCTCGTGGGCCGGCACGCCCCTGCCCAGCAGCTTCTCCACTACGACGTCCAGGACGGACTTCTCCAGGCCCTGCATGCGCTGCGCCGGCTCGGGGATCGGTACCGGCACGGCCTCGTCCGGGGTCTCCGGCGCGTCGATCGGGTCGGTGAGGAACGGCAGCGGCCGTCGCGCGAAGGCGGTACCCGGGCCGGCCGCGACGGTGTCGCGCCGGTAGGCCCCGGACACGTAGGCCGCCTTGAACCGCACCAGCGTCGACACGTCGAACTTCAGGTACCCCGAGCCCGGGATGGACGGCAGCTCGTAGGCGTCCGCCACGCCGAGCACCGCGCGCGACTCGGCGGCGGAGAACGTCTTTAGCCCGATCCGGTAGGACAGGTGGCTGTCCAGCCCGCGCAGCTTGCCCTCCTCGAGACGCTGCGAGGCGAGCAGCAGGTGCATCGACAGCGACCGGCCGAGCCGGCCGATCGCGACGAACAGCTCGGCGAACTCGGGCTTCTGCGTGAGCATCTCGGTGAACTCGTCACAGACGATCAGCAGCGACGGCAGCGGATCGAGCGGGGCGCCCGCCTCGCGGGCCCGCTCGTACTCGCGCACGTTGGCGTAGTTTCCGGCGGTCTTGAGCAGCTCCTGCCGACGATTCATCTCACCGGCGAGCGCGTCGTGCATGCGGTCGACCAACGTCAGGTCGTCCTGCAGGTTCGTGATCACCGCGGCGGTGTGCGGCAGATCGTTGAGCCCGAGGAAGGTCGCGCCGCCCTTGAAGTCGACGAGGATGAGGTTGAGCGCGCTGGGCGAGTGCGTCATCGCCAGCCCGAGCACGAGCGTGCGCAGCAGCTCGGACTTCCCGGAACCGGTCGCGCCGATCACCAGCCCGTGCGGGCCCATCCCCTCGAGCGCGGCCTCCTTGATGTCGAGCTCGACCGGCTCGCCGTGCTCGCCCACCCCGATCGGGATCCGCAAGCGGTCGCGGACGGTGCGCGGGCGCCACAGCTGTTCGGCGCTGACGTTCTCCGGGTCGCCCACCCCGAGCATGTCGACGAGCTCGGCCGAGGTGAGCAGCGGCTGCTCGTCGGTGGTCTCGGCAGCCCCGACGCGCCACGGGGCCATCCGCCGCGCGACGGCATCGGCTTCGGTGACGCCGAGCCGGTCGGCGCGCCCGAGCACCTCGACACCGTTGCGGCCGACCGCGCCGACCTTGCCGTCCTCGACGACCAGGCGCAGCCCCCGCCGGGCCGCGAGACGACCGATCGAGCTCGACAGGTCGATGATGGTGACGCCGACCAGGCCGTCCTCGAGCAGGACGCGCTCCTCGAGGCTCACCGCGCCGCCGTCGATCACGATGACGACGTGCGGCTGGTCCGGCGCCGGGGTCACGTCGCGGGCGAACCGCGCGCGGGTCGCCATCTCCGCGGAGAGCCATTCCTCCAGCTCGGCGAGCGAGCTCGCGACCAGCCGCCGGGTGCCGACCGCATCGCTCTCGCGCGGGTCCTGCGCGTGCGGCAGCCACTTGACCCAGTCCCAGTCGATGCGGCTCGGGCCGGACGTCACCACGCCCACGATGACGTGGTCGGGACCGTGGAACGTGGTCAGCTCGGCCAGCATCGCCCGGACGAGGTCACGCACCTCGGCGCGGGCGCCACGCACCTCGATCGCCGGGAACGAGCGCAGCTTGACCGCCACCGGCAGGTCGTCGACGAGGGCGTGGGCGCGGACCAGGCGGCGCAGCGCGACCGCGCCGATCGGGTCGAGACTTTCGATCAGCCCGGTCTGCGGCGGACGCAGCTGGCGGGCCAGCCGCTGCGGGCCGACCCCGACGCGCACCGTGCTGAAGTCGCGATCGCTCGGGCGGCGTTCCCACATCCGTCGCCCGCCCGCGATCGACCAGAGCGAGCGGGGGTCGGGATGTGACCAGAGCAGGCTGGTGCGCTGGCCGAGCCGGATCCGGTCGATGTCGCGGCGGACCTGCTCGATGTAGCGCAGATAGTCCTTGCGGTCGGTGTCGATCTGCGCCTTGCGGCCGGTCTTGCGCCCGCCCATGCCGCCGCCCATCATGCCCAGCGTCGAGAGCAGGATCAGCCCGCCCATCGCCATGGACGCCGCGCTCAGGCCGCCGATGAAGATGAAGCCCACCGAGCCGAGGATCATCACGCCGGGCAGCAGCGCGCCCATGATGTTGCCGGGCAGCATCCGCGGGATCTCCGGCGGCGGCTCGAGCTGCACCTCACCGGTCGGCATCGCGGGCACTGGCATGCGCGGCCTGCGCCGGAACGTGCGTGTCGCCAAGGTGCTGCGTCCCTCTCGATCCGGCTGGTGCCTCGCGGCTGTACACGATCATGTTCAGGGACCGCGCGCCATATAGTAAGGCCCACCCCTGCAGCTTGGAGTCGCCTCGTGACCTCGATCGAGTCGCGGTCGTACTGCCGTGTCGTCGTGATCGCACCGTCGACCCGGGTCGATCTTGCCCTGCCGGCCGACGTGGCGATCATCGACCTGCTGCCGATGCTGCTGCAGTACACCGGCGAGGCACGCGACGACGGCGGCGGCACCCACGGCGGGTGGAAGCTGACCCGGGTCGGGCACGGCGAGCGCAGCGAACTGGAGGGCGGACGCACGCTGCGCTCCCTCGACGTCGCAGACGGCGAGGTCCTGCGGCTGACCGCGCGCGAGGACCGCACCGTCGCGCCGGTGTTCGACGACATCGTCGACGCGATCGCCACCACGCGGCGCGAGCGGCTCAACACCCGCGCCATCAATCCCGGTGTCGGCGCGGGCGTGCTGGCCGCGGCGATGTCGGTCGCGGCGTTCACGCTGTTCGTCCGCGGCCGCAGCTATGTCGACGCCTACATCGCCGGCGCTGTCGCGCTGGCCCTGCTCGGCCTCGGCACGGCCACCGTGAAGGGCATCGGCGAGCGGATCATCGCCACCACTGCAGCCGCGTCGGGTGTGCCGTTCGCAGTGGTGTGCGGGCTGAACGCGGTGCCCGGCACCTACGGCCGGTGGGGGGTGCTGCTGGGCTCGACCCTGGCGCTGGTCTACTCGCTGGCCGCCTCGCTCGCGCTCGGCACCGGAACGGTGGTGTTCGCCGCCACGGCGATCGCGTCGTTCTTCGCCGCCGGCAGCGCGCTGATCGGCGGCCTGACCCACGTCCACGTCGTCCAGATCGTCGCCGGGACGATCGCCATCGCGCTCGCGGCGCTGTCGATCCTGCCCCGCCTCGCGGTGCGGCTGGCCCGGTTGCCGCTCGCGACCGTCCCCACCACCAGCGAAGACCTGTCCGAGACCGACGAGGTGGGCGACATCGACGACGTGTCGGCACGCGCCCGGGTCGCCGGCGAGTACCTCACCGGCACCCAGATCGGCTGTGCCGTGACGGTGGCGGTCAGCGGCACGCTGCTGCTCGGTGACGCCCCGACCCCGCTGTCGGTCGCGCTGGCCGCGACCGCACTGGTGGCGATGGCGCTGCGCGCCCGGTCGGTCAGCGGGCTCGGCGCGCGGATCGCGCTGGTCACCTCCGCGGCGGCCTGCGCGTTCGTCGCCGCTCTGGTCGCCGCCCTGCGGCACCGGCTGGGGACCGGCCTGACGCTGCTGGTCGCCGAACTGATCGCCGGGGCGCTCACCCTGGTCCTGTCGACGTCGGGCAGCCGGCGCCGGCCCTCGCCACAGACCCTGCGCCTGATCGACTTCTTCGAGGCCGCAGTGGTGGTGGCCGTGCTGCCGCTGGCGGTCGGCGTCATGGGCCTCTACGGCGTGCTGCGTTCGCTCTAGTGCCGTGACCGTCCGTCCCCGCGCCCTGCGTACGGCCGCCGTCGCCGCCGTGTCGATCGCCGCGCTGGCCGCTGCGGTGACCCTGGCCGGGCCCAGCGCCGCCGCACCGAAATCCCCGACGCCCGGGGCCAGCCCGACCCCGCCGCTGCACTACGTGAACACGACCAAGTGCGTGCAGCCCGGCAACATCGCGCAGACGCTGCGCAACGGGGTCTCGTGGGCCCAGACCCAGCTGAACTACCCCGCGATGTGGTCGCTGGCCGACAGCGGCGCCGGGCAGACGGTGGCGGTGATCGACACCGGCGTCAATCGCGAGGCCGCCTTCGGCGACCGGCTGCAGCCCGGCGCCGACCTGGTCGTCGCCGGCGGCGACGGGCGCGACGACTGCGACGGTCACGGCACGGTCGTCGCGGGTCTCATCGCGGCCTCGCCCGACGCTCAGACCGGCTTCGCCGGGGTCGCGCCCGGTGCGCGCCTGATCGCGATCCGGCAGAGCAGCCTCGACTACGGCCTGAAAAATGCCAAGCAGAACGCCGGGCAGAACGTCGCCGGCACGACCTCGAGCCTGGCCGATGCCATCCGCTACGCCGTCGGCCGCGGTGCGCGGATCATCAACATCTCCGAGGCGAGCTGCCGCAACGGCAATGCGCCCGCCGACGCCGGCACGCTCGCAGTCGAGTCCGCGGTCCGCTACGCAGTGCTCCGCGACACGGTGATCGTCGCGGCGGCGGGCAACGTCGACAGCGCGTCGGACTGCAAGACCCAGAACGTGCCCGGCGAGAATCCGGCAACGATTCCCGTGCCCGCCGGGTTGCCCGGCGTGCTGACCGTCGGCGCCGTGGACTCGGTGGGCCAGCCGGCCGCGTTCTCCCTCGCCGGTCCGTGGGTGGGGGTCGCCGCGCCGGGCGTCGACATCATCTCGACCAATCCGCTGCCGGACAGCACCGGCCAGATCAACCGGTTCGTCACCACCTCGGGGGTCTCGCCCGTGCAGGGCACCAGCTTGGCCGCGCCCTACGTCACCGGCCTGGTCGCCCTCGTCCGGGCCCGCTTTCCCGCACTGCGTCCGCCGCAGGTCATCGCCCGCATCGAGCGCACCGCCGAGCACCCGTCCGCAGGCGGCGGTCGCGACGACTACGTCGGCTACGGGATGATCGACCCGCAGGCGGCGCTCACCGCGGTGCTGCCGGGCGAGGCCCAGCCGTCACCGGCACCGCGGCACGGTCCGCAGACGCTGCCCGCTGCGCAGCCGCACACCGATCCCGAGCACGATCAGCGGCTGTTCGCGCTGCTCGGCACGCTCGGGCTGTTCGTCGCGATTCTGATCGGCGTCATCATCACGTCCACAAGTCGTCGTCGTGGCGATCGGACGGTGGGTCGGCTGCCGGCGGCGGCCGGTCCGCGATCAGCCCGCGGGGCTCGCGCCGCTGGTCGCGGTCGGTAGCGACTTCGCGGCCGTGCCGGTCTGCGGGTAGAAGTGCACCGCCTGCGTCGGGTCGAGCGCGGGTCCGGACGGCAACAGGCTGAGCAGCTCCGGCGCGGTCGGCGCGATGTCCCTGGCCGTGTAGCCCAGCGCGACGAGCGCCGCACCGCTGACCACCGGATAGGACACCCCGTCGTCGGTGATGACGAACAGGCCGTGCAGGCCGCCCTTCTGTTTCGGCGTCGCCGCAGTGAGCACGGCACCCATGCCTGGCTGCACGTACACCTGGTCGGCGACCAGCGCGCCCGGCCTGGTGACCGTGACCGGCTTCGCCCCGGCCGGCAGCGGGTCGCGGTCGACGGCGAAGATCCGCGTCGTGTTCAGGCCGATACCGGACCTGAACACACAGATTCCCCGGTGGGCGGTGTAGTCGATGATGCTCGGACGCACCGTCGGGTACCTGGACAGATCGATGTGGTTGGCGCGCGGTGCATCGCGCAGCACCTTCGGCGAGACCAGCGGCAGTTGCTTGTCCTGGTTGAACTGGTCGCGGATGAGGTCGCCGACCAGTGGGGTGACCGGCTGCACGCCGTCCTGCAACGCCACGAAGATCGACGTCGAGCGGTCGGAACGCTCGAGCCCGAAGACGTCGCCGACATGGACCCCGAGCAGGCTGGCGTAGTCGGGCGTGCTGCCGACCCCCGGCACGACCGGCGGCGCGATGTCCTTGTTCTGCGGGATCACGTTGAGCATCGCCGCGCTGATCGGGCGCGGCTGCTCGTTGGCGGACAGGCCGAACGCGAGCCGGACGGTGTTGTTCGTGAGGCTGATCCGCGACCGGCCGCCGGTCCACAGCAGGTAGGCGGTGCGGCCGCCGTCCGCGCTCACCAGCATCGCGGTGCTCCCGTCCAGCCGGCCCAGCACCGGGCGCCGCTTGCCCAGGATGGCGGTGGTCCGCAGCGTCGGCTTGCTGCCCGGCGGCAGGGCGGTGTTCACGCCGGTGTCCTCGCACACCGTCCACTGCGCGGGGACGACCGAGGAGGCGACGAGCGAGGACGACGGGGGCAGCACGTTGGGGGCGCCGGGGATCCCGAGCAGCGGGCCGCGCGGTTCGGTGCGGATCGCGTCGTCGCCGACCGAGGCGACCGAGGGCGCCTTGCCGCCGCCGTTCGAACTCGTGCTCCGGCTCGCAGCGAGCAGTGCCGACGCGTAGTTCATCGCCGGGTAGAGCGTGCCGTTGCGCGACACGAACGCACCGCCGGTGTCGCTGTCGATCACCACCTGCGCGCCGCCGATCGTCGGCGCGGGACGGATGAACCCGTACACCGCGAAGCCGCCGAGGATGAGCGCGGCGAGGACGAAGGACACGATCAGGGCGATGTTGAGCCGCCGCCGGACCGGATCGCCGCGCAGCAACGGATCGCCGGAAGCGACCGCGGACTCGAGACGCCGCACCCCGAACCGGTAGGCCTGGGCCTGCCATTTGGTGGGTGACTCGCCGGGCACCGGCGGCTCCGATCTGTCCAGGTCGATCGCGAGTCGATCAGTACGGGGGTCCTACATATAGCATTCCGTCCCATGTCGACGACCGCACCCGGCCGGGTCGAACCGCCGGGGCAGCCGTCCGGGCCCGACGATGCACGGCCCGCGAACGGTGGCGGGCGTCGGCGCCGCGACGCCGGTGAACCGGCTGCGTTCGGACGTACCCGGCCGCCGCAGCGCAGCCGGGTCGGGTTGAGCCTGCTCGGCGTGCCGGTCGCCATGCTCGTCGCGCTCGAGCTGATCGCGCTCTGCGCGCTGCTGGTCGCGGAGAAGAAGTTGGTGGTCGGCGCCATCGCCGTCGCCGTCGGCGTGATCATCATCGTTACCGCGCTGCTGCGCCGGCGGAGCATCCGGATCGGCACCTGGCTGATGTTGCGCATCGCCTACCTGTTCCGCCAGCGCGAGACCCTGGTCGCGGCGTCGGACTACGCCGGCGCGCGCGAA
Organism: Jatrophihabitans sp.; assembly: GCA_036559305.1. Taxonomy (GTDB): domain Bacteria; phylum Actinomycetota; class Actinomycetes; order Mycobacteriales; family Jatrophihabitantaceae; genus RYN-133. Next base: position 66,511 of record DATBTJ010000051.1, read on the forward strand.
CCCGGCCGCTCGCCGGCGGCCGGCATGGACGACATCGAGGCGCCCCCGGAACTGGAGGCGTTCTTCCCCG
>DATBTJ010000052.1:0-5788 GCA_036559305.1 Jatrophihabitans sp.
CGGCCGGCTCGTCCCCGGCTTCGAGGGCGTGCTCCCCGACGACCAGCTCGGTGAGTTCATCGGGGCCGTGCTGCAGGCGGCCGCGCAGGCCGGGCTCAGCGGTCCTGGCATGCCGAGCGAGCAGCCCGAGGACGACGGTGAGGCACCGGCGGGCATGTCGGACATCCCCGAGGACCCACGCTTCGACGCCGCCGAGACGGCGCTCGCCGACGGCGACTACGACCTCGCCCGCCAGCGGTTCCAGGCGATCCTGGACGAGGAGCCCGCGAACTCCGCCGCCCAGCTCGCACTGCGCCAGGTCGACCTGCTCGCCCGGGTCGAGAGCCTCGGCGACACGGCGGGCGACCCGGCTCCCGGCGACGTCACGGGCCAGCTCGGCGCGGCCGACCTCGCCTTCATCGGCGGCGACGGTGCCGGTGCGCTGCGCCGCCTGCTCGAGCTGCTCACCCGCACCGCGGGCGAGGACCGCGAAACGGTGCGCCAGCGGCTGATCGAATACTTCGACCTGCTCGGTCCGGACGACCCGCTGGTCGGGCCGGCGCGCCGCGAGATGGCCCGCGCACTGTTCTGATCAGCGCGGCAGAATGTGCGCACATGACCTCGACCAGCGACTCCACCGCCCACGGCACCCACGACTTCGTCGACGACCCGCGCAACGCCGAGGTCCTGATCTACGTGAACGGCGAGTTGCTGCCCCGTCCGCAGGCGACGGTCTCGGTGTTCGACGCCGGCTTCGTGCTCGGCGACGGGGTGTGGGAGGGGCTGCGGGTGCACGCCGGCCGGCCCGCCTTCCTCGACCAGCACCTCGACCGGCTCTACGAGGGCGCCGCGGCGATCATGCTCGACATCGGCAAGACGCGTGCCGAGCTGGCCGCCGAGATCGACCGCACGCTCGAGGCGAACGGCATGGACGGCGACGGCGTGCACATCCGCCTGATGGTCACGCGGGGGCCGAAGCTCACGCCGTACCAGGACCCCCGGATGTCGGCCGGTCCCGCCACGATCGTGATGATCTGCGAGTACAAGGATCCGCTGCCCGCGACGGTCGAACGGGGACTGTCGCTGTTCACCGTCCACGTCCGCCGCTCGTCGCCGGACATCCTCGACCCGAAGCTGAACGCGCACAGCAAGCTCAACGACATCACGGCGTGCATCCAGGCCTACACCGCCGGCGCGGACGAGGCGTTGATGCTCGACCCCAACGGGTTCGTCGCCACCTGCAACTCGACGCACTTCTTCGTGGTCAAGCGCGGCGAGGTGTGGACCTCGACCGGCCAGTACTGCCTCGGCGGCATCACCCGCGCGAACGTGCTGCGGGTCTGCGACGAAGCAGGAATCCCCGCACGCCAAAAGGCATTCAGCCTCACCGACGTCTACAGCGCGGACGAAGCGTTCGTGACCGGTACGTTCGCGGGCCTCGTGCCGGTGCACACGATCGACGGACGCACGATCGGCACCGGCAAGCGCGGCCCGATGGTGGAACGGCTGCAAGGCCTGTACCAGGAGCTGGTCCGCCGCGACGTGGCGACGCGGTGAGCGGCGTGCGGCTGGCGGTCTGGTCCGGGCCGCGCAACATCTCGACCGCGCTGATGCGCAGCTGGGAGAACCGGCCCGACACCCGGGTCGTCGACGAGCCGCTCTACGGCTTCTACCTCGACCGCACCGGCCTCGACCATCCCGGCCGGGAAGAGATCATCGCCGACATGGGCAGCGACTGGCGCCCGGTGGTGGCCGACCTCGTCGCGCCCGGCGCGGGCGTCTACTACCAGAAGCACATGACCCACCACCTGCTGCCGGAACTGCCGCGGGACTGGATCGCCGACCTCGTCAACGTGCTGCTCATCCGCGACCCCGCCGAGGTCGTGGCGTCCTACACGCGCGAGCGCACCAACGTCGTCGCGAGCGACATCGGACTGGTGCAGCAGGCCGAGCTGTACGACCAGCTCGGCGGCCTACCGGTGATCGACTCGGCCGACTTCCTGCGCGACCCGGCGGGCTACCTGCGCTGGATGTGCGATCACGCCGGGGTCGAGTTCACCGACGCGATGCTGCACTGGCCGGCCGGCCCGCGCGAGTCCGACGGCATCTGGGCGAAGTACTGGTACGACGCGGTGATCGCCTCGACCGGCTTCGCCCCGTACCGTCCGCGCGAGGTCTCACTCGAGGGTGCCGCGCTCGACGCCGCGCAGGAGAGCCGGCCGTACTACGACCGGCTGCGCGAGGTCCGCGTCGTCATCCGGTGAGCTGCGCCGGCGCGGCGTCGAGCCGGTACCGGTCCTCGGTCGCGATCGCGCCGGCCGCGATGCCCCTGACCTCGGTGATGTGGGTGATGCGGTGCGTGCCGTCGGGCAGTGACGCGATGTGCACCAGCACGTCGACAGTGGCGGCCAGCTGCGCGCGCGCCGTGCGCCGTGAACCGGCGTCGTCGGGCAGCGCCGACTCGAGGAGGACGAGTGCCTCCTGGGGTGAGTGCGCCACCAAGGTCGTCAGCGACCCGCGGTGCTCGCCGCTCATCGTGTCGAACACCGCGCTCGCGGCGCCGTTGTCGAGCGTGACGAGCCGTTCGCGCGCCGGCGCCAGCGCCGCCATCGAGGTGAGCAAGGTGGTCTTGCCGGCGGCGGGCGCGCCGGTGATCACGACGTTGAGCCGGTCGCGGACGCAGGTCGCGAGCAGGTCGGCCGCCTCGCTCGTCATCGTGCATCCCGGCCCGAGGCCGTCGGTGGTGCGGGGCCCGGCCGTCGAGCGCGACGTGTCGAGCCGGGCGACGCTCGACGGGTCGACCGGGCGGGGGGTGAACACGGTCGGTCTGGTCGGCGCGCGGTCCGGTGTCGGCTGCCGCGCGCCGACCGCGCGGCCGCAGGCCAGTTCGAGGTCCTCGGGCCGCCCGGACCGCACGACCTCCACGATCCCGGCCACGCGCGCCTCGTGGACCACCGCGATCTCCTCCGGATGCCGGACGAGCACCAGCGCGGTCGGGTGACGCATGCCCCGCACGTAGCCGGCGAACGCGGCCACGTCGAAGAACCGCACGTCCGGACCGATCACGACGAGCGGCTCGCCCGGCACGCGGTCCAGCCAGGCCGCTGCGGCGCCGAGGGTGTCGACGAGGCGCACGTCGGGCCGGCCACCCGCGACCGGGTCGACGGTGTCGAGGTTCGCCGCCCAGACGATGGTCATCGCTTCCCTCACCCGCACGCACACGCTCCGGGCCGGTCGCGCCGGCGTCACCTGACGGGGACGACGCTAGCGGCAAACCTCACACGGATCTAACGCTACTGGGAAATTTGTAGCCAGTCGCGCTGTGATGCCCGTGGTCGAGGCGGGGAGAAATCGGACATGAAGACTCGACACCTCGGTAATGGCAGCGTCGGACGCGTCGAGGTCGGCGCGATCGGCCTCGGCCTGATGACCTTCGACCAGACAGGGGCGCAGCCTCGCGAGCAGCTCGCCGACACCGTCCGCGCCGCGGTCGATGCGGGCGTCACGCTCTTCGACACCGCCGACGCCTACGGCCCCGGCGAACAGCTCGGCGCTGCCGCGCAGGGCGCGAACGAGACGCTGATCGCGGGCCTGCTCGACGAGCTGGGTGTGCGCGATCGGGTTTTCCTCGCGACCAAGGGCGGCCATGTGCGCGGCGAGGGCGGCTCGTGGTCGGCCGACAGCTCACGCGAGCATCTGCTCGAAGCGGTCGACAACAGCCTGCGCCGCCTCGGGGTGGAGCAGATCGCCCTCTGGCAGCACCACCGTCCCGACCCGGACGTCGACTACGACGAGGTGCTCGACACGCTCGCCGAGATCCACGCGTCGGGCAAGGTGCGCATGATCGGGCTGTCGAATGCGGACAGCAAGCAGATCCAGCGCGGCCACGAGGTGCTCGGCGATGCCCTGGTGAGTGTGCAGAACCAGTTCTCGCCGGCCTTTCGCAGCAGCCGTCCCGAGATCGACGTGTGCGCCGACCTCGGGCTGGCATTCCTGCCGTGGAGCCCGCTCGGCGGCCTGACCGACGCCAAGGAACTCGCCACCAAACACCCCGCGTTCGCCGAGGTCGCCGACGATCTCGGCGTCAGCGCCCAGCAGGTCGCGCTCGCGTGGGAACTCGCGCAGTCGCCGGTGGTGATCCCGATCCCGGGCGCCAAGCGGCCGCAGTCGATCACCGACTCCGCTGCCGCCGCCGACCTCGAGCTGACGCCGGAGCAGCTGGCTCGCCTCGACGCCGACTGACGTCAGCACCACGTCACCCGGTGTGCGGCATCAGCGCATTCTCCGGGACGACGCCCAGACGACCGGCCTGGAAATCCTCGATGGCCTGGACGAGCTCCTCCTTGGTGTTCATCACGAACGGCCCGTAGTGCGCCACCGGCTCGCCGATCGGGCGTCCGCCGAGCAGCACCATCTCGAGCGCGGGACGGTTCGAGTCCTGGCCCTTGTCGGCGCCGATGGTGAGCCGGTCGCCCGCACCGAACACGGCGAGCTGCCCGCCGTGGACCGGACGCTGCTCCGCACCGACCGTCCCGTTGCCCGAGAGCACGTACACGAGCGCGTTGTAGTCGGCCTGCCAGGGCAGCGACAGCCGGGCACCCGGCTGGATCGTCGCGTGGGCCATGGTGATCGGCGTGTGCGTCGAGCCCGGGCCGCGATGCCCGTCGATGGCACCGGCGATGATGCGCACCAGCGCGCCGCCGTCCGCGGACGTGACCAGCGCGGCGCTCTCGCCCTCGATCGCCTGGTAGGCGGGCGAGCTGAACTTGTCCTTGGCCGGCAGGTTCACCCATAGCTGCAGGCCGTGGAACACGCCGCCGGACATGACGAGCGACTCGGGCGGGGTCTCGATGTGCAGGATGCCCGCGCCCGCGGTCATCCACTGCGTGGCGCCGTCGTTGATGACGCCACCGCCGCCGTGGCTGTCCTGGTGCTGGAACGTCCCGTCGATCATGTACGTGACGGTCTCGAAGCCGCGGTGCGGGTGCCAGGCGGTGCCCTTCGGCTCGCCGGGGGCGTAGTCGACCTCGCCCATCTGGTCCATGTGGACGAACGGGTCGAGATCGCGCATCGACACGCCGGCGAACGCGCGCACGACGGGGAAGCCCTCGCCCTCGTAGCCCTTCGGGCCGGTGGTGATCTGCTTGACCTTGCGCTCGGTGTCGCCGAGCGAGGCGCTGGCGATGTGCGGCAGGGTCAGGGTGTCGGCCGTGACGGCAGGCATGTCGTCCTCCTTCGGTTGCAGGTGCAACTATATGACGCGTCAACTCGGCGGGGTACCCGGACATTCCCTGCACCGTCGGTGAAGGTCTGGGTCGTCCCCTGGTCGGTCCTGGGTCACGGTGCCAGTATCGGTGCGTTGCCGGACGCTGTCTGGCGCCCGGCGAGACGAGCCCCGGGGGTGTTGTCGATGGACACACGGATCAGCAATCTCGAGCGTGACGGCGAGAAGCGCAGCTTTGCCGGGCACGGCCACGCGGTGCTGGGCACCGCGGGTGGCCTCACTCTGATGAGAGGCACCTTCGAGCCCGGCTGGCGCTGGTCGGTCGATGTGGCCCCGATCGCCGGGACGCCGTCGTGTCGCACCCACCACCTCGGCTACATCCTGTCCGGCACCATGCGGGTCCGCATGGACGACGGCACCGAGACCACCGTGACCGCGGGCGACCTGATGGACCTGGCGCCGGGGCACGACGCGTGGGTGATGGGCGACCAGCCGTGCGTGATGGTCGACTACGCAAGCGAAGCCACCCGCTACGCGCGCACCCGTACCGCGGGAATGGCCGACGCCGACGACCGCTACATGACG
>DATBTJ010000053.1:0-21155 GCA_036559305.1 Jatrophihabitans sp.
CAGGGCAGCCAGTTCGACGAGGTCACCGTCCTGCTGCCGTTCGTGACCTCTCAGCTGGCCACCCGGCAGACCTTCTACACCGCCGTCACCAGGGCGCGCTCCCGCGTCCACCTCGTCGGTTCGGAGGCCGCGGTGCGTGCCTGCATCAGCCGCACCGCCGCCCGGGCGACTGGACTGCCCGACAGACTGTCTGGACGGCTGTGACCGCGTGGCGCAAGACTGACGACCATGACACAAACGTCCGACCAGGGCCGCATCAGCGGCCTCGAGGTCCGCTCCATCGATTACGTCCCCCTGGACGAGCGTCACGGCAAGCTCTGGCACCTCGGTCCGCTGTGGTTCATGTCGAACGCGCAGATCGCCACGCTGGCCGTCGGCCTCATCAGCATCACCGAGGGCGGCTCGCTCTGGTGGTCGCTGATCTCGATCATCGCCGGTGTCCTGGTCGGCACCCTGTTCATGGCCTTCCACTCGGCGCAGGGCCCGCAGCTCGGCCTGCCGCAGATGATCCAGTCGCGCCCGCAGTTCGGCTACATCGGCGCGCTACTGGTCTGGCTGTTCGCCTACGTCCAGTACGCCGGCTTCAACGTGTTCAACAGCGTCCTGGCCGGCGACTCGATGAACGTCACGGTCGGAGGGCCGACGAAGTTCTGGGTCGTGGTCGTGACCGTCGTCGCGTTCGTGGTCGCGCTGGTCGGCTACGACATCATCCACAAGGCCGAGCGCTGGCTTGCGCTGGCAATGCTCGTGGTGTTCGGGGTGCTCACCATCTCGTTGTTCTTCCTGCACTACCCGGCCGGCACCTTCGACCTCGGCAACTTCCACGCCACCCCGTTCTTCGCCCAGTTCGGCGTCGTCGCGGGTTACCAGATCAGCTGGGCCATCTACGTGTCCGACTACTCGCGCTACCTGCCGCCGAACGTCACCGTGCGCAAGACCTTCTACTGGACGTACTGGGGCTCGGCCCTCGGCGGCGCGTGGATGATGGCGATCGGCACGGTGCTCGCGGCCTGGGCCGGCAAGGACTTCTCGGGTACCGCGATCGCCGAGCTGAAGGCGACCGGTGACAAGGTGTTCGGCGGCTTCGGCACGATCGTGCTGATCATCGCGGCGCTGGGTCTGGTCTCGGTGATGGCGCTGAACATGTACGGCGGCTCGCTCACCTTCATCAGCGCCATCGACTCCTTCAAGCGGGTGCGCCCGACCCTCGGCATGCGGTTCGCCACCGTGCTGGTGACCGCGCTGCTGTCGGTCGTCGGTGCGCTCGCGGCCAGCGCGAACTTCCTCGGCAACTTCAACAACTTCCTGCTACTGATCCTCTACCTATTCGTGCCGTGGACGGCCGTGAACCTCGTCGACTACTACGTCGTGCGCCGCGGGCACTACGCGATCGCCGAGATCTTCAAGCCCAACGGCATCTACGGCCGGTGGGGCGTGCGCGGCGTGCTCGCCTACCTGATCGGGTTCGCGGCCATGGTGCCGTTCTTCAACGTGTCCAGCGCCGCGGGAACCCTGTTCGAGGGCTCCATCGCGAAGGCGATGAACGGCGTGGACATCTCCTTCTTCATCGGCCTGCCGGTCGCCGGCATCCTGTACTACCTGTTCACCCGCAACATCGACATCGCCGCCGAACGCGAGGTCGCCAAGGCCGAAGCCGGCGAACTCGAGCAGGCCGCCCACCGGCACGAGGAACCGTGACGGACGCCTGGGCCACCGCCGAGCGCATCCGGACCGGCGAGCTGAGTGCCGGCACGGTCGCCGAGGCGGCGTTGGAACGCGCGCACGCCGATCCGCACAACATGTTCACCGTGGTCACCGACTCGTTGGCGCGGGAGGCGGCGGCGGCCGTCGACGCGGGGGAGGTCCGGGGCCCGCTCGCCGGCGTGCCGATCACGGTGAAGGACCACGTGTGGCTGGCGGGCCAGCCTGCCACCAACGGCTCGCGGGCGCTGCGCGAGTTCGTCCCGTCCGAGTCGGCGGTCTGTGTCGAGCGGCTGCTCGCCGCCGGAGCCGTGGTGATCGGCAAGACCAACAACCCGGAGTTCTGCTATCGCGGCACCACCGACAACGAGCTGTTCGGCGCGACGGCCAACCCGCGCGACCCGACCCGGACGGCCGGCGGGTCGAGCGGGGGAGCGGCCGCCTCCGTCGCGGCCGGCATCGTCGCGCTCGCGGTCGGCACCGACGGCGGCGGTTCGATCCGCATCCCGTCCGCGTTCTGCGGGGTGTACGGGCTCAAGCCGTCCTTCGGCGTGGTGCCCAAGATGCCCGGCTTCGCGGGCTGGCCGACCCTGTCGGTCACCGGGCCGATCGCCGCGTCGGTCCGCGATCTCGAGCTGGCGCTGTCCGTGATGGCCGGCCCCGACCCGGCGGACTGGCTCAGCGGGCCCTCTCTCGACCCGGCGCCGGGCGCCCTGCGGATCGGGGTGTGCGCCGACTTCGCCGCGGTCGACGACGACGTGCGCGAGGCGTTCGAGGCCGCCGTGGCGCGCCTGCCGGACGTGGAGGTCGTCGACGTGCCGCGCGACGACCCGCTCGCGCTGTGGGACGCGGTGGCGCTGCCCGAGGGGTATGCCTCCGAGGGCGCGCTGGTCGAAGCGCACCCCGACCTGGTCGGTCGCGACGCGGCCGAGCTCGCGCTGGCCGGCAGGGGCTACTCGGCCCGCGATTACCTCGACGCGCAGCAGGCGCGCTCTCGCTACGCCGCGGCCTGGGCCGCGGTGTTCACCCGGGTGGACGCGCTGCTCATGCCGGCCATGCCGACCACCGCCTTCGCCCTCGACCGGCTGCGCCCGGAGACGATCGCCGGCGAGCCGGTGCCGGACGGCTTCGACACCTGGTGCGCGCTCGCGCTGCCGGCCAACCTGGCCGGGCTCCCGGCCGTGGCCGTGCCGGTCGGCACCGGCGCGGACGGGTTGCCGGTCGCCGCGCAGGTGCTGGCCGCCCGCTGGCACGACTCGACGGCGCTGCGCGTCGCGGCCGCGCTCGAGGCGGTCGTGGCTAGCCCTTGACCGCGCCCGAGGCGAGCCCGCGGATGTAGTAGCGCTGCAGGCCGACGAACAAGATCACGCACGGCACCATCGCCACGACCGATCCCGCGATGAGATAGCCGTAGTTCAGCGTGCCGTACGTCCCGGTCTGGATGTTCAGCAACGCCACCGGCAGCGTGAACAGGTCCGTCTTGGTCAAGAAGGTCAGCGCGCCGATGAACTCCGTCCACGACGCGAGGAACGCGTACAGGACGGTCGTGGCGATGCCGGGGACGGCGAGTGGTCGCAGCACGTGGAACAGGCACCGCATCGGCCCGCACCCGTCGATGAACGCCGAGTCCTCCAGATCGGCGGGCACGGCGGCGAACGTGTTGCGCATGACGAACACGCCGAACGGCAGGTTGAAGGTCGCGTAGAAGAGGATGAGCCCGATGCGGCTGTCGGTCAGATGCACGATGTTGAGCTCGAGGAACAGCGGCGTCAGCACCGCCTGGAACGGCACCATCAGGGTCAACAGGATCAGCGCGAACACCAGCCCGCGGCCGCGGAACCGGAACTTCGCGAACCCGTACCCGGCAAAGGTCGAGAGCACGGCGACGAGGATCGCCGTCCCGCCCGACACCATCAGGCTGTTGGCCACGTAACGCCACAGATGGATCTGGCCGGTGAACAGGTCCTCGTAGTTGCCCAGGCTCAGATGCGTGACGTCGCTCCACGACGGCGTCGCCGTGATGCGCGAGGCCGGTTCGAACGACCGGAACACCGCCCACAGCAGCGGCACCAGGAACACCAGGGTCGCGAGCACCCCGCCCGTCCAGTAGAAGACCGCGCCGCCCGGGGAGCGGCGAGCTGCCGGGTGCGCCTCCTGCGGACGCACGTGCTCGGTACGTGGCCGGCTGGTCAGTGTGGTCATCAGGGCACCATCCCTAGGTGTCGTCGCGGAGCAGGAAGAACTGCAGGGCGCTGACCAGGCCGACGACCACGACCAGCACGAGCGACAGCGTCGTGGCGGCACCGAGGTGCAGTTCGACGAACGCGCACTCGTAGATCCACATCACGACGCTGGTCGTGCTCGTGCCCGGCCCGCCCTGGGTCAGGATGTAGAACTGGTTGAAAGCGAGGAACGAGCCGATCACGGATAGGATCAGGCTGAGCGCGATGGTGCGGCGCAGCATCGGGATGGTGATCCGCAGTTCCTTGTCCCACCACGACGCGCCGTCGAGATCGGCGGACTCGTAGACCTCGGAGGGGATGCCCTGCATGCCCGCCATCAGCAACATCATCGTCAGCCCGGCGGCGAACCAGATCACCAGCGTGCACACCACCGCAGTCGCCGGGACGGTGTTCACCAACCACGCCGTGGTGCCGTCGGTGATGTGCAGCTTCTTCAGGACGACATTCGCAATGCCGGTGTTCGGCTGGACCTCGAGCAGCGTGACGAAGCTCAGCGTGCTGAGCCCGATCACGTACGGCAGGAACACCGCGGTACGGAAGAACACCGCGCCACGGCGGTTGCTGCGCACGAGCACCGCAAGGGCATAGCCGAGCACGAAGATCGGCCCGGTGACGATCGCCGTGTAGATCAGCGTGTACATCGTCGCGTGCCAGAACGTGGTGTCGTTGCCGATCGTCGTGTAGTTCTGCAACCCGATGTACTTGACCGACCCGATCAGGGGCCAGTCGGTCAGCGAGATGTACACGGCGAACCCGAGCGGTACCAGCACGAGCATGAGCACGAACAAGAACGCGGGTGCCACCAGCAGCATGCCGGTGCGCGGACGGTGCGTGAGACAGTGGCTCATGACTCTGCCTGGCTCAATGCCCGCTCGAAGCTGCCTTGCGCAGACTCGAGCGCCCCGGTGATGTCGCCGTCGAAGACGGCGGACGTGAACAGCTGGAAGAAGGGCCCGCTCACCTGGTTGATCGCGGTGTTGTAGGCGAGCGTCGTCGGCGCGTAGCCGTGCGGCAGCGCATGCAGCGCGACGGCGGTTCGTGGGTACTTACTGTCGAAGGCCGGCGTCGCGACGTCCGCGCGGATCGGGGTGTACCCCGAGGCCGGCAGGGTGGCCTGTTGCGAGCGTTGCAGCGCGAACTTGATGTACTCCCACGCGCCGCTGGCATTGTGCGACCCGCGCGGGATCGCGATGTTGTCACCGCCGGCGAACACGCACGAGCCGTGCAGCGCGCCGGGCAGCGGGACGGCCGCGACCTGCTTGGCGAACTGCGGCGTGATGCCCTGCCCGATCAGCGCCCCCTCGTTGCCCGGCCACATGCCGACGGTTCCGGAGAGGAAGTCCTTGCCCCACGTCGCGCCGGTTTCGGTGCGGCTGGACGGCGAGGAGAGATTCTCCGCCCACAGCTGGTGATAGATCGTCAGCATCCGGCGGAGCGCCGGATTGCCGGCGACGTGCGCCCGTTGATCGCCCAGGTCACCGGTGAACAGGTAGCTCTTGCTCGCCCACACCGACGGCTGCGCGGTGAACCCCATGATTCCAGGTGAATCGCCACCGAAACTGAAGCCCTTGACGCCGCCGCCCAATTTCGTGATCGCGCGCGCGTCCTCCAGGACGTTGGTCAGCGTCGCCGGCGGCTTCGCGATGTGCGCGCGCCGGAACAGGGTCTTGTTGTAGTAGAGGACGCTGATGTCCGCGGCGTAGGGCACTGCGTAGTTGCGACCGTGGTAGGTCGCCAGATTCAGGTGCGCGGGGCTCAGTTCCTTCTTGTACGGCAGCGAATTCACCAGCGGCGTGATGTCGGTGAGCGCCTCGTGATAGGCGAGCAGCGTCGAGTTGATGTCGTCGATGTCGACGACATCGGGAACGGCGCGGCCGCGGATCGCCGTCGCGAGCTTGGTGACGTACTGCGTGTCCGGGATCGCGGTGAGATGCACCTGGACGTCCTTGTGCGTCTTGTTGAACGCCGCGACGATCGGCGCCGAGGCCGCCTGCGTGGCGGCGCGCACCCACAGCTCGACCGTGCCCTTCGCGTCGGTGCCGAAACCGACGCCGCGGATCGCGGGGGACGCCAGCGTGCCGGCGCCCGTGCAGGCCGTCAGGGTGAGGACGGCCGCGCCCGCCGCCGCCAGGACGCGCCTCACGACGCGCCTGCCAGCGGCAACCAGACCCGCATCGGGCCGACCTCGCGGTTGGCCCAGAGGCAGTAGGGGACGGCGGTGAATCCGGGCCCGGCGATCGTCACGCATCCGCCCAGCAGATCCGGCTGCCACGACGGATTGAGCATCCGGGCGTCGTCGTCCGGCAGCTGCAGGTCGTCGACCGCGGTGCCGTCGGCGACATCGACCTGCTCGACCGCGTACACCAGCGGACCTCGCTCGATGGCCCGGCAGCCGCGCACGGCGTCGACGCGCGGATGCGCGGCGACAAGGCGCGCGGCCATCGGGAGGTCGAGCACCACCGTGTCGCCCGCCTGCCAGGAACGCCGCAGCGACGCATAGCCCGGCGCCACCGGCACGGCTGCGCCGTCCGGACCGGTGAGCGTCGCGTCCCGGCACCATGACGGCACGCGCAGCGCGAGCTCCCATTCGCCCGGTTCGGTGCGCTCGACGACGACCTCGACGCGGCCGTCCCACGGGTAGTCGGTGCGCACCCGCAGGGTGCGCCCGCCCACCGTGAGCTCGGACGCCGCGTACTGGTGCACCTGCACGCCCGTGTCGTCGGCAGTTGCGAGATAGCCGCCGAGCTGCGCGAGGGTGCGCATGACGTTCGGCGGGCAGCAGGCGACGCGGAACCAGTGCTGCCGGCCGTTGACCGGTTGCCGGTGGTCGTCGGGCACGGCGTCGGAGCGCACCTGCAGGGCGTTGACGTAGAAGAACGCGTCGCCGGACAGCGACACGCCGCTGAGGAAACCGTTGAGCAGCAACCGTTCCATCGCGTCGGCGTACTTGACCTCACCGGTCGCGAGCAGCCGCCGCCAGGCCAACTGGACGGCGCCGATCGAGGCACACGTCTCGGCGTACGCAACGTCTGGTGGCAGCTCGTACGGGTCGCCGAAGGCCTCGCCGTCCCAGCGCGAACCGAGCCCGCCCGTGACGTACTGCTTGCTCTCGACCATCGCGTTCCACTGGCGGGTCAGCGCGGCCGCCAGCCCGTCGTCACCGCGCTCGCTCGCGACATCGGCGGCACCGGCCGCGAGGTACATCGCGCGCACGGCGTGGCCTTCCGGGACGACCGCGTCGCGCACCGGAACACGGTCGGAGAAATAGACGGGCTCGCGCTGGTAACCACGGATCGTGCCGTGACCACGTTCGGTGACGAAGTGCTCGGCAAGATCGAGGTAGCGCTGCTCGCCGCTTTCGCGGTACAGCTCGACGAGCGCCATCTCGACGACCGGATGTCCGTCGAGGCCCGGGTTCGCGTCGGGGCCGAATGTCGCGGCGAGGTGGTCGGCCACCCGCAGCGCCACCTGCCACAGCGCGCAGTCGCCGAGCAACCGGTGCGCAGCCACGGCGGCCTGGACGAGGTGACCGAAGCAGTAGTGCTCGTGCCCCATCACCAGGTCGGCATAGCGGTCGCGGCCGGCGCGGGTGACCTGCACGTAGCTGTTGACGTACCCGTCGTCGTGCTGGGCCGCCTCGACAGCCTTGCCGAACAGGTCGAGCTCGGCGCGCAACTCGTCCGAGTCGACCCGCGCGCACTCCCACGCGACGGCCTCGAGCCACTTGTAGACGTCGGAGTCCATGAACCACGGCCCGTTGTAGGCGTCCGGGTCAGGGGCGAGCGAGGGGTCGGCGACGAAGCGGGCAGCCAGCTCGAGGTCGGCGAGGTTGCCGGCCTCGCGTAGCCGGGCGCTCCCGATCGGGATGCTGACCTCGCGGTTGACCCGTTGTCGCTCGGCCCACACGCCGCCGACGATGCGTGCGTCGGCAACGCCGAGCGGGTGCAGCGTGCTTCGGGCAGTCGCAGTGGGAGCAACAGGACCGTGCGTCATGCGGTACGTCCTCTCGTCGGTGCCGGTGTGTCAGCGTTGGCCGTAGACGTTCTGGTAGCGGTCCCACAGCCGGGTGATGTCGTCGTCGGCGATCGGCTGCGGCTCGCCGAGTTGGCGAGAGATGTGGACGGTGCGGGCGACGTCCTCGCACATGACGGCGGTCTTGACCGCCGTCCGTGCCGTCGCGCCGACGGTGAACACGCCGTGATTGGCCATCAGCACAGCGCGCGAGCGGTACTTGTCGAGCGTGCTGACGATGCCGCGCCCGATCGAGTCGTCGCCGATGAGCGCGAACGGCCCGACCGGGATTTCACCGCCGAACTCGTCGGCCATCGCGGTGAGTACGCACGGGACGGGTTCGCCGCGCGCGGCCCACGCGCTCGCGTAGGTCGAGTGGGTGTGGACGATGCCGCCGACCTCGGACAGCTCCCGGTACACATAGGCGTGCGCGGCGGTGTCGCTGGACGGTGCGAGGTCGCCGTCGACCCGGTTGCCGTCGAGATCGCACACGATCATCGACTCCGCGGTGAGTTCGTCGTAGGAGACGCCGCTCGGCTTGATCACCAGCAGGTCCTCGCCGGGGACGCGCGCCGACACGTTGCCGGCCGTCCACACGACCAGGCCGTACCGCACGAGTTCGCCGTGCAGTGCTGCGACCTGGGCCTTGAGCTCGCCGATGTCGGTCACGACGATCGCCTCGCGTCGTTGCGGATGCGTCGCAACCGGTGCAGCACGTCGGTGTCGCGGCCGAACCAGTCGTGCAGGTGCAGGTAGGCGTCGTACAGCCGGTCGTACACCTCGGCGTGTTCCGGGTTCGGCTGGTAGGCGCCGTGGCGCACGCGTCCCATCGCCTTGGCGGCAGTGTCGACGTCCGGGTAGGCGCCGGCCGCGACGGCGGCGTGGATGGCCGAACCGAGCGCCGGACCCTGGTCGGAGCCGATTACAGAGATGTCGAGACCGGTGATGTCGGCGTACAGCTGCATCAGGAAGGCGTTCTTGAGCAGGCCGCCGGCGACGACCAGCCGATTGACCGGCACGCCCGACTCGCGGAAGGCATCGATGATCCGTCGGGTGCCGAAGGCCGTCGCCTCGAGCAGCGCGCGGTAGACGTCCTCGGGACGGGTGTCGAGGGTCAATCCGGCGATCACGCCGGACAGCTCGTGGTCGACGAGCACCGACCGGTTGCCGCTCATCCAGTCCAGCGCCACCAGACCGTGCTCGCCCGGTGCCTGTTCGGCGGCGAGGCGGGTGAGCACCTCGTGCGGCGATCCGTCCGCGCCGGCGGACAGCGACGGCGGGAAGCCGACCCGCGCCCACCACGCGAAGATGTCGCCGACGCCGCTCTGGCCGGCCTCGTAGCCGTAGTGCCCAGCGCTGATCCCGCCGTCGACGACGCCGCACATGCCCGGCACGTCGGCGAGCCGGTCGCCGTTCATGACGTGGCACGTCGAGGTGCCCATGACCGCGACCATCGTGCCGGCTTCGAGGGCCTGCGCGGCGGGGACGGTGACGTGGGCGTCCACGTTGCCGACGGCGACGGCGATGCCGCCCGGCAGGCCGGTCCACGCGGCCGCTTCGTCGGTCAGGCCACCGGCCCGCTCGCCCAGCTCGGAGAGCGGATGGTCGAGCAGCCGGGTCGCGAAGTCGGCGAAGTCGGGGTCGAGCGCTGCGAAGAACTCCGCACTCGGGTAGCCGCCGTCCTGGTAGGCACCCTTGTATCCGGCGGTGCACCGGTTGCGGCGGTAGCTACCGCACAGGCGCCAGACGATCCAGTCGGCGAACTCGATCCAGTGGTCGGCGGCCCGATAGAGCTCGGGATCGTCCTCGAGCAGCTGCAGGCCCTTCGCGAGCTCCCATTCCGACGAGAGCCGGCCGCCGTAGCGCGCCAACCAAGGCTCACCGCGCTCCTCGGCGAGGGCGTTGATGCGATCGGCGTGCGGCTGCGCCGCGTGGTGTCGCCACAGCTTCGGCCAGGCGTGCGGCCGGTCGCGGAACTGCGGCAGCGCGCACAGCGGCGTGCCGTCGGCGGTGCACGGCAGCACGGTGCACGCTGTCGTGTCGGTCGCGATTCCGATGACCTGGGACGGGTCGATGCCGGCCTGCTCGACGACGGCGGGCACCGCGTGCTGCAGGACGGCGATCCAGTCGTCGGGGTCCTGCAACGCCCAGTCCGGCGGCAGCCGCCGGCCGGCCAGGGCGTCGTCGATGACGCCCGAGGCGTACTCGTGCTCCGCGCTGGCGAATTCGGCGCCGTCGGACACACGCACCAGCACCGCCCGTCCGGACAGCGTGCCGAAATCGACGCCGATCGTGAACAGGTCAGGCATGTTAGCGTTCACATCCAATTGAGGTCGGGGCCGGATCGAGCCGGAGCGCGAAAGATACGATCGATTCGTGGTTGCTGCGGACAGATCGACACGACGGCCGGTGATGCACGACGTCGCCCGCCTCGCCGGCGTGTCGCACCAGACCGTCTCGCGGGTGCTGAACAACCACCCGAGCGTGCGGACGACGACCCGCGAGCGCGTTCTGGACGCGATGCGCGAACTCGAGTACCGGCCGAACCTGCTGGCGCGCAACCTGGTCACCAGCCGCACGCACCGCATCGGCGTCATCAGCTGCGACATGCGCTACTTCGGGCCGGGCTCGACGCTCGTCGCGATCGAACAGGCCGCGCACGACCTCGGCTACGGCCTCACCCTCGCGTCCATGACCGGGCTGACCGCCGACGACGCCGCACACGCCGTCGCGATGCTCGACGCGCACCGCGTCGAAGGATTGATCGTCATCGCGCCGCACCGCACCGCGGTCGATGCGCTGGGACGGCTTCCGCAGGCCGTGCCCGTCGTCGCGCTCGAGGCCGAGTTCCGCAAGGGCGTCAGCGTCGTCGCCATCGACCAGCGCGCCGGCGCGCGCACGGCCACCGAGCACCTGCTCGGTCTGGGCCACCGCACGGTCTGGCACGTTGCCGGCCCCGACGACTGGAACGAGGCGCGGCTGCGTGCCGAGGGCTGGCAGGGCGCGCTCGAAGACGCCGGGCGCACGGTGCGTCCGCCGCTGCGCGGTGACTGGTCGTCGCGCTCCGGGTACGCCGCCGGGCTTGCACTCGCCGAGCGCAAGGACGTCACCGCGGTGTTCGTCGCGAACGACCAGATGGCCCTCGGGGTGCTGCGCGCCTTCCACGAGCGGGGCATCGCGGTGCCCGACGACCGCAGCGTGGTCGGCTTCGACGACATGCCCGAGGCCGAGTTCTTCGTGCCCGGTCTGACCACCGTGCGGCAGGACTTCGACGCGGTCGGGCGCAGGGGCCTTGAGCGGCTGGTCAGCCTGATCGAGGGCGGCGCGACCCGTCGTCGGGTCACGCTGATCGAGCCCGAACTCATCGTGCGAGCGAGCTCGGGAAAGCGACGGCGCGGCAGCGGCTCTCATGGCCGGCGCGGCAGCCCTTCGGCCAGCCGGTAGTACGCCTGGTTCCACCGCAGTCGGTCGGTGAACTCGTACGGGTCGGTATAGGCGTCGATGACGGCGAGTTCGGTGTGCGCCATCGCGGCGAAGTCACGCAGCGAGGCGAGGTCGACCTGGGTCGTGAGCACGGTGTGGTGCGGGCCGCCCGCGACCAGCCACGACTCGGCGGCCGTCGTCAGCGACGGCGCCGGCTCCCACACCGCCCGAGCCACCGGAAGGTGGGGGAGGGGCGCGTCGGGCGGCACGACCGTGATCGTGTTCGCGAGCAGACGGAAGCGGTCACCGAGGTCGGCGATGCCGAGCACAGTCCCGCGCCCCGGTGCTGCGTCGAACACGAGCCGCACCGGGTCCTCGCGGCCACCGATGGACAGCGGGTGGATCTCGCAGGACGGCTGGTCGGCGGCGATCGACGGACAGACCTCGAGCATGTGCGCGCCGAGGATCCGGCCCGGTCCCGGACCGAAGTGGTAGGTGTAGTCCTCCATGAAGGACGTGCCGCCGGGGCGGCCGCGTCCCATCGCCTTGACCGCGGCGAGCATCGTCGCGGTCTTCCAGTCGCCCTCGGCACCGAAGCCGATGCCACGGGCCATCAGCCGTTGCACCGCGATCCCGGGCAGTTGCCGCAGGCCGCCGAGGTCCTCGAAGTTCGTGGTGAACGCAGCGAACCCGCCGTCGGCGAGGAAGGCCGACAGCCCGGCTTCGATACGCGCGGCATAGCGCAGTGACTTGTGGCGCTCCCCGCCGGGCGTGAGCTCGGCAGCGACCTGATAGCTCGCGAGATAGTCGTCGACCACGGCGTCGACGATCGCGTCGTCCGCGCCGTCGACCGCGTCGACCAGATCGTTGACGCCGTAGGCGTTGACCGACACTCCGAACCGCAGTTGCGCCTCGACCTTGTCGCCCTCGGTGACCGCCACGTCGCGCATGTTGTCGCCGAAGCGGGCCAGGCGCAGGCTGCGCAGGTGCGCCAGGCCGGTGGCGGCGCGCGCCCAGTCGTCGATGCGGCGGGTGACCGAGGGATCCGAGACGTGCCCGGCCACCGTCTTGCGCGCGACGCCGAGCCGGGTCTGGATGTAGCCGAACTCACGGTCACCGTGGGCCGCCTGGTTCAGGTTCATGAAGTCCATGTCGATGGACGCCCATGGCAACTCGCGGTTGAGCTGCGTGTGCAGGTGCAGCAACGGCTTGTGCAGCGCGTCCAGCCCGGCGATCCACATCTTGGCCGGCGAGAACGTGTGCATCCACGCGATCACCCCGACGCATTCGGGTGCGGCGTCGGCGCGCCGGATGACGTCGACGATCGAGGTCGAATCGGTGAGCACCTCCTGCCAGACGACAGGCACGGAGAGATCGACGGATTCACCCAGCAACGTGACGATCGACTGCGACTGGGCGGCGACCTGGTCGAGCACCTCGGGCCCGTACAGATGTTGGCTGCCCGTGAGGAACCACACCTCGGTAGGGCGTGCCGCCTGTGTCATCGGTGCTCCCAAACTTTTCCCTGGTCGGGTATTGACCAGGATGTTAGCGTTCACATGATTAGTGTCAAACAGATCACACCGGTCCTTTGCGACAAAGGCAATGAGCGGGCCCGAGCCTTTCGAGGAGCCTGAATCCGCATGACGACAAGCACTCCCTGCACGATCTCGATCGATCCGCTGGCCCACCGCGGCGAGATAGCTGATCGGCTGTTCGGCTCGTTCGTCGAGCACATGGGTCGCTGCGTCTACACCGGTATCTACGAACCGGATCACGAGAGCGCTGACGAGTTCGGCTTCCGCGGCGACGTAGCTGACCTGGTCCGTGAACTCGGCGTGACAGTGGTGCGCTACCCGGGCGGCAACTTCGTCTCCGGCTACCAATGGCAGGACGGCATCGGTCCCAAGCAGGACCGGCCGCGCCGCCTCGACCTGGCCTGGCGTTCGATCGAGACCAACCAGGTCGGCACCGACGACTTCCTGCAGTGGGCGGCGCGGCTGGGTATCGAGCCGATGATGGCCGTCAACCTCGGCACGGCCGGCATCCTCGACGCCGCACACCTGGTCGAGTACTGCAACATCGCGGGCGGCACGCAGTTCTCCGATCTGCGGCGCGCGAACGGCTCGGCCGACCCGTACGGCGTGAAGCTCTGGTGCCTGGGCAACGAGATGGACGGCCCGTGGCAGACCGGCCACATGAGTGCCGACGAGTACGGCAGGTTGGCCTTGCAGGCTGCGAATGCGATGCGGCTGGTCGACCCGTCGATCGAACTGGTGGCCTGCGGCAGTTCAGGGCACTGGATCGACACGTTCGGGTACTGGGAGTCGACCGTCCTCGAGCACACCTTCGACGCCGTCGACTACGTGTCGATGCATGCCTACTACGAGGAGGTCGGCGACGACCGCGCGAGCTTCCTCGCCTCCGGCGCGGCGATGGACCGGTTCATCGACAATGTCGTCGCAACGGTCGACGCAGTGGCCGCGCGCAAGCACAGTCGCAAGCGTCTGAAGATCTCTTTCGACGAGTGGAACGTCTGGTACCAGGCGCGGTTCGCCGGTACCGACAAGACCGACATCGATCAGTCCGGCGCCCGGATCGAGGACATCTACAGCACCGTCGACGCCGTCGTCGTCGGCGATCTGCTCGCGAGCCTGATCAACCACGCCGACCGCATCGGGGTGGGCTGCTTCGCGCAGCTGGTCAACGTCATCGCGCCGATCATGACCGAAGCCGGCGGCGCGGCCTGGCGGCAGTCGATCTACTACCCGATCGCCGAGACGATCCGTCGCGCACGCGGCACCCGCAGCCTGATCACGCAGGTCGACTGCGGCGAGCTGGCGACCGCAAGGTACGGCGACGTCCCGAGCGTGGCCGCGGCCGCGTGCACCGACCCGGGGTCCGGCGCGATCTCGGTGTTCCTCACCAACCGTGCCGACACCGCAGTGCCGGTCGAGCTCAATCACCAGCGCTTCGGCGACTGGACCGAGGTACGCGCGTACACGATCACCGGAGACGACCGCGGCCCGCTGCACGGCACGCAGGCCGAGGCGGCGCGGCCGATCGAACAGGACCGTCCGAAGAGCGCCGACGGCATCACCCGCGTGATGCTGCCCGCCCAGTCGTGGACCGTGCTCGACGCGCGCTGAGCGCCCCAGCGAGAGAAGGAGACGTGTCGTGACGACCGATCACCCTGCCCCGCAATCCACCGGTGTCAGCAGACGAGGCTTCCTCGGCGGTGCCCTCGCGCTGGGGTTGGGCGCCGGCGCGCTGAGCGCGTGCTCCACGCCGCTCGGCGCGGGCCTGGCCGGATCGACGCTGGATCCCGGAACGGTCCAGTACTGGAACCTCTTCGGTGGCGGTGACGGCGTCCGCATGCAGGCCATGGAAGCGGGGTTCGAGAAGAGCCACGCGGGTATCGGGCTGTCGTCGGTGACCCTGGCCTGGGGCAATCCGTACTACACGAAGCTGTCGCTGGCGACTCTCGGCGGCGCACCCCCCGACGTCGCCGTGTCGCACCTGACCCGCATGAAGACGTTGCAGGCCGCCGATCTGCTCGCCGAGCTCCAGCCGGCCGACCTGGCGCGGCACGGCATGACCGCCGACAAGTTCAACCAGACGGCCTGGAAGACCGGCCTGGTGGACGGCAAGATCTACGCGATCCCGCTCGACACCCATCCGTTCGTGTGCTTCTACAACACCGATGTCTGCAAAAAGGCCGGCCTGCTCGACAGCTCCGGCAAGCTGAAGCCGATCACCGGCGAGCAGGCCTTCATGGACGCCCTGACCAAGGCCAAGAAGGTGACCGGTCAGTACGGCGCCACGATCGCGGCCATCAACGAGACCTCTACGCCCTGGCGCATCTTCCAGAGTCTGTACAGCCAGCTCGGCGGCTCGCCCGTCGTCTCCGCCCAGGGCACCAAGGTCACCATCGACGACGCCAAGGCGCTGAAGATCCTGACCTTCCTGAGCAAGCTCAACACCACCCAGCTGATGCCCGGATCGCTGGACTACCAGGGCGCCATCGCCACCTTCGCGGCCGGCCGCGCCGGCTTCTTCTTCCAGGGCGAGTGGGAGATCACGACGTTCCAGACGGCCAAGACGCCGTTCAGCATGACGAAGTTCCCGAACGTCTACGGCGACGCCGGCCACTACGCGGTGCAGGCCGACTCGCACACCCTGGTGATCCCGAAGGATTCCGGACGGACCCCCGCGCAGCTCGACAGCGCACTCACCTTCATCCGGTCGATGCTCGACCAGAGCGCGACCTGGGCCGCCGGCGGTCACGTGCCGGCGTGGTTGCCGTACCGGAACACCCCGGCGTACGCGAAGCTCACCCCGCAGTCGAACTACGCGTCCGCGGCCGACGCCGCGGTCTACGACCCGATCGCCTGGTACTCCGGATCCGGGTCCGACTTCGAGATCATCGTCGGCGGCACCATCGGCGCCGTGATGTCCGGGGTCTCCTCGCCGCAGTCAGGGTTGGACCAGATAAAGCAGAAGCTCGGCGTTCTCGCCAAGACGCAACCGCCGACCCGATGAGCGACAGCCGATCGGCAGGCGGACGGAGGAGAATCTCGTGACCACAACCACCCAGGCTTCTCGGCCCACGCAAGCAGCGAGCACCGACGTCCCCCGCGCACGCGGCCGCGGCCGGCGCGACGACAATCGTTCGGCACTGGCTTTTCTCGCGCCGTTCCTCATCTTGTACGTGCTGTTCGTCATCGGGCCGGCGCTGTACGGCCTGGTGATGAGCTTCTTCGACACCAGCCTGGTCAAGTCCGGCCTGGGCAAGTTCGCCGGCTTGAGCAACTACGTCGAAGCGTTCAAGAGCGCCGACTTCTGGTCGTCGATGTGGCACACGGTGTTGTTCACGATCCTGACCACACCGCCGTTGGTGATCCTGTCTTTCATCTTCGCCCTTCTTGCCGAGCGTGCGACCCATGGCAAGTGGTTCTTCCGGCTCGCGTTCTTCGCGCCGTACATCCTGCCGTCGGCGACCGTGGCCCTGATCTGGATCTGGCTCTACACCCCGGATCTCGGCCTGGCCTCCGGCGTCGTGCAGAAGGTCGGCATCACCGCCCCCCAATGGCTCGGTGACCCGAACTGGGCGATGTGGTCGATCGCGGCCACGACGGTGTGGTGGACGCTCGGCTTCAACTTCGTGCTCTATCTCGCCGGTCTGCAAGAGATCCCGCGCGAGCTCTACGAATCCTCATCACTCGACGGCGCGTCGCCGTGGCAGCAGATGCGGTCGATCACGATTCCGCTGCTGCGCCGCACCACGACGCTGGTCGTGGTCCTGCAGATCATCGCCTCGCTGAAGGTGTTCGACCAGATGTACATCATGACGTCGGGCGGACCGAACTTCAGTACCCGTCCAGCCCTCGAATACATCTATGACATCGGATTCACCGACTACCGCGTGGGCTACGGCGCAGCCGCGTCGACGGTCTACTTCGTCCTCTTGCTGATCGTGTCGGCGGTGTGGTTCCTCCAGACCCGGCGCGCCGAGAAGAAGGTCTGACCATGGCGACGCTGACCAGCGAACCGAAGCAGTTCACCGCCCGCAAGGGCGCCACGAAGACGGCAGTGTCGGGATCGCGGCTGTTCAACCGGCTCTGCACCGGCGTGATGATCGCGTTCTCGATCATCTGGCTGATCCCGCTGCTGTGGGCGGTCGACACCGCGTTCAAGCCCAACGGCGAGACGGCGAAGCTGCCTGTCACGTGGTGGATCGACCACCCCACCTGGGGGTCGTTCGCCTCGATCCTCCGGCAGGGCGACATCTGGCACTGGTACCTGTCGAGCTTCCTCACTTCGGCGTTGATCGTGATCCTCACGGTCATCACCGCGAGCTTGGCGGCGTTCGCGCTGTCGCGCCTCAAATTCCGGGGGCAGGGCGCGATCCTCGGATTCATCCTCTTGGGGCTGCTGATCCCGATCCAGGTGCTCATCGTCCCGCTGTTCCGCGAGGTCGGCGGCATGGGCCTGCTCAACACCTACTGGGCCGTGATCCTGCCCCAGGTGCCCACCGCGATCGCCGTGTTCGTGTTCAAGCAGTTCTTCGACGGTCTGCCCCGAGAGCTGGAAGAGGCCGCGCGCATGGACGGCGCGAGCACCTGGTGGATCTACCGCGGCATGGCGATGCCGCTGATCAAGCCGGCAATCGCCGCGGTCTCGATCTTCACCTTCATCTGGTCGTGGAACAACCTGCTCTGGCCGCTGCTCGTGCTCAGCAACCCCAAGTTGATGACGATCCCGGTCGGGCTCGCCACTGTGCAGGGCAACTTCGGGATCCGGTACGCGGACACGATGGCCGCCGCGCTGCTCGGGGCCCTGCCGCTGATTGCGCTGTTCTTGTTCTTCCAGCGACAGATCGTCGAAGGCGTGGCCGGCACCGGTCTGAAGGGCTGACCGGCGGGGTAAGGCTCGAATCATGCGAATCCTCGTCACCGGAGCATCCGGTAAAGCTGGCAAGTGGGTCGTGCGCGACCTGGTCGACAACGGCCACGATGTTCTTGCGACCGACCTCGCGCCGAAGCTGCCGGACTGCCCGTGCGCGTTCACCCGCGCCGACCTGACCGACTACGGCCAGGCGATGGACATCATGCGCGGCATCGACGCTGTCGCGCATCTGGCCAACATCCCCGCGCCGGAGCTGTTCACCGACGCCTACACGATCAACCAGAACAACGCGATGAATACCAACGTCTTCCTCGCCGCCGCCGACCGCAAGGTCGACCGCGTGGTGTGGGCGTCCAGCGAGACCACGCTCGGCCTGCCCTTCGACGTGCCGCCGCTCTACGCGCCTGTCGACGAGGCGCACTACCCGTTCCCGACGTCCACCTATTCGCTGTCCAAGGTCGCCGCGGAGGCGATGGCCGAGCAGGTGTCCGCCTGGTCGGGCATCCCCTTCGTCGCCCTGCGGTTGTCGAACGTGCTCGATCCCGACGACTACGAAGCCTTTCCCGACTACTGGCCCGACGCGATGTCGCGCAAGTGGAACCTGTGGGGCTACATCGACGCGCGCGATGCGGCGTCGGCGTTCCGCAACGCGCTCGAGTCGGCGACGACCGGCGTCGAAGTCGCCATCATCGCCAACGACGACACGGTGATGCAGCGCTCGTCGACCGAGCTGATGGCCGAGGTGTTCCCCGACGTCGAGATCCGCGGCCCGCTCGGTGAACACGAGACGCTGCTCGCCAACGACCGCGCCAAGGAACTGTTCGGCTGGAAGCCCACCCACTCGTGGCGGCAGGAGCTCGGTCGCTGATGCGCGTGCTCGTTGTCGGTGCCACCGGGCACGTCGGTGGCTATCTCGTGCCGTCACTTGTCCGCGCCGGCCATTCGGTGGTCGCGATGAGTCGCGGTCTCCAGCAGCTGTACCGCACCGACCCTGCGTGGAACTCGGTCGAGCGCATCCCGATCGATCGAGATGGGGCCGACCGCGACGGCACCTTCGTCGACGCGGTGCTCGCCGCCGAACCGGACGTCGTGATCGACATGGTGTGTTTCGAGCCGGCCGCGGCGTCCGCGCTCGTCGCCGGGCTCGCCGGCCGGGTCGACCGGCTGCTGATGTGCGGGACGATCTGGGTGCACGGGCCGACGCTCGCCGCGCCGACCCGCGAAGGCGACGCGCGCCGCCCGTACGGCGAGTACGGGACGAAGAAGGCCGAGATCGAGCGCATCGTGCTCGAGTCCGACCTGCCCGGTGTCGTGCTGCACCCCGGACACATCAGCGGGCCGGGCTGGCCGGTGATCAATCCGGTCGGCAACCTCGACCCCTCCGTGTGGCGCGCCCTCGCGCGCGGCGACGAGGTACTGGTGCCCAACGACGGCGTCGCCACGATGCACCACGTGCACGCCGCCGATGTTGCGGCTGCGTTCGAGCTCGCGTTAGCGTCGGAGGACGCGTTGGGGGAGGCCTTCCACGTCGTCTCGGAGCGGGCCGTGTCCACCCGCGGCCTTGCGGCAGCGGCCGGCGAATGGTTCGGCCGCGAGCCGGTGCTGCGGCCGGTGTCGTGGGAGGAGTTCGCAGCACGAACCACGCCGGAGCACGCCGCGGCCAGCCGCGAGCACCTGCAGCGCAGTCACGTCATGAGCATCGCCAAGGCGAAGGCGGTGCTGGGGTACGCGCCGCAGCACTCGAGCGAGGCCGCGGTGCGCGAGGCGGTGCAGTGGTTGATCGCCAATGAGGAGTTGCTCGAACCTCGTTCTCGGGCCTCCTGATTCGTCGGGCGCGGCGGCCTGAGGTTCGGGCTGTCGGCTTGAACGGTGCAGCGACGGAGGGGCGTTTCGCTGTCGGCCGGGGTTGCACTCCCGGCTCGTGGTGCGCTCGAAAGCCGCAGCGACGGAGGGTGCTCGGCTCGCGCTGCCGGCGCTTGTTGCGCTCGGATCCTCAGATATGTCTGCCGATTATCGTCCACAGCTCTTGTTTCGCTTCCTCGGAAGGCGTACTATCGAACATGTGGGCGTATTGGTGGGTGACTCGCTGGAGTTGCTGACCGATGCGCAGGTCGTGGAGGGGATGCGGGCGGAGCTGCGGGTGCAGCATGAGGCCGAGGTGCGGCTGATCGGGTTGGTCGATCAGGTGGCCGGGCGTGGGTTGGCGCAGGTGCATGGGTGTAAGAGTGCGGTGCAGTTTCTGCGGCAGCTGTTGAAGGTGAGTGCGGGTGAGGCGGCGGCGAAGCTGCGGCTGGCTGCCGCGATCTCGCCGCGGCGGACGCTGACCGGGGAACTGTTGCCGCCGGCGCATCCGGACACGGCTGCCGCGTTCACGGCCGGCGTGGTGTCCTCCCGCGCCGCGGACATTGTCACCCGCACCGTCGACCAGTTGCCGGACTGCGTGCTGGAAGAAGCGCATCCGGCGGTGGAGCAGGTGCTGCTCGACCTCGCTACTGAGCATGATCCGCAGACGCTGGCTGGCCGTGCAGGCCAAACGGATCGCGACCGCCCTCGACCAGGACGGCGCGTTACGCGCTGCGGACTGGGCGGCCCGGCGGCGCACCGCCGACCTGACCCGCTTCGCCGGCGGTGACGGGCCACTGACAGCGCACACGACGTGTGAGTTGGCCGAATACCTGCAAACCACCTTCGACACCCTCGGACAACCCCACCCGGCCGAGGACGGCACCCCGGACCCGCGCACTCCCGGTCAGCGCCGCCACGACGCACTACTGACCGCGCTGAAGCTGGCGTTCGCTTCCGGCCGGCTCCCGAACGCCGGCGGCGTCACCACCACGCTGCTGCTGAAGATGGACGTGCAGGATTTCGCCACCGACACTGGTGTCGCGACCACCGGCCACGGCTACCCGATCCCAGTGTCGCTCGCGAAGCGCTGGCTCGACCCCGAGGCTCGAGCCATCCTCGTCCTGCTGTCCAAGACGCGCGGCATCCTCGCCTACTCCGACAAGCAGCGGCTGTTCAGCGAACAACAACGCCTGGCCATGCTCGCCCGAGACGGCGGCTGCTCCTACCCCGGCTGCGACGCCGCCCTCGGCTGGCTCGACGCCCACCACGTCACCGACCACCAGCACACCGCCCGCACCAGCGTCGACGACGGCGCCCTCGTCTGCGGCACCCACCACGACACCTTCGCCCGGATGGGCTGGACCTCCCGGATGCTCAACGGCCGACCCCACTGGGTCCCACCCGACTGGCTCGACCCGCAACGAAAACCCGTCCGCAACCACATGCACGACTGCCAGTGATCAGGGCGGGGACCGTGGATCTAACGGTGTTTCCGGGCTGACACGCTGGACACGAGCTTGGCAC
>DATBTJ010000054.1:0-1948 GCA_036559305.1 Jatrophihabitans sp.
TGCTGCGGCCACGACCCGCGGCGCAGGCACGGCCGGCGTGCCCGCCTGGCCGCTCGTGGGGGCCGTGCCGACCGCCGGTCCGCCTTGTGCGTTCGGGTCGCTGAGCCAGACGATGAGCTGGTTGTTCGGGAGGTTCCCGGCTGACAGCGACCGGTCGTGGGCCTGCTGGGTGGCGGCAGTGACGGCGATGGTGGCCGCGATGCCGACGGCAAGACTTGCGGCGGCGAGCGCAGCACCGGAACGCGCTTGATACCTGACGAGGTCGCGCAGGGCGAGCCGGACGCCGACCGGTGCGCGCGTCGCGAGCGCGGCGATCGCGCGGATTCCGAGCGGCGCAAGCAGCAACATTCCGGCTGTCATGGCGAGGATGCCGGTGACGATCAGGGCAGTGCGCTGCGTGTGCGCGAGGACGAGGCAGACGAACCCACCAGCGGCCAGCACGATCCCGAGCAGGGCGAAGCGATGCGCGGGCTGCGGCGGAGTGGGTCGTCCGGACAGCGCCGAGACGATCGGGATCCTCGCCACGCCCCGGGCCGGCCACCACGAGGCCGCGATCGAGGTCACGACGGCGAGTAGCCCCGCGGCGAACACCGCCCACCATGGCATCGCCAACGGGTCGTAACGGTGTCCGACGACGTTCTCGAACGCGGGGGTGAGGGCGAACCAGACGCCCAGTCCGACGACGACGCCGACGCTCGCGCCGACCGTGCCGACGGCGGCACCGTTGGCCAGCATCACCCCGCGCACCTGCCGATCGGTCGCGCCGATCGCCCCGATCATGCCGAGCGCCCGAAGCCGCCGCTGCGCCATCACCGTGAATCCGGCGACCGACAACAGCCCGACGAAGGTGAGCCCGATGGTCGCCAACAACAGCACGGCGAGCGCCTGGTTGCGTTGGCGGTTCGCCGAGCCGGCGCCGGAGGAAGCGATGGCCTGCACCGACCCGGCCGGCACGTGATATCCGGCGAGCACATTCGGGTCGGCATCGAACAGCAGGGACACGCTGGACGGGCGGGCGATCGCTCCCGGTGCCACGAGGCCGAAGCCGTCCTGCAGGTTGGCGGGGTCTTCGACAGTGCCGACGACCCGCAGCGGCTGCCCGTCGACCGTCCAGGTTCGGCCGATCGTCACATTCAGTACCTGGGCGACCGCAGCCGTCACCGCGACCTCGCCCGGCGCGGTTGGATACCGACCCGAGACCAAGCGCAGCATCGGCGCGCCGAACACCCCGTGCGGGTCCTGCGCACGCAGGTCGATCGGCGTGATCGAACCCGGCACCGGAACCGCATCGTGCACGATTGCCTCGACTGTCCCGAACCGCTGCCGCGCCGCGGCGACGTCCCGGCCGATTCCGGCGGCTCCAGGATTGCCGACGTCGACCCGCGCGTCGGCGCTGCCGAACATGCTCTGGTCGCCGCCCTGGACGTTGACGACCAGGCCGAGCCCTACCGACGTCCCGGCGACGGCGACGACCAACAGCGCGAGGACGAGCACCTGCTGGCGCCATTCGCGGCGCAGCAACCGCCACGCCCAGCGGCGGATCGCCCGCCGCGCCGCACCACGCCGCCGCGCCGGCGCAACCGTTCCGGTCGGTGGTGACGGCGCGAGCGTGGTCATCTCGACGCGTCCGCGTCCAGCAACGATTCGGGACCTGCTGCGGGTGCCGTGTGGTCGACGATGCGCCCGTCCCGCAGGAAGACGACCCGGTCAGCCCATGACGCGAGCTGCGCGTCGTGGGTGACCACGACGCCGGCGACGCCACCGTGACAGGTCTGCCGGACCAGCCGCATCACTGCCTCGCCGTTCACCGAATCGAGTGCGCCGGACGGTTCGTCGGCGAGCAGCAGGTGCCGCGGCCCGACGATCGCGCGGGCGATCGCGACGCGTTGCCGTTCGCCTCCGGACAATTGGTCGGGGAACCAGCCCGCGCGGTCGGACAGCCCGAGCC
>DATBTJ010000055.1:0-45562 GCA_036559305.1 Jatrophihabitans sp.
GCCGGTGTCCTTACCGGTGTCGCTACCGGTGTCGCTACCGGTGTCGCTACCGGTGTCGCTACCGGAGCCGCTACCGGTGTCGCTACCGGAGCCCTTGTCGGCATCGTGAGCACCGCGCGCATCGGCAGCACCGTCGTCGGCCTCGGCCGGCTTCGCCACCGCGTCCTCGGCGGTGAGCTGGTCGGCGGTGCCGATCGTGTCGGCGAATCCGAGCGGGTCGTCCAGGTCGTCGGCGGTGGGCAACAGGTCGGGGTGCGCCCAGAGCCCGTCGCGGCCGGCGACGCCGTGCTTCTCGGTGACGCCCCACCACAGCGCCGCGGCCTCGCGCAACCGGCGCGGCCGCAGCTCCAGCCCGACCAGGGTTGCGAAGGTCTGCTCGGCCGGCCCGCCGGTCGCGCGCCGGCGCCGGGACGCCTCGCGCAGTGCCTCTGCACCGGCCATCCGCGAGCCCGCCGCGGCGGCGACGACTGCATCGACCCAGCCCTCGACCAGCGCGAGCAGGGTCTCCAGGCGGCGCAGCGCCGCCTTCTGCTCCGGGGTGGTCTGCGGCTCGAACAACCCGCCGGCCAGCGCGTCCTGCACGCTCTGCGGGTTGCCCGGGTCGACCTCGCCCATCGCGCGTTCGATCGCCGACAGGTCCACCGAGATTCCCTGCGCGTACGCGGCGACGGTGTCGAGCACGCGCTGGCGCAGCCACGGCACGTGGCCGAACAGCCGCTGGTGGGCCGCCTCGCGCAGTGCGAGGTAGAGCCGGATCTCATCTGCCGGGCGCTCGAGGCCGCTGCCGAACTCGGCGACGTTGGCCGGGACGAGCGCCGCCACGCCGGTCGGGCCGAGCGGCAGGCCGATGTCGGTCGAGGCGACCACCTCGCGGGCTAGGCCGGACAGGCCCTGTCCGACCTGTGCGCCGAACATCAGCCCGCCGATCTGATTCATGATCGCGCCCATGCCACCGGTCGGGAGCATGCCGCCGAGCCCGCCCATCGCGCCCAGACCGGGAATCTGCATCATGCCGGCGCCGGCTTCCTGCTCGCCGTCCTCGCCGGTCGGCAGCGCCGAGGTCATCGCGGCGACCACCCGCTCGGCCACCGGGTCACAGAGCCGGCGCCAGATCGGCAGGGTCTTGTCCAGCCAGTCGTGCCGCGTCCAGGCCTCGACGGTCTGCACGCCCGACGGCAGCTCGGTGACCTCGTCGAGCCACAGGTCGGCCAGCCGGACGGCATCGGCGACGGCTGTGCGCTCGTGCGCGGGCACCTCCGAGTCGGCGCCGGACAGGCCCTGCACCGCGAGCTGCTTGGCGAGGTCCCAGTTGACCGCGCCGCCCTGCCAGCTGAGCAGCTGCTGCAGCTGGGCGAACATGGCGCCGAGGTCCGGCGGCCGGTTCGGGTCGCCGCCGCCGGGACCGAAGCCGAACGGCATGTCATTGCTCATGGAAGCCACGGTAGTGCGACGAACGAGGTCGGTGCCGCGTTCCGTCGGCGGATGGCCGGTCTCAGCGTTGCGTCCACGACGAATCCCCGAACACCGCTAGCGTCCCCGTCATGACGTGGGCGTTGTGGCTGGCCGTTCCGGTGGGCGCCACTACGCTCGCGGCGCTGTGGTCGTGGTGGCGCGGATACCGGATCCGGCGGGCGGACCGGCCACTCGGCACCGAGGCGGCGGTCCGCGCTCACAGCCAGTTCCTCGACGCGCTGACGATCCCGGCCCGCAGCGCCGACCGGGGTTTGCCGCGTCCTGCTGCCGATCAGGCGCCGGATACGCTCGAGCGGTGACGAGTGCGCTGGGCGGGGTGAGCCGCCGTGTGCGCACCCTCGCCGTCTCGGGTGCGTTGTTCGTCGTCCTGCTGATCCTGACGATGACCCTGCCGGTGCCCTACGTGGTGCTCAGCCCCGGCCCCACCTGCAACACCCTGACGACCTGCCCGGGTGAGACGGCGACGATCATCAAGGTCACCGGCACGCGCACGCTGCACACGTCCGGCAACCTCAACCTGACCACGGTGAGCTACTCGACGAGCCGGCTCACCGTCTTCGACGCGTTGCGCGCATGGATCGCCCACGACCGGGTCGTGGTGCCGCAATCGGCGCTGTTCCCGCCGGGGCAGACCACCCAGCAGGTCAACACCCAGAACAAGAACGACTTCACGTCCTCGCAGGACAACGCGATCGTGGCCGCGTCGTGCGAGCTCGGCTACCCGAAGGCCTTCGGCGTGCTCACCGTGATCGGCAAGGGACCCTCGGACGGGATCCTCGAGCCGGGCGACGTGTTCCGGTCCATCGACGGCAAGCCGGCCGGTACGTACCGGCAGCTCAAGGGCATCCTCGTGGGGGAGCGGCCGGGCGCCCGCGTGCGGGTCGTCGTGCGGCGCAACAGCTCGCCGACGCAGAGCAGCGTGAAGACGCTGACGGTCACGCTCGGCAAGCCGCCCCAGGGCGCGACCGGGGCGTCGCTGGGCATCACCGTGCCGCCGGCGCCGGTCTGCCTCGCCCCGTTCCAGGTGCAGCTCGGGCTCAACGACGAGATCGGCGGCCCGTCGGCCGGCACGATGTTCGCGCTCGGCATCATCGACAAGGTCAGCCAGGAC
This sequence comes from Jatrophihabitans sp., assembly GCA_036559305.1. Classification (GTDB taxonomy): domain Bacteria; phylum Actinomycetota; class Actinomycetes; order Mycobacteriales; family Jatrophihabitantaceae; genus RYN-133. The sequence continues at coordinate 2,585 of DATBTJ010000055.1, forward strand.
CTCACCAGAGGCCGGTTCATCGCCGGCACCGGCACCATCTCCAGCGACGGCACGGTGGGTCCGATCGGCGGCATCGCGCTGAAGATGATCGCCGCGCGCGATGCGGGGGCGACGGTCTTCCTCGCGCCCGCGGGCAACTGCGGTGACGTCGCCGGAAACATCCCGGACGGGCTGAAGGTCGTGAAGGTGTCCACCCTGCACGGGGCGGTCACCGCGCTGCAGAACCTCGCGAAGGGCAAGCCCGTCCCCGCCTGCTGAGGCGGTGAGCCGCCGGAACCGGGACCGCGGCCGGTACGTTGACACCTCGAGTCAGGCCCGATTGTCGAGGAGTCGCCCCGTGGCCATGCGGCCGCCCATCCCGAGCATCACCCTGTCGCGGCGCGCGAAGATCGGCATCTGGACGGCCGTCGTCCTGATCGCGCTGATCATCGCCGTGGTGCAGCTGTCGGGCGTGTACATCAACTTCCTCTGGTTCCACTCGCTGGGCTTCGGCGGCGTGTACGCCACGGTGTTCTGGACCCGCGTCGTGCTGTTCGCCGTGTTCGGCGTGCTGATGGCGCTGATCCTGGGCGGCAACATGGTGATCGCCTACCTGCTCAGCCCGCCGTTCCGGCCGATGTCGCCGGAGCAGCAGAACATCGAGCGGTACCGCGCCGTGCTAGAGCCGCGTCGCCTGCTCATCGTCGGCGTCGTGAGCGCCATCGCGCTGTTCTCTGCCGGACTGTCCGCGCAGGACAACTGGTCGACCTGGCAGCTGTGGCTGCACGGCGGTTCGTTCGGGCAGACCGATCCGCAGTTCCACCTGGACATATCGTTCTTCGCCTTCGACTACCCGGCCTACCGGCTGCTGCTCGGTTTCGGCTTCACCGCCGTGGTGTTCGCGATCATCCTGTCGGCGATCGTCCACTACCTGACCGGTGCGATCCGGCTGCAGACGCCCGGGCCGAAGGTCACCGTGGCGGCCCGCCGGCACCTGACGCTGCTCGTCTTCGTGTTCGTGGTGCTGAAGGCGCTCGCGTACTGGCTCGACCGGTACGGGTTGGTCTTCTCCGACCGCAGCGTGTTCACCGGCGCGTCCTACACCGACGTGCATGCGGTGCTGCCGGCCCGCACGATCCTGTTCTGGATCGCGATCATCATCGCGGCCGGGCTGATCGCGAGCCTGTGGGTGCGCAACACCATGCTGCCCGCGATCGCGTTCGTGTCGATGCTGGTGCTGAGCATCCTCATCAGCGGCATCTACCCGGCAATCCTGCAGGGAGTCTCGGTCAAGCCGAACGCGGCCATCAAGGAAGCGCCCTACATCCAGCGCAACATCCAGGCGACGCGCACCGCGTACAACATCGCCAGCGGCACGGACGTCACCTACAGCAACTACCCGGTGACCGGACGCCCGAACGCCACCGATGCCGAGCCCGGCGTCAGCAACGCGACACTGAACAACATCCGCATCCTCGACCCCAACATCGTGTCGCCGACGTTCGCGAAGTTCCAGGCACAGGGCAACCAGTTCGGGTTCGCTCCGAAGCTGGACATCGACCGCTACACCGTGAACGGCGTCGAGCACGACTACATCGTCGGGGTACGGGAACTCGACGCGGCCGGGCTGAGCGGCGACCAGACGAACTGGATCAACCTGCACACGACCTATACGCACGGGCTGGGGTTCGTCGCCGCCGACGCCGGCTCCAACGTCACCGATCCGGCCGTTGCGGGCTTCGCCGAGAGCGGCATCCCGTCGCGGGGCTTCCTCGGCAACACGTTCACCCAGGATCAGGTCTATTACGGCGAGCTGCTGCCGGACTACTCGATCGTGGGCGCAACGGGTGCGAAGCAGGAGTTCAACGGCGTCGGCGAGCCGAAGATCAGCTATGCCGGTGGCGGCGGGGTGTCGCTGGGCAGCGTCTTCACGCGCCTGGCGTTCGCGATCAATTACAAGCAGTCGAACTTCCTGCTGAACAACGCCGCCAGTGCGCGCGGTGCGCGCATCATCTTCAACCGTGACCCGCGGGTGATGGTGCAGAAGCTCGCGCCGTTCCTGAAGATCGACAGCGATCCGTACCCGATCGTCGACACCGGTGTCGGTAACCCCGCGGGCATGAAGGACCCCAGCAAGGGCCACGTCGTCTGGATGGTCGACGGCTACACGACCACCGACAACTACCCCTACTCGGCACGTGAGTCGCTGTCCGGGCTCACCAACGACTCGCTCGCGGCGTCGAACAAGACCGCCAAGCAGCCCAACGACCAGATCAACTACATCCGCAACTCCGTCAAGGCGACCATCGACGCCTACACCGGCAAGGTCACCCTCTACGCCTGGGACTCGACCGACCCGATGCTGAACGCGTGGCGCCAGGTGTTCCCCGGCCTGGTGAAGGACCGCAGCCAGATGCCGGCGTCGATCGTGTCGCACGTGCGGTACCCGCAGGATCTGTTCAAGGCCCAGCGCACCCTGCTCGGCACCTACCACGTCGACAACCCGCAGCAGTTCTACAACGCGAGCCGGATCTGGACGGTGCCGAAGGACAACACCGACTCGACCGCCGCCGGCGCCAACCAGCCGCCGTACTACATTCTCGCCTCGCCGCCGACCGGACCCGCTGCCACCGCGCAGTTCCAGTTGACCTCGCCGATGAACGTCAACCAGGCGTCCTACCTCGCGGCCTATATCAGTGCCGACAGCGACCCGGCGCATTACGGCCGGATAAGCGTGTTGCAGCTGCCACTACAAAGCAACCAGGTGCAAGGCCCCGAACAGGCGTACAACACGATTACCACCGACAACACGGTGCGGCGCGACTCGCTGTTCAATACCAGCACCAATGGTGCCAATGTGGTGCACGGCAACCTGCTGACGCTGCCGCTGGGGAAGTCGTTCCTCTACGCCGAGCCGCTGTACACGATCAGCAGCAACACCAGCGGTGCGTATCCGAGCCTGCAGCGGGTGATCCTGGTGTACGGCAGCAAGATCGGCTACGGGAAGACGGTGGCTGATGCGCGTAGCGACTTCCTGCCCGGTCATTGCACCGGCGAGACCCTCGGCCTGTGCACCTCCTCGGGGGGCAGTCCGAACAGCGGGAAGGGCGGCACCGGGACGGGCAACGGCAACGGGAACTCGAACAATCCCCCGCCGAGCCAGGGTGGCGCGACGGTGACGATCCCCAAGATCGACCAGGCGATCCAGGCGCTCAAGGACGCCTATCGCAGCGGTGACCCGGTGCAGGTCGGCAAGGCCGAGGCGGCACTGGAGCGGCTGGTCAACCAGTACCAGGCGCACTCGGGTGGCGGCACGACCGCGCCGAAGTCACCCGCCTCGTCGTCGTCCTCGGCGCCGCGTTCGCCGGCTTCCTCGTCGTCGTCCTCGCCGTCGTCCAGCGCGCCGGCGGGCGGGACGGGGCGCTCGTCCTGAGGCGATTTGGAGACGGCGCACGCCATTCGCTACAGTGGTGTTACCGCCGCGGGGTGGAGCAGCTCGGTAGCTCGCTGGGCTCATAACCCAGAGGTCGCAGGTTCAAATCCTGCCCCCGCTACGACGAGGTGAGGGCCCCGGCGCATTTGCGCCGGGGCCCTCTCTCTGTGCGCTCACGCCGTGCCTGCCGTCGAGTGCAGGGCTGGAAAAGCCCCCTGAAGGGGAGAATGAATTCCCCTGATCGCGGGAATGGACTCGCTCGGACAATGCGTGCGGTATCCGCTGGCAAAACGACGAGAAATCGCGCCGGAATCCGAGCCGGCCGGCATGAGCGTTGACCGATCATGGTTCAATACGTGTTATGGCGAAACAGACCGTGGTTACGGAGCTTCTTGTTGACGATCTGGACGGTTCGACCGCAGATCGCACTATCAACTTCACCTGGGACGGCGCGGCCTACGAGATCGAGTTGTCCAAGAAGAATGCAGTCGCTTTCGAAAAGGCGATGCGTCCTTACGTCGATGCTGCTCGGCGCGCGCGTGGCAGCAGGTCGCGCCGGTCGGCGGCGGCCCGCAGTGGCAAGCGCGACCTCAGCGTGATCCGCGACTGGGCGGCGCAGAACGGCTTCGACGTCTCGGCCCGCGGGCGGATCGCGTCGTCGGTGATCGACGCCTACGAGGCCGCCAACCACTGAGCCCGCACTGACCGACCCGCCTTTCCGTATCTGCGGCAGGATCCGGGCTCGTGATGCATCATCTGCGGACTTGAAGCTACAGTCGGTGCATGCCTTCGTATCGACTGCGCGAAGCCGCGGACCTGCTCGGAGTCAGTGACGACACGGTGCGTCGGTGGGCCGACACCGGCCGGCTGAACATCGGGAACGACGCGGCCGGGCGGCGCGTGGTGGACGGTGCCACGCTCGCCCGTTTCGCCGAGCACAACGCCGGCGTCGTTCCGGACATCGGGCCGGTCTCTCGCGAGTCGGCCCGCAATCGGTTCGTCGGGTTGGTGACCCGGGTCGTCCGGGACACCGTGATGGCACAGGTCGAGTTGCAGTGCGGCCCGTACCGGGTCGTGTCGCTGATGAGTCGCGAGGCCGCGGACGAGCTCGGTCTCGAGCCGGGCGTTCGTGCGGTCGCCGCGGTGAAATCCACCAACGTCGTGGTCGAGGTGACCGGAACTACCGACGGCGAGGTGCCGGCGTGAGGCGCCGGATCGGCGTCCTGCTGGCCGTTGCTGCGCTCACGCCGGCGGCGTGTTCGTCATCAGGCGGGTCGAGCGCACCGGGCAGCGCGCACGCCGGTGGCAGCGCGGCCGCGTTGTCCGGATCGATCACCGTGTTCGCCGCGTCCTCGCTCACCGAGGCGTTCACGACCCTCGGCCAACAGTTCGACAAGGCACACCCGGGCGCGCATGTCGGTTTCGACTTCGACTCGAGTTCGACGCTCGCCGCCTCGATCCAGCAGGGGCAGCCGGCCGACGTCTTCGCGTCGGCGTCGCCGACCAACATGGCCACCGTCGTCTCGTCCGGCCAGGTGAACCGGCCGCAGAACTTCACCCGCAACCAGATGGAGATCGCCACCCCGCCGGGCAACCCGGCCGGCATCAAGACGGTCGCGGATCTCGCGAAGCCCGGTGTGAAGGTCGCGCTCTGCGATGCGGCGGTGCCGTGCGGAGCGACCGCCGAGAAGGTGTTCCAGAATGCGCACGTGACGGTGCGGGCCACAGCCAGCGAGCCGGACGTGAAGTCGACCATCGGCGTCGTCACGACCAAGGAGGTCGACGCGGGGATGGTCTACGTGACCGACGTGCGGGCCGCGGGCAAACAGGTGACCGGTGTGCCGATCCCGAGCAGCGTCAACGCGAGCACGACCTACCCGATCGCGACCGTCAAGGCCGGCGCCCACCACGAACTCGCGCAGGCGTGGGTCGCCTACGTGCTCTCGCCGGCCGGCCGGAAGGTGCTCGCCGCCGACGGGTTCCTCAGCCCGTGAGCCGGCGGCCGCGCGGCGACGAGCGCGGCGGCACGCCGCCACTGCTCGTGCCGCCCGCGGCCGTCGGCGCTGCGCTGCTCGTGGTGCCGGCGCTCGCGCTCGTCGTGCGGGCCCCGTGGAGCCGGCTGGGGCCGATCTACGGCGAGTACCGGTTCTGGGACGCCCTGCGCATCTCGATCGAGACCTCGCTCGAGGTGACCGCACTGAGCCTGCTGTTCGGGACGCCGCTGGCCTGGATCCTGGCGCGCGCGCACTTTCCCGGCAAGGCGGTGCTGCGCGCGGCGGTCACGCTGCCGCTCGTGCTGCCACCGGTGGTCGGCGGCATCGCGCTGTTCTACGCGCTCGGGCAGCACGGCATCGTCGGGCAGTACCTGGGCTGGCAGATCCCGTTCACGCAGTTCGGGATCGTGCTCGCCGGCACATTCGTGTCGATGCCGTTCCTCGTCGTCACCGTCGAGGGCGCGTTCCGAAGCGCCGACCGCGGTCTGGAAGAGGCCGCCGCGACGCTCGGTGCCTCGCGGTGGCGGGTTTTCGCGCACGTCACCGTCCCCTCGATCGCGCCGTCACTCGCCGCAGGTTCGGTGCTGTGCTGGGCGCGCGCGATCGGCGAGTACGGCGCGACCTCGATCTTCGGCGGCAACATCGCCGGGGTGACCCTGACAATGCCGGTGCTCGTGGCGCGTGTGTTCCAGGTCAGCGGTGACCCGGAGGGCGCGACCGCGCTGAGCCTGCCGCTGATGGCGGTCGCGATCGTGGTGCTCGTCGCGCTGCGCGACAAGTGGCTGCGATCGGCGCCGTCGTCGTGAGTCTGCACGTCGACGCCGCGGTGTCGCGCGGCGGGTTCACCCTCGAGGTGAACGTGCACGTCGCCCCCGGCGAGGTACTCGCCGTGCTCGGGCCGAACGGTGCGGGCAAGAGCACATTGCTGCGCGCGATCGCGGGGCTGATCGGCATCGATCGCGGCGAGATCCGGCTCTTCGAGCACGTCCTGGACGCGCCGGGCCGCAACATCTTCCTCGCGCCCGAGTCGCGCGGCGTCGGCGTCATGTTCCAGGACCACCGGCTGTTCCCCCACCTGCGAGTGGTCGACAACGTCGCCTTCGGACCTCGGGCGCGCGGCGTGCCGCGAGGGCAGGCGCGGGCCGAGGCGAGAGTCTGGCTCGACCGGTTGGGTCTCACACGGCTTGCCGAGCGCGCGCCCCGCCGGTTGTCCGGCGGTCAGGCGCAGCGGGTCGCACTGGCAAGAGCGCTCGCCGCCGCGCCGAGCGCGCTGCTGCTCGACGAGCCGCTCGCCGCCCTCGACGTCCAGACCCGCGCTGAGGTGCAGGGCGAGCTACGCGAGCATCTGGCCGAATTCGAGGGCCCGACCCTGCTCGTCACCCACGACCCCGTCGAGGCGATCGTGCTGGCGAGCACGGTCGCGGTCATCGAGAACGGCACGGTCGTGCAGCAAGGAACGCCGGCCGAGATCAGCAGCCGGCCGGTGACCAGCTACGTCGCGAAGCTGGTCGGCATGAACCTCTACCGCGGCACGGCACAGGCGGGCACGGTGCAGCTCGACGGCGGGGGAGTGGTGACGGCGGTGGAAGCGCCCGACGGTGCCGTGCTCGTCGCGATCCGGCCGTCGGCGTTCACCGTGCACGACGCGGCGCCCAGGGCCAGCAGCGCGCGCATCGGGTGGTCGGGAACGCTGCGCAGCCTCGCGCCGATCGGCGACCGCGTGCGGCTCAGCGTCGACGCCGAACGCCCGGTGCTCGTCGACGTCACGCCGGCCGCAGTCGCCGCGTTGCGGCTGGCACCGGGCGCACCGGTGTGGTTGACCGCCAAGGCCACCGACGTGGCGGCCTACCCCGACGTGGCACGCTGATCGGGTGCCCGATGTCGACGCCCCGCAGGTCACCGTCCGCTTCTGGGCCGGTGCCCGGCGCGCCGCGGGCTGCGACAGCGAGACCCTCGGCGCCCGCACGGTGGGGGAGCTGCGCGACCTGCTCGCCGCCCGTGCCGCGTTGGCGCCGGTCTGTGCCGTCGCTTCCTTCCTCGTCGACGGCCGGCAGGCCTCCGACACGACCGCGCTGACCGCCGGCGCCGAGGTCGACGTCCTGCCCCCGTTCGCCGGTGGCAGCGCGCCGACGATCGTCGGGATCGGGGGTTCGGCCCGCGAGGGCTCGCTCACCAACCTGCTGCTCACCCGTTGTCTGGACAAGACCGCCGAGCTCGGCGCGCGCACCCGGGCGCTGCTCGGTCCGCAGCTCGCGGGGCTGCCGATGTACGGCGAGGACAACGATCCGGCCGGCTCCGCCGAGCTGGTCGACGCGGTCCGGACGGCCGATTGCGTGGTGATCGGCACGCCCGGCTACCACGGCGGCATGTCGGGACTGGTGAAGAACGCGATCGACCATCTCGAGCTGCTGCGCGAGGACCCCCGTCCGTACCTCTCCGGCAAGGCCGTCGGCGTCATCGTCACCGCAGCCGGCTGGCAGGCCTGCGGCACCACCCTGACGTCGGTGCGCTCGGCGGTCCACGCGCTGCGCGGCTGGCCGACGCCGTTCGGGGTCATCGTGAACTCCGTCGAACAGCAGGCCGACGACGTCCGGATCGACGGCGCGCTCGCGATCCTCGCTGCGCAACTGGTCGAGTTCGCCTCCTGGCGGACGGCGGCTAGCGCAACGGTGCGCTGAGCCCGAGACGGGCCTGCTCGATCGCCAGGCAGCGGTCCTCGACGTAGCTCAGGCCGGCGTCCTCGGCGATGCGCCGCGCCTCGTCCGAGACGATGTGCAGCTGCAACCAGAACGCGCTCGCCCCGGCCGACACCGCCTGCCGCGCGACGTCGGCGGCCTGGTCCGACGGCCGGAACACGTTGACGAACCCGACACCGCCCGGCACGTCGCCGACGCTGCGATAGACCTGCTCGCCGAGGATCTGCTGCTCGTGCGGGTTGATCGGCACGATCCGCCAGCCGAGTTCCTGCATCAGCGCCGGCACGGTGTGCGCCGGCTTGTACGGCGCATTGCTCGCGCCCACAACGGTGATCGTGTCGTAGCGGCGCAGGATCTGCTCGACGACCGCATCGGTGCTGCTCATCAGATCAACACTAGGCTTCGACGGGTGACCTATCCCGGTTCCCTCGCCTGGCAGGCCGACTACGCCGAACTCGTCGCGGACCCGGTCGCGCAGGCGCTCGTCGGATGGCACCGCACGACAGAGGTGCGGGCGGCGCCGATCGAGGCGGACCTCGCCGACACCGCACGGTTCTGCGAGCACTACGGCGTCGACCTCGCTGATTCGGCCAACTGCGTGGTCATCGCCGGCAAGCGCGGCGACACCGTCAGTTACGCCGCCTGCGTGGTCCTCGCGACGACGCGGGCTGACGTGAACGGTGTCGTGCGGCGGCGACTGAACGCCAAGAAGGCGTCGTTCGCGCCCATGGACGACGCGGTGGCGCTTTCGGGCATGGAATACGGCGGCATCACGCCGGTCGGCCTGCCGGCGGCCTGGCCGGTGCTGGTCGATCGCGCCGTGCTGGACCGCGCGATCGTCGTGATCGGCAGCGGGCTGCGGCGCTCGAAGGTCGCGCTGCCACCGCACGCACTCACCGAGCTGCCCGGCGCCGAGGTCATCGACGGCTTGGCGAGTTAGTTCTCAGCGGCCGGGGGAAGAAACGGGCCCCGGCCCCTTCGGTCGCCAACACGTCGGCGGGGTTGGACACCGCGCAGCGCCGCAGTGACAGGCAGCCGCAGCCGATGCACGAATCCAGTCCGTCACGCAGCTTGCGCAGTGCCGCGATCTGTTCGTCCAGGCGTTCGCGCCAGGTGCGCGACAGCCGCGACCAATCCGCGCGGGTCGGCGTGCCGCCCTCGGGCAACGTGGCCAGCGCCGCGGCGATCTCGCCGAGGCTGAGGCCGACGTTCTGGGCGGCGCGGATGAACGCGAGCCGGCGCAGGACGTGGCGCTGGTAGCGCCGCTGGTTGCCCGTGGTCCGCGTCGCGTCGATCAGACCCTGGTTCTCGTAGTACCGCAGCGCCGACGGCGCGACACCGCTGCGGTCGGCGAGTTCACCGACGGTGAGGAGATCGGTCGAACGCACTGGCACCTCGCTCTTGACTTCAAGTTGACTTCAACTATAACGATCGGCGCATGACAACCAAGCACACCGCACTCATCACCGGTGGGTCGCGCGGTCTCGGCCGTGCCCTGACCGGAGCGTTGACGGCGCGCGGCTGGCAGGTCGTGGTCGACGGCCGCGATTCCGCTGCGCTCGGCCAGGTGGCCTCGCAGCTGCCGGGCGTGATCACGCTGGCCGGATCGGTCGCCGACCCCGCGCATCTCGACGCACTCGCCGCCACCGTCGCCGGCCTCGGCCGGTTGGACCTGCTCGTCAACAATGCGAGCGAGCTGGGGCCGAGCCCGCTCCCGACATTGGCAGAGCATCCGATCGATGCCTGGCGCGCGGTGTACGAGACCAATGTCGTTGCACCGGTGGGGCTGCTGCAGCGGCTGCTCCCATTGCTGCGCGCGGCCGGCGGCACGGTCGTCGACATCAGCTCGGACGCCGCCGTCGAGGCGTATCCGGGCTGGTCGGGCTACGGGTCGGCGAAGGCGGCGCTGGACCAGTTGACGGCCGTGCTGGCGGTCGAGGAGCCGCGGCTGCACGTCTACGCCGTCGATCCCGGCGACATGCGCACCGAGCTGCATCAACGTGCCTTCCCCGGTGAGGACATCTCCGATCGTCCCCTGCCCGCGGACGTCGTCCCGGACCTGCTGCACCTGCTCGACGTTGCGCCGCCGAGCGGCCGGTACCGCGCGCGGGACCGGCAGCGCGTGGAATCCGGCGTACCGGCATGAGAACTGCATCTGCACCGCCAGCCCAGCGCGACCGGGTCCGGCTGCTCGTGGCCGCGCCCGACCGACTGCAGCATGCGGCGTTCGCCGATCTGGGCTGGTACGTCGCGCCTGGCGACCTCGTCGTGGTCAACACCTCCGGCACCCTGCCCGCGGCGGTCGACGGCGAACGCGGCGACGGCTCGGCCGTGACCGTCCACTTCTCGACCGCGCTCGACCACGGTGACTGGGTCGTCGAGGTCCGGCCGCGTCGCGCGGCGACCGGGCCCGTCCCCGACCTGCGCCACGGGGAACGGATCATGCTGCCGGACGGGGTGCGCCTGACCGTCGGCACCCCGCATCCGGCCGGCCAGCGCCGGTTGTGGCGAGTTCGCGTGCCGGTCGACGGTGGGGTGCCGGCCTACCTCGCCCGGGCCGGGCGGCCGATCAGGTACGGCTACCTGCGGGTCCGCCCGCCGATCGCCGCCTATCAGACGGTCTTCGCGCGGGACCCGGGTAGCGCCGAGATGCCCAGCGCCGGGCGTCCGTTCACCGACGCGGCCGTCACCGACCTGATCACCCGCGGAGTCGTCGTTGCGCCCGTCCTGCTGCACACCGGGGTGTCCTCCCAGGACGCCGGCGAGCCGCCGCAGCCCGAGCGCTTCGTCGTCGGTGAGCCGACGGCCCGGCTGGTCAACCTGACCCGGGCCAGGGGCGGTCGCGTCGTCGCGGTGGGGACGACGGTGACCCGCGCGCTGGAGAGCGCCGCCGGCGCGGACGCGGTGGTGCGTCCGACCAGCGGGTGGACCGATCTCGTGCTCGGCGCCGAGCACCCCGCGCGCGTCGTCTCCGGGCTGATCACCGGCTGGCACGCGCCGGGCGCCTCGCACCTGCACCTGCTCGAGGCGGTCGCGGGCGCCGACCTGGTGGACGCGGCCTACGCCGAGGCGGAGCGGACCGGGTACCGCTGGCACGAGTTCGGTGACAGTTGCCTACTGCTGCCCGGCCGCAGCGTCGCCGACGAAGGACAGCAACGCGTCGTGTAGCAGGCCGTTGCTCGCCGCGGCGCTGCCGGCCTGCACCCCGTCCACGCCGTCGAGCCCGGTGAAGCGACCGCCCGCCTCGACGACGATCGGAGCGAGCGCGGCCATGTCCCACAGCGACAGCTCGGCTTCGGCGGCGAGGTCCACGGCGCCCTCCGCGACCAGCAGGTAGGACCAGAAGTCGCCGTAGGCGCGGGAACGCCAGCACGCGTCGACCAGCTGCGCGAACCGGTCCGCGCGGCCCAGAGTGCGCCAGCCGCCTGGGGAGGAGTAGGACAGGCTCGCGTCGGCGAGCTCACGCACGCCGGAGACGGTGATGCGGCGGGCCGGCGCGCCGAGCACCTCGGTCCATGCCCCGCGACCGCGTTCGGCCCACCAGCGCCGCCCGAGTGCCGGCGCGGACGCCACCCCGAGGACCGGGTCGTCGCCGTCGAGGAGCGCGATCAGCGTCGCCCAGACCGGTACGCCGCGGACGAAGTTCTTGGTGCCGTCGATCGGGTCGATGACCCAGCGGCGCGTGCCGTTGCCCTGCGAGCCGAATTCCTCACCGGACACGGCGTCGTCGGGCCGGTCGGCGCCGAGCCGGGAACGGATCGCCTGCTCGACAGCCCGGTCGGCATCGGTGACCGGGGTCAGGTCCGGCTTGGTGTCGACCCGCAGGTCGCTCGCGCCGAACCGGGTACGGGTGATCGCGTCGGCCGCATCGGCAAGTGCCAGGGCGAGCGCGAGATCGTCCGACCGGTCGTCCGTCACGGCGAGCACGTTACCGTCGGACCATGACCTCACCGCCACCTGATGCGGACCAGATCGCGAAGGTGCTCCGGTCGTTCTTCCAGGGCGAGGTGCTGACCGCGATGCCGCGCCCCGGGCACAAGCGCCGGATCGTGCTGGAGCAGATCGTGCAGCGCTTCGAGCCCGGCCGGCGCTACGACGAGGTCGAGGTGAATCTCGAGCTGCGCCAGGTGTGGCCCCGCGATGTCGCCGCGGTACGCCGTTATCTCGTCGACGAGCACCTGCTCGAGCGCGCCGACGGGCAGTACTGGCGCATCGGCGGGCCGGTCGAGGTATGAACGCCGTGCCGACCGGACGGATGAGCGCGCGCGGGCGCGTGCCCGCGTTCCAGGTGATGCGGGTGATCGACGCCGTCGAGGCGCGGCGCCGGGCCGGGCTGCCCGTGTTCGACCTGTCAGCGGGCCAGCCGTCCACCCCCGCCCCGGCACCCGTCCTGCGGGCCGCGACCGAGGCGCTGCAGAGCGACCGCATCGGGTACACGCCGGCGCTGGGCATCTCCGCCCTGCGGGAGGCCATCGCCGCGCACTACCGGCACACCGACGGCATCGACGTGCCGGCGGCGAACGTGGCCGTCGCGACCGGGTCGTCGGGGGCGTTCCTGTACGCCTTCCTCGCTGCCTTCGATGCGGGCGACACCGTCGCCATGGCGCGACCGGGCTACCCCGCCTACCGCAACATGCTGGCCGCGCTGGGCTGCCGGGTCGTCGAAGTGCCCTGCGGTCCGGAGACCAGGTTCCAGCCGACCGTCGCGCATCTCGAGGCGCTCGGTGAGCCGCCGGCGGGCCTCGTGCTCGCCTCGCCCGCCAACCCGACCGGGACGATGGTCGACGCGGCGGAACTGGCGGCCCTGACCGCGTGGTGCGACGCGCACGGCACGAGGCTGGTCAGCGACGAGATCTATCACGGCATCACCTTCGGAATGTCTGCGGCGTCGTCGTGGCGCACCAGCCGGAACGCGATTGTCGTGAACAGCTTCTCGAAGTACTTCTCGATGACGGGATGGCGCATCGGCTGGTTGCTCGTGCCGGACGAATTGTTCGACTCGGTCGACCGGTTGGCGGGGAACCTGGCGATCTGCCCGCCGGCGCTTTCCCAACGTGCAGCATTGGCGGCATTCGAAGCGTACGAGCAATTGGACGCCAATGTCGCCCGCTACGCCGAGAACCGGGCAATGGTGCTGGAAGCGCTTCCGCAAATCGGTTTGGACCGACTGGCCCCGGCCGACGGCGCGTTCTACGTGTATGCGGACGTGTCCCGCTGGACCGACGATTCGGTCTCCTTCGTGTTCCGTGCACTGGCCGAATGCGGTGTCGCGCTCGCGCCCGGCGTCGATTTCGACCCCGTCGACGGCGGCCGATTCGTCCGGATGTGTTTCGCCGGCGACGCCGCCGAGATTGCCCAGGCGATCGCGTTGCTCGGGGCCTGGCTCGCCGCTCAGTGACGATCCTTTGCAGCCGAGTGACATTTGGTCCGGATTTCTCCGCGTCTGTTCCGCGACTTTCGGGTAATGCACAAGAAATTCGTAATTTCGCGTTGTGAATGCGTTAGTTCTGGGAAGACAGTGGGGCGTGGCCGACCTGATTGCCGACTCGACGCGCTCCATCCCGCGGCGCTCGCTCGCGTACTGGGCCGCCCTGGCTGTGCTGTTGATCTTCGTGAGTTCCGCCGGCGCGCTCTTCGTCGCCACCTATCTCGCGGATCTGATCTAGCTCGCGTCAGCGCAACGGCCCTTCCCCCGGGTCGACCGCGTTGATGATCTGGATCTCGTCCCCGACGCGCATCCCGCTCCGCTCGTGCGTGTCGGGGACGAGATTGATCCCGAACCAGGTCTTGCCGTCGAAGCGCCGGTGGCGCGCCAGCGTCGTGATCGGCTCCATGCCCTTGGTCGCGGTGTCCGGGTCGAGCGTGGTCAGCACACAGCGAGCGCAGCCCTTGACCGCCCGGAACGGTACGCCGCCGATGGTCAGTTCACGCCAGTCGTCCTCGATCCACGGCGCCGCACCGGCGACCACCACGTTGGGCCGGAAGCGCGTCATCGGCAGCGGGCCCTCGTCGGCCCGCGGGCCTGCGGCGATCCGGTTGTTGAGCTCGTCCAGGGACGACTGGTTGGTCAGCAGCAGGGGGTATCCGTCGGCGAAGGACACCCGGTCGTCGGGTCGGGTGCGCTGCGGATCGGTCGGCCGCGCGCGGGGATCGTCGAGGTAGACCAGGTGCGCCGGGCGTGCGACGAGCTTGCTGAACCAGGCATCGGCCGCCGGCCCGGCACCCGCCGCGTCGACCCGCGAGCCCCAGAGTTCGACGCGCATCCGGGCCGTCCCGGTGGGGAGCTCGACGAACAGCGGCGGCAGGTCGGGACCGGTGAGCAGCACGCCGCCCTCGCACAGCTGCGGATGGGCCAGCAGCAGCTCGTGCACCTCGCGGGCAGTGATGACCGCACCATCGGCATCGACCACCATCCAGCGGCGGTCGCCCGCGAGCCCCCACGGCTCGACGACCGCGGAATCCAGGGCCTGGCCGCGACACGACTTCACCGGGTAGCGCGCGAGCGCGGAGATCGTGAGCACGGCTCGACCGTAGTCGAGACGCACACTGGACATTCTCATGTCGCGTCGCCACGATCGTGGAGAAGGTCACCGGAGCACACCGACCATTAGGGGGATGCACGTGAAGACCAAAGCCGCCGTCGTCTACGAACCGGGCAAGCCGATCGAGATCGAGGAACTGGAACTGGACGGCCCGAAGGAGGGCGAGGTCCTCATCCGCTACACCCACGCCGGGTTGTGCCACTCGGACATCCACGTGGCGCACGGCGACCTCGAGGCCCGGTTGCCGATGGTGCTGGGCCACGAGGGTGCGGGCGTCATCGAGGAGGTCGGTCCGGGCGTCACCCGCGTCAAGGTCGGGGACCACGTGGTCTGCTCGTTCATCCCGAACTGCGGGGTGTGTCACTGGTGCGCGACCGGACAGCAGGCGATCTGCGACATGGGCGCGACGATTCTCGAGGGGTACCTGCCCGGCGAGCGGTTCCCGATCAGCGGCCCGAGGGGCCAGTACGGCGCGATGTGCATGCTCGGCACGTTCAGCCAGTACGGCACGATCCACCAGAACTCGGTGGTCAAGGTCGACGACGATCTGCCGCTGGACAAGGCGGTTCTGGTCGGCTGCGGCGTGCCGACCGGGTGGGGGTCGGCTGTCTACGCCGCGGACGTCCGTCCCGGTGAGACGGTGCTGGTGTACGGCGTCGGTGGCATCGGCATCAACGCCGTGCAGGGCGCGCGCTACGCCGGCGCGAAGCACGTCATCGCCGTCGACCCGCTGGAGAACAAGCGCGAGAAGGCGATGGAGCTCGGCGCGACGCACGCCGTCGCCTCGGCCGAGGAGGCCGACACGCTCGCGAAGGAGCTCACCCGGGGCAACGGTGCGGACAAGGCGATCCTCACCGTCGGGCTGATGGAGGCCGACGTCGTCGGTGCCGCCTTCGGCGCGACCGGCAAGGGCAGCACGATCGTGCTCACCGGGCTGAACAAGCTGATGGCGCCGACCATCCAGCTGCCCGGCACGATCCTCACCCTGTACAAGAAGACGGTGAAGGGCACGCTGTTCGGCGACTGCAACCCGACCACCGACATCCCGAAGATCCTCGGGCTCTACCAGAACGGCGACATCAAGCTGGACGAGATCATCACCAGGACCTACACCCTCGACCAGGTGAACGAGGGCTACGAGGATCTGCTCAACGGCAAGAACGTGCGCGGCGTCGTCGTGCACGAGCACTGACTGGATGGCGATCGACCCGGTCGGCCGTGCGCACGAGATCGAGCTGCTCGGCGCAGCGCTCGCGAGCGGCGCACACGTCGTTCTGGAAGGGCCGCCCGGCACGGGCAAGAGCACGTTGCTGCGTGCCGTGGCGGCCGCCCAGGACGTCGCGTTCCTGTTGGTCGAGGGCAACGCCGAGCTGACGCCGGCACGGCTGGTCGGGCACTTCGACCCGGCCCGGGTGCTCGCCGACGGCTACACCGAGGAGATCTTCGTCGACGGGCCGCTCGTCGCCGCGCTGCGCAGCGGTGGGTTGCTCTACCTCGAGGAGCTCAACCGGGTGCCCGAGGAGACGCTCAACGTGCTGATCACGGTGATGAGCGAGGGCGAGCTGCACGTGCCGCGGCTGGGCCGCGTGCCGGCGGCACCGGGCTTCCGGATGGTCGCCGCGATGAACCCCTTCGACGCAGTGGGGACGGCGCGGATCTCCGCCGCGGTCTACGACCGCACCTGCCGCATCGCGATGGGGTACCAGTCGGCGGCCGACGAGTTGTCGATCGTCGAGCGACAGGCATCCGAGGTGCCCGACGAATGGCGCGAGCGGGTCGTCGACCTCGTGCGCCGCACCCGTGGGCACCAGGACATCCGGATCGGCTCGTCCGTGCGGGGGGCCATCGACCTCGCCCGTATCGCCACCGCGCTGGCGGCGGCGCGTGGCCGGCCCGTGACCGACTGGCACGTCGGACTCGATGCGGCGCTGGTCGCGCTGTCCGGACGGGTGCGCCTGGCCGAGTCCTGCTCGCGCCCGCCGGAGGACATCGTCCGCGAGCTGTACGAATCGGTGTTCGGCGCCGAGCCGACCGACGACGCCCATGAGGGTGAACCTCCGGAGCGGGGTGACGACCCGGGGGAACTCCGGGCCCGCCAGGAGCGGGCCGTCGCGCGTTAGACCGCAGCAACCGCTCGCGCACCGTGGCGCGTCGCGATCTCGCCCGGCGCCACGAGCAGTTCGAGCAGGTGTCACCGCAGGTCGGCGAGCTCGACCGGCGCGCGCTCGAGCGGGCGCTTCGCGACAATCCCTCGGCTGCGCTGGAGATGGTCGCGGACCTCACGGTGGCGACCGACGAGCGGCTGCGGGTGCAGGCACGGCGCCTGGCCCGCACGATCGTGCTCGACCGGGCGCGCACCGGACGCAGTCGCGCGCCCGGGTCGGCGCGGCTGCGAGCCGTGCCCGCCGATCGCGGCGGCGACCTCGACATCGACGCCTCGATCGACTCGATCGCGGGCGCGCGGGCCGTGGGTCGCACGCCCGGGCTGGACGAGCTCGTCGCGCGCGACTGGGGCCGTCCCGATCTCGCGGTCTGCCTGGTCGTCGACGCGTCCGGCTCGATGAGCGGTGCCCGGCTGGCCGCGGCGGCGTTGACGGCAGCGGCCTGTGCGTGGCGGGCGCCCCGCGAGTTCGCGGTGATCAGCTTCGCGCGCGAGGTCAGCACGCAACGTCCGCTAACGGCACCGCTCGCCGCCGGTGTCGTGGTGGAACGGCTGCTGCAGCTGCGCGGTCACGGCGTGACCGCCCTCGCCGGGGCGTTGCGCGCGGCGGGTGAACAGCTGGCGCCGGCACGGGCGCAGCGGCGCCTCACGATCCTGCTCAGCGACTGCCGGGCGACCGACGACGAGGACCCGGTGCCGCCGGCATCGGCGCTGGACGAGCTGGTCGTCCTCGCCCCTGCCGAGGACAGCGCGGAGGCCGCGGCGTTCGCTGCTCGCAGCGGGGCGCGCTGGGAGGCGATGGCGGACGCGGCGGATGCTCCCGACGCGCTGTCGCGCCTACTCGACGGATGAGCTCGGATAGGCCACGGTAGATCCCATGTACGACATATCGGACGCGGTGACGCAGTGGCTTGACGAGGGTTCGCCCGTCCACGTGGCCCAGGTGGTCGCGACCCGCGGGTTCAGCTCACGCGATCCCGGCGCCAGCCTGGCCTGGACCGACGACGGCCGGCGAGCCGGGCAGCTCGTCCCCGCGATGGACGAGCTGCTGGTGGCCGCCGGCGCGCAGCTCGACGGCCACCTCGCCGAACTGACCCTGACCGACTCCGACGCGGTCGCGGCCGGGCTCTCGTGCGGCGGGGTGGCGACCGTGTTCGTCCAGAACGCCGCCGCCTTCCCGCCGGACACCTGGCCGCGGTTGCAGCGGCACGAGCCGATCTGCCTGGTGAGCCGGATCGTCGGCGCCGAACCGGCGACGACGACCCTGCACACGCCGGCCGATGTGCGCCGCTCGGGCCAGGTCGGCGGGCTGGACGTGCCCCGGCTGTTCGCCCGAGGGGTCAGCGTCACCGCCCTCACCTCCGACGGTGAGCGATCCTTCCCGGTCGTCGCGCTGTGGCCGACGACCGACCTGCTCGTGGTCGGCGAGGGTGCGATCGCCTCGGCGCTGGCCGACAGCGCGGCGCTGCTCGGCTGGACGGTCACGGTCAGCGAGGATCTCGACACGGTCACCGAGCGCGCCGCCGGGCTGACTGCGGCCGACGCGTTCGTCGTGCTCAGCCACGACCGCGCGACCGACGTGCCGGCGCTGGCCGCCGCGCTGTCCGGCGACGCCGGTTACGTCGGCGCGCTCGGCTCGCGGCACACCCAGGCCGCGCGCCGCGAGGGGCTCGAGGAACGCGGTGTCCCCGCCGACCTGCTTGCCCGCATCCACGGCCCGGCCGGGCTCGACATCGACGCGCATACGCCTGCCGAGATCGCGGTGTCGATCGTTGCCGAGGTCGTCATGACCAGAGCCGGCCGTTCGGGCGGCAGGGGCGGCTCGATCAGCGGGCGCGAGGGTCCGGTGCACACCGCCGGCGTGCAGGCGCCACCGCCACGCCACTAGGCGACGGTCAGTCGTCGACGGCGATGAACATCCGCGAACCGGCCGGGGCGATCTGCCCGTAGTCTGCCGCGGCCGCCTTGCCTTCGTTGCTCGCGAAGGCCGCCTGCAGCGCGTCCGGGTCGGCGAAGTGGAGCTCGGCGATCTGGTAGTACGGCACGTCCCCCTCGTCGGCCGCGCCGACGAACTTGGCCAGCGACCACCGCTGCACTCCGGGGATCTTGTCGACGAGCGGTCCGTGCACGTCGCGATAGTGCGCGTCGAAGGCGGCGGGATCGTCGGGCGTGGCGTAGAGGACAACGAGTTTCGCGCTCATGGCGACGAGGCTGTCACAGGTCGGTGCGGC
This sequence comes from Jatrophihabitans sp., assembly GCA_036559305.1. Lineage (GTDB taxonomy): Bacteria > Actinomycetota > Actinomycetes > Mycobacteriales > Jatrophihabitantaceae > RYN-133. Next base: position 21,621 of record DATBTJ010000055.1, read on the forward strand.
TGACCAGCAGCTGCCGGAACGCCGCCAGCCGGCGCGGCGACGAGTGCCCGGCGGCCACCCACGCATCGAGCGTGCACCCGTCCGCCGCGCCGTGGTGCTCGCAGCCCGGCCGGCACTGGTTCGCGCCGTCCTCGAGATCGGGGAAGGCCCACAGCAGGTCGTCCGGGCTGACGTGCGCGAGGCCGAACGACCGCACCCCGGGAGTGTCGATCACCCAGCCGTCGTGGCCGGGAAGTTCCAGCGCAATGGCCGAGGACGAGGTGTGCCGGCCCTTGCCGACGGCGCTCACCACACCGGTCGCGCGGTACGCGGACGGCACCAGCGCGTTGATCAGCGTCGACTTGCCCACCCCCGAGTGTCCGACGAACACCGAGATCTGACCGGACAACCGCTCCTGCAGTTCGGTCAACGGGCCGCCGCGGTAGGTGACGACCGCCGGTACCGACAGTTCCTCATACCGCGCGAGAGCGTCGTCCGGGGCGGCCAGATCGGATTTCGTCAGGCACAGCAGCGGTTCGATGCCGGCCGCGAGCGCCGCGACGAGACTGCGGTCGATCAAGCCGTAGGACGGCTCGGGATCGGCCAGCGAGGCCACCACGACCATCTGGTCGGCATTGGCGACGATCACCCGCTCGTAAGGGTCGTTGTCATCGGCGGTGCGGCGCAGCACGGTGCTGCGCGCGGCGAGGCGGACGATCCGTGCGAGCGCGTCGGCGTCGCCGGACAGATCGCCGACCACGCTGACCTGATCGCCGACGGCGATGCCCTTGCGGCCCAGCTCGCGAGCGCGCATCGCGGTGACCTCCATGTCGTCGACCAGCACGGTGTACCTGCCGCGGTCGACGGTGATCACCATTGCGTCCGCCGCGTTCTCGTGTGCGGGACGCTGCTTGGAACGCGGCCGCGTGCCACGACCCGGACGGACGCGGACGTCGTCCTCGTCCAGGTGCCGCACATCGCGCGAGCGCGCCACCGTCAGGCGCCGACCAGTGCGGACCACATGCCTGGGAAGTCGGGCAGCGTCTTGGTCGTCGCCTCGATGTCGTCGACCTCGATGCCCTCGACGGCGAGCCCGAGCACCGCGCCGGCCGTCGCCATGCGGTGGTCGGCGTAGGAGTGCCAGACCCCGCCGTGCAGCGGCCGGGGATGAACGGTCAGCGAGTCGGCCTCCTCGATCACCTCGCCGCCGAGGTGCTTGATCTCGGTGGCCAGCGCCGCGAGCCGATCGGTCTCGTGACCGCGCAGGTGCGCGATCCCGCTCAGACGTGACGGTGTCGTCGCGAGCGCGGCGAGCGCGGCGAGCACCGGCGTCAGCTCGCCGACGTCGTGGAGGTCGGCGTCGAGGCCGAGCAGTTCGTCACCGGCGGCAACGGTCAGCGCGCCGTCGCGCAGCGTCACCGTCGCCCCCATCGCGGCGAACAGGTCGCGCAGCTGGTCACCGGCCTGGGTGGTCACCGCCGGCCATCGCGGCACCGTCACCGCACCGCCGCCGGCGAGCGCCGCGGCGAGGAAGGGCGCGGCGTTCGACAGATCCGGCTCGACCCGCCAGTCGCGGGCGTGGATCGGACCGGGCTCGACGCGCCAGGCCCCGGGCCCGGGAACGCTCACGGCAACACCCGCTGCCTTCAACACGTCGACGGTCATCTCCAGGTGGGGTTGCGACGGGACGGCCGATTCACCAACGTGCACGATCTCGACGCCCTTGGCGTAGCGCGCGGCCGACAACAACAGCCCGGACACGAACTGCGAGGACGCCGACGCGTCTATGTGCACCGCCCCGCCGTCGACCTTGCCGGTGCCGCGCACGGTGAACGGCAGCCGTCCCGTGCCGTGGTCGTCGATGCCGACGCCGGCCTGCCGCAGCCCGTCGAGCAGCGTGCCCATCGGCCGGGTGCGCGCGTACGGGTCGCCGTCGACGACGACATCGCCGTCGGCGAGGGCCGCCAGCGGCGGGACGAAGCGCATGATCGTCCCGGCCAGACCGCAGTCGACGTCCGCGCTGTGCAGCGGGCCGGGCCTGACGATCCAGTCGGCGCCCTCGTCGGCGATCCCGACACCGAGCGCCCGCAACGCCTGCGCCATCAGCAGCGTGTCGCGTGCCCGCAACGGGGCGACGATGCGCGACGGCCCGTCGGCCAGCGCGGCGAGTACGAGCACCCGGTTCGTGATCGATTTCGACCCGGGCAACTCGACGGTTGCACGCAGCGGGCGGCCGGCACGGTACGGGGCCGACCACGACGTCATGCGCCCATCCTGCCGCATGCACCGGCCGAGACCGCGTCGTCGGCGGCGTTGTCGGCGCCGCTTTGGATACTGGAGGCATGTGCGGGCGATACGTGTCGGTGCGATCCGATGATGATGTGCTGCGCGACTTCGACGCGGTCGCCGGCACCGACGACGACAGCTACGAGCCGGACTGGAACATCGCGCCCACCAAACCCGTCCGCACGATCGTCAACCGGCCGCTGCGCGCGGCCGACGGAACACCGGCCGCCACGCCGACCCGGCAGTTGCGGGTGATGTCGTGGGGGCTGGTCCCGTCGTGGGCGAAGGACCGCAAGACCCAGGGGCGGATGTTCAACGCGCGGGTCGAGAGCGTGCCCGACAAGCCCGCTTTTCGCGCCGCCTACGCCAAGCGGCGCTGCCTGGTACCGGCCGACGGCTGGTACGAGTGGCAGACGGTCGACGGTCCGGACGGCCCGGTGAAGCAGCCGATGTACATGGCCCCGCCGGACGGTCACGTGATCGCCTTCGCCGGCCTGTACGAGTTCTGGCGCGGCGGCGACGGCCCGACGCTGTCGACCTGCACGATCATCACCACCGACTCGGCCGGCGCGCTGGCCGCGATCCACGACCGCATGCCGCTGGTGCTGTCCCGTGACGTGTGGGCACGCTGGCTCGACCCGGCGGTCACCGATCCGTCCGACCTGCTGCGCAGCTGGGACGAAGCGCGGGGTGAGCATCTCGACCTGCGCCCGGTCGCGACGACGGTCAACAACGTGGAGAACAACGGCGCGGACCTGGTCGTCCCGGTCGAGCCGGCCGCCGAGGCGCAGACGCTGTTCTGAGCCGTCCGCACCGGCTGCCGCGATACCGTGTCGGCATGTCGGCACCGCGATCGTCGGGACGCCCGACCCTGCGGCAGGTCGCGCAGCTGTCCGGCGTGAGCCTGAAGACCGCCTCCCGCGTGCTGAACGGCGAGCCGTACGTGTCGGAAGCGACGGCGACCAAGGTGCAGCACGCCGCGGCGCAGTTGGGCTTCCGGCGCAACGCGATCGCCCGCGAGCTGCGCGCGGGAGCCCGCTCGTCGTCGGTCGGGCTGATCATCGGCGATGTCGCCAACCCGTTCTATGCGCGCATCGCCCGGGGTGCCGAGCGGGTGCTGCGTGGCGCGGGCCTGCAGTTGATCACTGCGAGCAGCGACGAGGACCCCGAACTCGAGCACAGCCTGGTGTCCGACATGCTCGAGCGCCGCGTGTCCGCGCTGCTGCTCGTGACCAGCGCGGCTGATCATTCCTATCTCGAGGCCGAACGCAAGCACGGCGTCCCGGTGGTCTTCCTCGACCGCCCGCCGGACGACCTGGTCGCCGACACGATCGTGCTCGACAACGGCGGCGGCGTGCGCCTGGCCGTCGAGCACCTGCTGGGGCAGGGGCATCGCCGGATCGGCCTGGTGGGCGACCTGAGCCGGCTGTCGACGCACCGGGAACGAGTTGCCGCCTTCGAGCAGGCGATGGAACACGCGGGCGTGCCGGACTGGGAACGCTACGTCCGTAGCGATTCGCACGACGTCGAGGCCGCGGCCCGCTCGGTGCGTGAACTGCTCGCCCTGCAGCCCGCACCCACCGCCCTGCTGACGACGAACAACCGCATCACCATCGGTGCCCTGCGCTCGCTGCGCGATCTCGATCAGCAGGTCGCCCTGGTCGGCTTCGACGACTTCGACCTCGCCGACCTGCTCGGGGTCAGCGTGGTGGCGCACGACCCCGAGGTCATGGGCGTGCTCGGCGCGGAACAGGTGCTCAACCGGCTGGCCGGGGAAGCGGGGCCGGCCCGGCGGATCGTGCTGCCGACCCGGCTGGTGCCGCGCGGTTCGGGTGAGCGCCCGGCTTGACGGCACGGGTGCGGAAAGGCAGCATCGCCGGGGCGTTGACAACGCTGTCAGACCGGAATGACGGAGGGGGTGCCGCAGTGTCGTCGCTGGTGCGCGTGCTCGAGGTCGGCGGCACGCACGTCACCGCCGCGACGGTCGACGTCGGCGCGCAGCAGGTGCGCGACCGGTCGCGGCACGTTCTCGACAGCGCCGGCACCGCGGCGAGCATCCTCGCCGGGCTGCGCAGCGCGGCGTTGACGCTCGCCGACCCGGAACCCACCCGCTGGGCGATCGCCATCCCGGACCCGTTCGACTACGAGCGCGGCATCGGATTGTTCCGCGACGTCGGCAAGTTCGACGCGCTCTACGGCGTCGACGTCGGCCACGCGCTCAGCGGGTCGATCACGCCGCGGCCGCGCTCGATCACCTTCATCCATGACACCGAGGCATTCCTCGTGGGCGAGTGGCTGCGCGGCGCCGCCCGCGGCGCGACCCGCTGCGCCGCGGTCACCCTGGGCACCGGCGTCGGGTCGGCCTTCCTCGCCGGCGCGACGACCGTGCGGTGCGGGCCCGGGCTGCCGCCGGACGGACGCATCCACCGCGTGAGCGTCGACGGCGCGCCGCTGGAAGAACGCGTGTCACGGCGAGCGATCCGTGCCCACTACGCCGCTGCCACCGGCGACGACCTCGACGTGCACGAGATCGCCGATCGAGCCCGGCGCGGTGACGCCTGCGCCGGCGAAGTGCTCCACCGGGCCTTCGAGGCGCTTGGCCGGGCACTTGCCCCGGTGCTGCGCGGGTTCGCCCCCGACGTCCTCGTCGTCGGCGGCTCGATCGCCGGCTCGTGGGATCTGTTGCTCCCGCCGCTCACCGCGGGACTGCGGGACGGGGGAGCGCCCGAGCTGGACATCCGGCGCGCCCGGTACGAGATCGAGTCGTCGGTCCTGGGGGCGGCCTGGCACGCGGCGCTCCCCGCGGCACGCACCCCGCGCCCGGCGCCGTCGGGGTCGGCGGCCCGCGACGCCGTCGCCCGCCTGCTCGCCGCGCCGGACCTGATCGCGCGGCTGTCGGCCTACTACGCACCCGACGGCGCCGAGTGCGGGACGAACTTCCTCGACGGCACCGAAGCGTGCTCTCCCGACGCGATCACCGCAGCGGACCTGTTCGCACTCACCACGCTCGGCTTGGAGGTGCCGGCCGCGGTCGCTCGCCGGCTGCTGCACGACACCGCTGCCTCCGCTGCAGCCAGCGCGGGACTGGCCGGCCTGCCGCGCGACGTCACGCTCGAGGAGGCGACGCCGGCCGTCCGGTACGCCATGAACGAGCTGCACGAGGCGGTGCTCGCCGCCGTCGGGGCGGACGTGCTGGCCACCGCGCTGTGCGCCCGCAAGCGACCCGAGCTGTTCCCGGTGCTCGATGCCGCGACGTGCCGGGCGTTGCGGCTGCCGTCCGCGTCGGTGCCGGCGTGCTGGCGCGTGCTGCGAGCGGTGCTGCGCGACCGCGAGGTGCGCCCCGGGCTGGAGCGCGCCTTCGGCGCGGTGCGGCGGCGCGGGCTGGGCACGGACGTCTACCCGCTGCGCCGGCTCGGGGTTCTTGCCGCAATTACCCGCGATCGCTATTGACGACGGGTTTCACCCGCTAGTACCGTTTCGCGGCGTCGAGCCTGACAGCGTTGTCATAGCGCTGGACGCCCCCGGCCGGATCGCCGAAAGGACCGCCCGATGTTCGCTACCCCCCGTCGGATCCTGACTGCGGCGCTCACCGCGCTCACCGCGCTCGCCGCAGTCGTGCTGCTCGTGCTCGGTGCGGCGAGCGCCGGGGCGACACCGAGTGCGGCTCCGACCGCGACCCCGAGCACGAGTCCGAGCACGTCGCCGAGCGGTGCCCCCGGCCCGGCGTCGAGCCCGGGTCCTGCGGCCGACGCACGCGCCGCACAGGCCGCCCGCCGGCACGACGTGGTCTGCACCCGGGGACCGAACGGCCACCTGGTCGACTGCCCCGTGCACGTTCCGAAGTCCCAGCGACCCGCGGGCGCCCGCAACAGCGCGACCGTCGCCGATCCGGTGGGCAACCTCGCGGCGCTGGTCGACACCCGCACCTGGACGACCGGCGGCGGCAACACCTTCCCCGGCGCGATCGCGCCGTGGGGTGAGGTGCAGTGGAGCCCGGACACCGTGCCGAACCGCAGCGCCGGCGGCGGTTACAGCTATGGCGACACCTCGACGACCGGCTACTCGCTGACGCACGTGAGCGGGCCGGGTTGCGGCGCGGGCGGCGACATCCCGATGCTGCCGATCACGGGCGGGCTGCCCAGCGGCAACCCGAACGACGCGACGACGAAGTTCAGCAACGACAACGAGATCGCGCAGGCCGGTTACTACTCCGCGCAGAGCAACCAGCCGAACACCATCACCTCGCAGTTCACCGCGACGTCGCACAGTTCGATGGCCCGGTTCACCTACCCGTCCGGGCAACAAGCAGGTTTCCTGATCAAATTGCACGACAGCCAGAACGGCGAATACGCGCCGAGCACGGCGAACATCGTGAACAGCAACGAGATCAGCGGTTCCGACACCAGTGGACACTTCTGCGGTGAGGCCAGCAACGACGGCCAGAAGCAGGAGTACACCGCGCACTTCGACATCACCTTCGACCAGCCGTTCACCAACGCCCAGGTGATCAAGCGCAGCGACGGCACGCCGGACGCGGTGTACGTCACCTTCGACACCACCCAGAACCAGACGGTGCAGGCCAAGGTCGGCCTGTCCTACGTCAGCGACGACAACGCCAGGCTCGACTGGCAGCAGGAGAACCCGGGCTGGAACTTCGACACCGTCAAGTCCGCCGCGCGGCAGCAGTGGAACGACCTGCTCGGCCGGATCAGGTCTCGGGCGGCCCGTACGACCGCACCCAGATGTTCTACAGCCTGCTGTACAAGGACTTCGTCGAGCCGAACATCGTCAGCGATGTCAACGGACAGTTCATGGGCGCCGACATGACGGTGCACACCGTCCCGGCCGGTCAAGGTGACCAGTACGGCATGTACTCCGGTTGGGACACCTACCACTCGCTCGCGCAGCTGCAGGCGATGCTCGACCCGAAGGCCGCGAGTGACCAGGCACAGTCGCAGCTGAACTACTACGCCGAGGACAAGATCCTCCAGCAGTGGGGTTACAACAACCAGAACAACTACGTGATGAACGGCGACCCGATGCAGTCGATCATCGCCGACTACTACGCCTTCGGCGCGCGCGGCTTCGACACCAAGACCGCGCTCGCCGACATGCTCGAGCAGGCCACGACCACCAACGCGGTCCGGCCCGGGCAGAATCTCGAGGACAAGTACGGCTACCTGCCCGAGGACGGCAGCTACCGCAGCTGCTGCAACGCGCACGGATTCGTGTCCTCGTTGCTCGAATACGACAGCAACGACCTGGCGCTGTCCCGCTTCGCGTCCGCGCTCGGCGACGCGAAGAACGCCACGATGCTGGAAGCGCGCGCGAACAACTGGGAGAACACCTTCTACGCGCAGAACAACCTGCTGAACCCGCGCAACCAGGACGGCTCCTTCGTCGCGGGCATCACGCCGACCACGACCGACCACTACGTCGAGGGTGATGCGTACGAGTACCTGTGGAACGTGCCGAACAACTACGCGGCGCTGTTCAACCTGTTGGGCGGCCGGCAGAAGGCCGACGCGATGCTGAAGGAGTTCCTGTCCCAGCCCAACGGCTACGGGATGTATGCGCAGCTGACCAACGAGTTCGGCTTCGGCGAGCAGTACGCGCTCGACTACGCCCGCGATCCCGCGGCCACGCAGCAGATCGTGAACAACATCCGCAACACGATGTACCAGCCCGGCCCGAGCCTGGACAACAACGACGATCTCGGTGCGAACAGCTCGACGTTCATCTGGGAGATGCTCGGCATGTACCCGGAGAACTCGGGGAGCGACAACCTCGTGTTCAACAGCCCCGGGTTCCCGAATGCGACGATCACGCTGCCCACCGGCAAGACGGTCACGATCAACGCGCCGGGCGCCTCGCCGACCAACTACTACGTGCAGAACCTGAAGTTGAACGGCCACCCGTACAACAAGCTCTATGTGCCGTTCTCGACGCTCGCGACCGGCTCGACGCTGGACTGGACGCTCGGCAGCACGCCGTCCACATGGGGCACCAGTCCCTCGGCCACGCCGCCGTCCTACAGCGCCGGCACCGAGCCCGCGGTCGGGTACGTCTCGGACACCGAGGTCGAGGTCGCTCCGGGTGGCAGCAGCACCGTGACGCTCGGTGCGCAGAACGCCACCGAGTCGGTGCAGAGCGTGACGGCGAGCGCGTCGGCGCCGAACGGGATCACCGTGTCGCCGCAGAGCTCGACGATCCACCTGGCGCCGTCCGGACGCGGTACGCAGCAGCTGACAATCTCGGCCGGTGCGAACACGAAGCAGACCTTCTACACGGTGCCGATCTCCTTGAGAACGGCCGACGGCCAGTCGCTGCCGAGCATCACGTTGACGGTGCTGGTCGCCTCGCCCGGCAGCCTGCTTCGCGCGTTCGACAACAAGGGCATCTCCGACGACTCCAACGTCAACGCCGCGAACTTCGACGGCGGTGGCTGGAGCTACTCCGCCGAGGCGCTCTCCGCCCAGGGAGTGCAGCCGGCCGGCACGGTCCAGGCCGGCGACATCAGCTACACCGTGCCGCCGTCGCAGCCGGGCCAGCCGGACAACGCGATCGCGTCCGGGCAGCAGGTCACGGTGAACGCACCGTCCGGCACCCAGCAGCTCGGCTTCCTGGGCTCGGCCGCCAACGGTCCGAGCCAGGGCCTGACCACCCTGACCTACGCCGACGGCAGCACGTCGCAGTACTGGCTCGGCCTGTCCGACTGGACGCTCAACGGCGGGTCGGGCAAGCCGTCGTTCGGGAACGTGAACGCGGTGACAACGACCTACCGCAACTGCAACCACTGCACCGGTGGTCGCGACGGTGTCGACACGCACCTGTTCAGTGCTGTGTTGCCGGTCGATCCGAGCAAGAGGCTCGCGTCGGTGACGCTGCCCGACGGCGCCACGCAGGGCCAGCTGCACGTGTTCTCGATCGGCACCTCCACCGCCGCGCTGGCCGTACCGGTGATCACGTCGGTGCACCCAGCCAGCGCCAATGCGGGCGACGTCGTCACCATCGACGGAACCGGCTTCGGTGCCACCCAGGGCAACGGCTACGTCGACTTCATGGACGGCGGGACGTCGTGGGGTGCTCCGGGCAACGTGGCGGCCTTCACGGTCGACAGCTGGAGCGACACGTCGATCACCTTCACGGTGCCGACGCCGTCGAACGGCTACCACGTGTTCCCGGGGTCGACGGCGATGGTGACGGTGGTGACCGATTCGGGCCGGACATCCGACACCGCCGCGCTGGCCATCGCTCCCAGCGCGAACCAGTCCGACTACTACGACAACGTGGCGTACACGACGGACGGTAACCAGGGCTGCGGCAACTTCGACGGCCTCGGTTACAGCTACTCGGCCAAGACCCTCGCGGACGACGGCTTCACGCCGGGTGCCGCAGTGACCGTGGACGGGCTGAAGTACACCTGGCCGAACGCGTCCGGTTGCGCTGCCGACAACATCCTGGCGGCGGGTCAGACGATCCTCGTCAACGCGGCGTCCGGCGCGTCCAAGCTCGGACTGCTCGGGGCCTCCGGCAACGGCACCACGCAGGGCCCGGTGACCGTCACCTACACCGACGGTTCGACGAGCACCGCGCAGCTGACCTTCACCGACTGGGCGCAGAACCCGGGCGGCGGCAACATCGCCGCGGCGACGATGCCCTACCGCAACGGCAACGACAACTCGCAGCAGTCGATCACGATGTATGTGTTCGCCGCGGAGCTGGCCGTCGACTCGTCCAAGACGGTGAAGTCGGTGACCCTGCCGACGATCACCGACGACGTGAACTCGGGTGCGAGCATGCACGTCTTCGCCCTCACCACCGGCAGCTAGCTTCGACCCTCCCGGCAATGGTTAGTTTGGCGCACAGTGGTCAGTTGCAGCTGACCACTGTGCGCCGAACTGACCACTGTCACGAGGGGGGACGCCGATGCGGCTCGAGATCGCCGGTGGGTGGGTCGACCTCGACCGGCCGCGCGGGGCGCTTGCGTTACTGGTGCTGACGCACGGTGCGGGCGGGGGAGTCGGAACACGCGACGTACTCGCCGTGCGCGATGCCGCAACGGCTTCGGGCGTCGCGGTTGCGCTGCTCACCCAGCCGTACCGGGTTGCCGGGCGGCGCGCGCCGCCGGCACCTGCACCCCAGGACGCCGCCTGGCTCGAGATCGTCGCGGCGCTGCGCAAGCGGCGCGGGCTCGCTGCGCTGCCGCTGTTCGTGGGGGGACGGTCGAACGGGGCCCGGCTGGCAGCGCGCACCGCCGACCGGCTGGGCGCGACCGGCGTGGTCGCGCTGGCCTATCCGCTGCACCCACCGGGCAAGCCGGAACGCAGCCGCCTCGACGAACTCGAGGCGGCCGGCTGCCCCGTCCTCGTCGTGCAGGGCGAGCGCGACCCGTTCGGCATGCCGCCCGCCGGCGCCGGCCGCACGGTAGAGGTGATCCCGGGCGCCGACCACGCCCTGCGCAGGGACGTCGCGCACATCGCCGAACTCGTCGTTACGTTCGTGACAACCACAGCACCGCGTGGAACGGTCTGACCCATGAGCGATTTCCGCACCGCGCGCGACTTCCTGCAGAGCAACCGCAGCGACTACGCAGCAGCGGTCGCGGGTTTCGAATGGCCTCGTCCCGAACACTTCAACTTCGCCATCGACTGGTTCGACGGTGTGCTCGCGGCCGAACACCCGGATCGATCCGCGCTGCGCCTGATCGAGGCCGATGGCAGCGGGGCGAACTACACCTTCGCCGAACTGTCGACCCGCTCCGACCAGGTTGCGGCGTGGCTGCGCGGCGAAGGTGTCGCCCGGGGCATGCGCGTGCTGGTGCTGCTGGGCAACCAGGTCGAACTGTGGGAGACCACGCTCGCCGCGATGAAGCTGGGCGCGGTGCTCATCCCGGCAACGACCCTGCTGGCGCCTGCCGATCTGCGCGACCGCATCCACCGCGGCCACGTCGGCGCTGTGATCGCCCGGTCGGAGATCGCGCCGCGCTTCGAGGACGTCCCCGGTGGCTACCTGCGCATCGCGGTCGGCGCGCCGGTCGAGGGCTGGCTGCGTTACTCGGACACCGAGACGAGCCTGCTCGATTTCAGCCCCGACGAACCGACCCGCGCCGACGAATCGCTGCTGCTCTACTTCACCTCGGGCACGACCGCGCTGCCGAAGCTGGTCGAGCACACCCACGTCAGCTACCCGATCGGGCACCTGTCGACGATGTACTGGATCGGTCTGCAGCCGGGCGACGTCCACCTGAACGTCTCCAGCCCCGGCTGGGCCAAGCACGCCTGGTCGTGCGTGTTCGCCCCGTGGATCGCGGGCGCGACGATCTGCCTGTTCAACTACGAACGCTTCGACGCCAAGGCCATGCTCGACGTGTTGCGTGATGCGAGGGTCACGACGTTCTGCGCGCCGCCGACGGTGTGGCGCATGCTCATCCAGGAGGACCTCGCCGCCTGGAAGGACGACCTCGTGCTGCGCGAACTCGTCGGCGCGGGGGAGCCGCTCAACCCCGAGGTGATCGACGCGGTGCGCCGCGCGTGGGGCCTCACGATCCGCGACGGCTTCGGCCAGACCGAGACCTCGTTGCAGATCGGCAACTCCCCGGGTCAGGAGCTCAAGCTCGGGTCGATGGGCAGACCGATGCCGGGATTCTCGATCACCCTGGTCGATCCGGTCACCGGCGAGCCGGCGAGCGGTGACAACGGGGAGGGCGAGATCTGCGTCGACCTCTCGCCGGAGCGTCCGGTCGGGTTGATGGTCGGGTACCGCTCGTCCGGCGAGCATCCCGACCACGAACGCAACGAGGCGGCCTTCGCCGGCGGGCGCTATCACACCGGCGACGTCGCGAGCGTCGATGCCGACGGCTACATCACCTACGTCGGCCGCACCGACGACGTGTTCAAGGCGAGTGACTACCGGATCTCGCCGTTCGAGCTGGAGAGCGTGCTCATCGAACACCCTGCCGTGGCCGAGGCCGCGGTCGTGCCCGCGCCGGACGAGCTGCGCCTGGCCGTGCCGAAGGCGTACGTGGTGCTTGTCGCCGGCCGCGAGCCGTCGAAGCAGCTCGCCGGGGACATCCTGCGGCACTGCCGCGAGAATCTTGCGCCCTACAAGCGGATTCGCCGTCTGCAGTTCGCCGAGCTGCCCAAGACGATCAGCGGTAAGATCCGCCGCGTCGAGCTGCGCGGCGCCGAACAGCACCACGCCGGCACCCGTCCGGACGGCGAGTACCGCGAGGAAGACTTCAGCTGATCATGGGTGCGCCCGCTAGGGTGTGCCGATGAGTCTTCGCGTCGAGAATCGGGTGCTGCCCGGCATCGGCGTGTGCCAGGAGCTCGAGCTGCACGACGGCCGCCGTGTCGGCATCGTGACCAGGCGGGACGGGCACCGCGACTTCGTGATCTACGACGAGGACGGCGACGGCGCCGCCGAGACGGTCACGTTGAACGAGAAGGAAGCCGACGTGATCGCCGAGCTGCTCGGCGCGCCGCAGCTGGTCAACCGGCTCGCCGACCTGCAGCGCAGCGTCAAGGAGGTCGAGACCGAGCAGCTGCCCATCCCGTCGTCGTCGCCCTACGCCGGCCGACCGCTCGGCGACACGCAGGCCCGCACCCGCACCGGCGCCTCGATCGTCGCGGTGCTCCGTGACGGCTCCACGCACGCCTCGCCGGGCCCCGATTTCCGCCTCGAGGCGGGCGATCTCGTCGTCACCGTCGGCACCCGCGAAGCTCTCGACCAGGTCGCCCGCATCCTCGACGGCACGTCTCCGCCAGGGACCGGCTGATCGTGGTGCTCGCGTCCGGGGCGAACGGCGGCTCGCACATCGCAACCCTGCTCGTCGAACTGGGCGCCATCCTGCTCGCACTGGGAATCCTCGGCCGCATCGCGCGCTGGCTGCACGTTCCGGTCGTGCCGCTCTATCTCGTCGCCGGGTTGTTCTTCGGCCAGGGCGGGCTGCTGTCGCTCTCGGCCAGCCAGGAGTTCCTGCGGGTGAGCGCCGACATCGGCGTGGTGCTGCTGCTGGTGATGCTCGGCCTGGAGTACTCGGCGGACGAGCTGAAGTCCAGCCTGCGCACCCAGGCACCGATCGGACTCGTCGACGGGGTGCTGAACGCGCTGCCCGGCGCCGCGCTCGCGCTGCTCGCCGGCTGGGGGCCGCTTGCCGCGGTCGCGCTGGGCGGCGTCACCTGGGTGTCGTCGTCCGGCGTCATCGCGAAGATGCTGAGCGATCTCGGCCGCCTCGGCAACCGCGAGACCCCTGCTGTCCTCGGGGTGCTCGTGATGGAGGACCTGATGATGGCCCTCTACCTGCCGCTGCTGACCGCCCTGCTCGCCGGTGGGGGCACCGGCAGCGTGTTGATCGCCATCGTCGTGGCGGTCGCAACCGTCAGCGTGGTCATCGTGCTCGCCACCCGGTTCGGCACGCATGTCACGAAGCTCGTCGGCACCGAGGACCGCGAGTCGTTACTGCTCGGCGTGCTGGGATTGACCCTGCTCGTGGCGGGCATCGCCGATCAGCTGAAGGTGTCGGCCGCGGTCGGCGCGTTCCTCGTCGGCATCGCGGTGTCGGGGACGGTTGCCGAGAATGCCGTCGAACTGCTGGCACCGCTGCGCGACCTGTTCGCCGCGGTCTTCTTCGTGACGTTCGGGCTCTCCACGAGCGCCGGGACGCTGCTGCCGGTCCTGCCGCTCGCCCTCGGGCTCACCGTCGTCACGGCAGCGACCAAGTTCGCGACCGGCTACCTCGCCGCCCGGCGCACCGGCGTCAAGCGGCGCGGGCGATGGCGTGCCGGGCTGGCCCTGATCCCGCGCGGCGAGTTCTCGGTGGTCATCGCCGCGCTCGCCGTCAGCGCCGGGGTGGACGCCCGGCTGGGCCCGCTCACGGCGGCGTACGTGCTGGTGACGATCCTGCTGGCGGCGGCTGTGCAGAAGCTGCCGAACCGGCTCGCCGCGGCGCGGCAGCGCCGCAGCGCCGCCGCGCCCGAACTGGTCTAGACCGGCGTCAGCGCTTCGAACGCGCGAACGCCTCGGCGACCGGCTTCTGCATCAGCAGGTAGATGATCACTGCATCGATGATGAGGCCGATGATGCTGCCGACACTGCCCTTGAACGCCGAGATCAGGTTGAACAGCCCGGAGATCCCGGCCAGCACGATCGCCGCGTTGCGGGCCCACTCCTTGAGCTGGCGCAGCGCGACGCCGACCCAGATGTCAAGGGCTCCGACGATGAGCAGGATGACGCCGATCACCGCGAACACCGCGCCGATGCCGCTCAGCGCGAACAGCAGCAGCCCGCCGAGGATCGCGAAGCCACCGCCGATGAACATCAGGATCGCGACCGTGTTGACCTGCGGGGGCACCGGCGGCTTGCCGCCGTAGTTGTAGCCCTGCGGGGGCGGCGGCATGTTCGGCGGCTGCCCCTGCGGCTGGTACTGCTGCGGTTGGTACTGCTGGGGCTGGTTCTGCGGCGGCGGGTAGCCCTGCGGCGGCGGATAGCCCTGCGGGGGCGGGTAGCCCTGCGGCTGGTACTGCTGCGGCGGCTGGTTGTACGGCTGGTTGGACGGCTCGCCCTGCGGCGGCTGGGGCGGTGGGTTGTACGACATTGGCCCTCCAGGGGGTCCGGGTCACATCAGGAATTGACACTAGAGGCAGCGCACGGCCGGGGCCACCGGGTCGCTGCGTTCAGGACCCGATCCCGGCCGAGATGGGCGCGAACCGTGCGTTCGCGGCGCGGGCGAGCTCTGCCGGGGCCAGTTCGACCTGCAGGCCGCGCTTGCCGGCCGAGACGAACACCGTGGCGAACTGCTGGGCGGTCGAGTCGATGACGATCGGCAGCCGGCTCCGCTGGCCGATCGGGCTGATCCCGCCGACCACGTAGCCCGTCGCGCGCGCTGCCGCGGTGGGATCGGCCAGCGCGCCGCGCTTGCCGCCGACCGCGCCGGCCAGTGCCTTGAGATCCAGTCGGGCTGCGACCGGAACGACGCCGCAGGTGAGCGCCCCGTCGATCGTCGCGATCAGGGTCTTGAAGATCCGTGTCGGCTCGACCCCGAGCGCCTCGGCCGCCTCGTCCCCGAACGCCTCGGCGCGCGGATCGTGGTCGTACGGGTGCAAGCTGAAGGTGATCTTGAGCCTGGTCAGTGTTGCGGTGGCGGGCGTCCCGGTTGCCATGGACGCGACGCTATCCGGAATGCCCGAGCGTTCGATCGGGTTGGCATCGACATGACGGTGACCGCCCAACGATCGCAAGTGCTCGCCGCGGTCCGGACGCTCCCGGGCCGCGCGATAGGCTCGACCTCCGACGGACCAGAGAGGACGACGGTGGCTGAGGAGACGGTCGAGCAACGCCGCGCGCGCTTCGAACGTGACGCGCTGCCCTTCCTCGACCAGCTCTACGCCGCGGCGATGCGGATGACCCGCAATCCATCCGACGCCGAGGATCTCGTCCAGGAGACCTACGTGAAGGCGTTCGCCGCCTTCCACCAGTTCACCGAGGGCACCAACCTCAAGGCCTGGCTGTACCGCATCCTGACGAACACGTTCATCAACAACTACCGCAAGAAGCAGCGCCAGCCGCAGGAAGCCAACGGCGAGAACGTCGAGGACTGGCAGCTCGCGCGGGCCGAGTCCCACACGTCCAGCGGGCTGCGCTCGGCGGAGATGGAAGCGCTGGACCACCTGCCCGACTCCGACGTCAAGGACGCCCTGCAGACGCTGCCCGAGGACTTCCGGCTCGCGGTCTACCTCGCCGACGTCGAGGGTTTCGCGTACAAGGAGATCGCCGAGATCATGGGGACGCCGATCGGCACCGTGATGTCGAGGTTGCACCGCGGGCGCAAACAGTTGCAGAACTTGCTGGCCGACTACGCCCGCGAGCGCGGGCTCATTGCGGCCGGTTCCGGAGGCGAGTCAGCGTGAGAACCGGAACTAAGGTGCTCATTGCACCGCAGGGCCACGTGGGTGGGGCGGTGACGTCAGCGTGAGCGGTCTGGGATTCGGGCCCGGCAACATCGATTGCGACGACGTGCTCGACGAGCTCTACGTCTACATGGACGACGAGACCGACGACGCCACCCGCGGGCGCATCCGCGAGCACCTCGAAGCGTGCGCGCCGTGCCTGCGCCAGTTCGGTCTCGAGCAGGACGTCCGGGCGCTGATCGCCCGTTGCTGCGGCGGTGACCAGGCGCCGGCCAGCCTGCACCAGCGCATCCGGGTGCGGATCACCGAGCTGACCGTCGAGACGGCTCATCTGGAGTACCGCGCCGAGTAAGGGCAGGATCAGGGGTGTGGAACGCGTTGTGCAGTCCAGCGCCCCGATCGGCAGCGGGCCCGACCCGCGGCGCCAATTCGACTTCACCGCGACCGCGCGCTCACACACCGGCCTGGTGCGCGAGCACAACGAGGACTTCGTCTACGCCGGCCACAACCTGATCGCAGTCGCCGACGGAGTCGGCGGCAACGTGTACGGCGAGATCGCCAGCGAGCTGGTGGTCGCCGCAATCGCCTACCTGGACGACCGGAACTATCTCGCCGACCCCGCCGACGAGGTACGCGCCGCGGCCGACCAGGCCAATATGCGCCTGGTCGCCGCGATCCAGGAGAACCCGGAGCTGCTGGGCATGGCGACCACGCTCACCGCGCTGCGTCTGGACGGTGGATCGGTGATCGTTCTCAACGTGGGCGACTCGCGCGCCTACCGGGTGCGCGACGGCGTGTGCCGGGCGATCACCCGTGACGACTCGCTGGTCCAGGATCTCCTCGAGTCCGGCCAGATCACCGACGCCGAGGCGCTGCACCACCCCCTGCGCTCGGTGGTGCTGCAGTCGCTGTCCGGCGGCCCGTTCCGTCCGACGATCGGCAGCCTCGAGACGGTCGTGGGGGATCGCTACCTGGTGTGCAGTGACGGCCTGTCCGACTACGTCGCCGAAGCCGAGATCGCGCGCATCCTGCTCGCGCCCGAACCGCCCGGCTGGTGCTGCGACGCCCTGGTCGAGGCGACCCTGGCCGCCGGGGCGCCGGACAACGTCAGCTGCGCCGTCGGTGACGTCGCCCCGCTCGGCTGACCAGCTCGGCGACGTGAGCAGGCAGCGCGCGACGGCGGTCGACTTCGCTCCGTCCGGCGAACTGCACGCCCCTCCCGGTCCGTACTACAGCCGTAGTACGAACTGCCGTGAGCGGCAATCCGGTTGGGGCCGCAGCAGGGCGGTGCCTGTTCAACCGCTACCGGTGGGTGAACGAGCCGAAGGTGGCGTCGCGGTAGTCGATGCGCTGCCAGGTGACACCCCGCGCCGGGTCGACTGCGGCGACGGTCATCCCGCGAGACACGAACATGCCGACATGGAACACCCGGCCGCGGTGGCCGTGGACGTGGTAGAAGACCAGGTCGCCCGGGCGCAGCTGCGCGCGTCGGATCCGTCGCGCCGCGTGGAACTGCGCGTCCGCGACTCGGGGGATGCGCCGGCCCGCGTGTGCGTAGCTGAACTGGGTGAGCCCGGAACAGTCGAACGTGCGCGGGCCGGCCGCGCCGAAGACGTACGGGTGACCGAGCTTGCTGCGGGCCACAGCCAGCGCGCGCCGGTTCACGCGGGGAACCCGGTGCGCCGCGAGGCTGCTCGCGGAGTGGCGCGCCGACGTCGTGGCCGCTGCTGGTTGCGAGGTCGCGGCCCGGGCGGCGGCCGGCCCGGACAGCAGGGCTGCCAGGCAGCCCAGCGCGACGAGCACGGTGAGCGCGGCGATGCTTGTGATTCGGTGGGAGGTGGGCGGTGCGGTGCGGGGGTGTTTTGTCGAGTTTTGCACTGAAAAGCGGCGTCTTCCGTGGGGGGTTGGGGGACATGGAAACGGTTCCCGCCCCGTCGAATCGCGCAATCGGCGCTGGTCCGGAAGGCCCGTTACGACCCTTAGGCGTGCGCGCGGAGTCCGGGTCGGGCAGCCGTTCGCGGCGAAGTGGTCGTAACGACTCCGGTTCGCGCAGCCGGCCCGATCCGGTCATTCGATCCTGCCGGTCACGCGGTCGACCAGCTGCGCCGCGGCGTAGAGCCCGGCGAAGACGAGGTTGTCCCCGTGCTGGCCGAGAACGACGCCGGTCACCGTGACCGTGCGGCCGTGTACGGTGCGCCGGGCGCGGAACATGAAGCACCCGCCGGACGCGTCGTCCGAGCCGGTCTTGATGCCGACGAAGCCCTGCGAGCCGAGCATCGTGTCGGTGTTGTGCACGACCCCCGCGACGGGAACCGGATAGCTCGGCAGCCGCACCAACCGGGCGAACGCGGCGTTGCGCATCGCCACGTCGGCAAGGGTCAACTGGTCGGCTGCGGTCGACACGGTGGTGGCCGCGAGGCCGCTGGGATCGGTGTAGTGCGTGGCACGCATGCCGAGTGCGCGGGCCGTCGCGTTCATCCGCGCGATGAAGGCGCGCACGCTGCCGGCGACGTGTCGGGCGAGCAGGATCGCGACGTTGTTCGCCGAAGGGAGCAGCAACGCGGCGAGCGCCTGCCGCTCGGTCAGCACCTCGCCCGGTGCGACCGCGACCACCGATTCGTCGTCGCTCGCGCGCCGGATCAGATCGCGGACGTCGGCGGCGCGGACGACGAGGCGGAAACCGTCCTCACCCGGGCGCAGCGGCGCGGCGCGCAGGACGAGCAGCGCGGTCATCACCTTTGCAACGCTGGCGATCGGTACCGGGCGGGCGCCCGGGCGAGCCCGGACCGCGCCCGTCCCGATCTGATAGGCGGCCTGGCCGTGGACCGGCCAACCGGACGCGGCGAGGTAGTGACGGCGGGCGTCGTCGTCGCGGCTGAAGCGGGCGGCGGCGACGGTGATGACGACGCACACCGAGACAGCGGCGAGGACGACGGCGAGAGGACGAGCGCGCGACATGCCGGCGACGGTGCCGGGCCGGCGTTATCGTCGTGATTCGCACCGTCCTTATCGGCCGCTTATCCCGCGCCGGGCAGGCTCTGCGGGGATCTTCAGGCAGCGATCAGGACGGGCAGGGAGTCTGCACAGTGCGCGTGCTTCTCGCCGATGACGAACGGCTGCTGGCCGACACCGTCGCCGAAGGCCTGCGCAAGCTCGCGATGGCCGTGGACGTCTGCTACGACGGCGAGGCGGCCGTCGAGCGCCTCGGCGTCAACCGCTACGACGTCGCGGTGCTCGATCGAGACATGCCCGGCCGCACCGGCGACGAGGTCTGCCGCTGGATGGTCGACTCGGCGCTCGGCACGCGCATCCTGATCCTGACCGCGGCGTCCGGTATCCGCGATCGCGTCGACGGGCTGGGGCTCGGTGCCGACGACTACCTGACCAAGCCGTTCGCCTTCGCCGAACTGGCCGCCCGCATCCAGACGCTCGCCCGGCGCCCGCCGGCCGCGTTCAGCCCGGTGCTCGACCACTCCGGCGTCGTGCTCGACATCCCACGGCACCGGGCCTTCCGGGACGACCGGCTGCTCGAGCTGACCCCGAAGGAGTTCGCGGTGCTGTCGGTGCTGATGCACTCGGCGGGGCAGATCGTCACCGCGGAGGATCTGCTCGAACAGGCCTGGGACGAGCATGCCGACCCGTTCACCAACGCCGTCCGCGTCGCGGTGATGACGTTGCGGCGCAAGCTCGGCGACCCGCCCATCGTGCACACCCTGCCGCGCGTGGGCTACCGGTTCGGGGACGCGGATTGATCCGGCTGACGCCACGGCGCCGCTTCGCCGTCGCCATGCTGCTGAGCTGGCCGGTCGGGCTGGTGTTCCTCTGGTGGCTCTACGCCAACGGCGTCAACATCCTGCGCTGGTACCGCGGCGGTTACGTCGAGTGCAAACCCGTGCTGCTCACCGTGACCAACGGCTGCGACGCCAGCAACTACAACGTCACCTCTGCCTGGGTGCAGCTGATCGTCGTGACGGCGGTGCTCGTCGCCATCGGCCTGATGTTCGGACGGTGGGTGGTGCGGCCGGTTGCGGCAATGGCCGACACCATCGCGCGGCTCGGCCCGACCAGCCTCGGCATGCGCCTGGACGCGAGCGGGCCCAAGGACGAGACGCGCCGGATCGCCGAGGCGATCAACGCGATGCTCGACCGGGTCGCCGAGGGGTACGCCGCGCAGCAGCGCTTCGCGGCGAACGCCTCGCATGAGTTGCGCACTCCGCTCGCCACCCAGCGGGCGCTGATCGAGATCAGTCTGGGTGAGGCGCTCACTCCGGACCAGCTGCAGCTGGTGTCGCGCCAACTGCTCGCGACCAACGCGCGCAACGAGGCGCTGATCGAAGGTTTGCTCACCCTCGCCGAGACCGAGCGCGGCCTGGCCGCCAACGGCCTGCAACGGCTCGACCTGATCACCGCCGCCGTCGTCGAGACGCTGCGCCCGGCCGCGAAGCAGAACGGCGTCGAGATCGACGCCCGTCTCGATCCGGTCGAGGTCGCCGGCGAAGCGCCTCTGCTCGAGCGCCTGATCACCAATCTGGTGCAGAACGCGATCAAGTACAACGACCCGGACGGCTGGGTACGGGTCGAGGTGCGTCAAGACGCCCGGCTGACGGTGACGAACAGCGGCCGGCGGGTGCCGCCGGACCGGGTGGCCGGGCTGTTCGAGCCGTTCCGCCGAGGGGCGGGCGACCGGCTCGACCACGGCGACGGTGTCGGCCTGGGCCTGACCATCGCCCGGTCGGTGGTCACCGCCCATCACGGCAGCATCCACGCGCACGCCAATCCCGACGGCGGGCTGACCGTGTCGGTCGCCCTGCCGGTGGCCGGGCGAGGCCGTGCACTACGTTCCGAAGCATGACGGTCGGCGACGGTGACGATGCCAATGGTGACGCGCTCGCCGAACTGGTCGGGCGGTACTTCCCGCCGCCCTCGGACACGGCGACCCATCTCGAGGACACCGAGTGGGTACCCTTCGTCGACGGCGAGCACTACTTCGCCGAACTCGACGCGCACCTCGCCCGGGCCGGTGCCGGCGACACCGTCCTCGCCAGCGGCCTGGAGATCAATCCCTACCTCGACCTGAACGGCCGCAGCGATGGCGAGCCCGGATACGCGCCGCTCGGCCGGCGCTTCGCCGAAGCCGCCGCTCGCGGCGCGAACGTCTGGTTGCTGATCGCCGGACGGGTGTTTCCCACCTCACTGCCGCGCAGCGGATTGCCTTTTCGCGACAACGCCTTTCACGCCGATCACCTGCGTGAGCTGACCGTCGACGGCGCGGCCGAGCCGCCGCTGCAGGGCCGCGTGCAGATCGACTTCTCCGGCGCGCTACTCGGCTCGAACCACCAGAAGACCGTGGTGTTCCACCTCGACGGCGAGCTCACCTCCTTCGTCAGCGGCATCGATCTCGCCATGCACCGCTGGGACGCCGAGCCGCACGACCGGCTCGAGCTGGACGGCGGCCGGTGGGGCTGGCACGACATGGCCACCCGGCTGCGCGGTCCCGCAGCGCGCCGGGTGTGGGAGGCCTTTCGCGAGCGCTGGCGCGAGACGCTCACCCTGCCGCACGAGCACTGGCTGGCCGGGCCGACCGACCGGCGCCGGCTGAACCCCCCGGGCGCCGTCGACGCGCCGCCGCCCGCCCCGCAGGCCGCCGCGGTGACCACCCCGCAGACCGCGGTGCGCGTGCTGCGCTCGACCTTCCACCGCAAGGTCGACTCGCACCTGCCGTTCCGCAGGAAGGGCTGGGACCACGTCCCCGAAGGCGGCCACCAGGAGATCTTCACGACGCTGGTGACCGCGATCAGCGCCGCGCGCCGCTACGTCTACCTCGAAGACCAGTACCTCGAGGAATCGGTCGGCGGCAACGAGCACTACGAGCTGTATCCGTACCTGCGCGCCGCCGCTGACCGGGGCGTCAAGGTCATCCTCGTCGGGTCGGGGACCCGCGACCCCGAGGACGTCGATCTGGGCGGCCTCGAGATCAACCGCGAGCTCAACGACGACCTGCAGATCAAGATCGTGGACGCGCTGCGGCCCGACGCGCGCGCGAACGTCGCCGTCCACCGCCTCGAAAACTGCACGGTGCACGCCAAACTCGTGCTCGTCGACGACGTGTTCGCCAACATCGGTTCGGCGAACATGTTCAGCCGGTCGATGTACGGCACCGACAGCGAGATGAGTGCGGCGGTGGTCACCGGGTCCGACTGCGTCCGCGACCTGCGCGTCGCCGTCTGGGGCGAACATCTGCGCACCGAGCTCACCGACAAGGTGCGGGCATCGCTCGCCGACCTCGACCTCGCCCTCGGCATCTGGCGACCGCAGTGGTTGCCGTCCGGCGCCGGGCCCGACACCTGGCGCCGCGCGGACGCTCCGCCCGGCTTCCGTCCCGCCGAGCGGGCGCTCACGCTGGTCGGACCGCACCTCTGACGCAGTCGGGCCGCGCCGTCACCGCGCCGCGACGAGCTCCTTCTCCTCGGCGGCGCCCTCGCTGTAGTAGTCGCCGGGCCGGGTCGCATCGGTGCCGGCCGGTGCCTTGATCGCGCGCAGCACGACCGTCACGACAACCGCGACGATCACGTTCAGCAACAGCGCGGTGATCGCGATGTACACCTTGGTGTCGGTGAACGGGAAGTAGGCGAGCGGCGAGCCGAAGTGCCGGGTGCCGTCGACGATCGTGTTCGGCTTGCCGTCGACCAGGTCGACCTTCACGTTCGGCACTTGTTGCTGGTAGGCGACCGCGGTGCCGTAGACCATGCCGACCGCCCAGCCGAGCAGCAGCGCCCAGCGGTGCAGCCAGCGGCTGTAGAGCCCGACGACGATCGCGACGATCGTCTGCAGGATCCACACGCCGCCGAGCAACTGCATGTTGATCGCGTTCTGCTTGTCGAGACCGATCACGAACAGCAGGGCGCCGAACTTGACGACCAGCGAGACGATCTTGCTGACCTGGGCTTCGTGTTTGGGTGAGGCGTCCCGCCTGATGAACTCGCGGTAGATGTTTCGGGTGAACAGGTTGGCCGCCGCGATCGACATGATCGCAGCGGGCACCAACGCGCCGATGCCGATCGCCGCGAAGCACACGCCGGCGAACCACGACGGGAAGATCTGGTCGAACAACCGCGGTACGGCGAGCTGGGCGTTGGCGAACCCGTCCAGGCCGATCACGTTGGTGCCCTTGGCGATCGCCGCGTAACCCAGCAGCGCGAGCATCGCGAGCATCAGCGAGTACAGCGGCAGGATCGCCGCATTGCGCCGGATCACGTTGCGGCTGCGGGCCGACAGCACGGCGGTCATCGAGTGCGGGTACATGAACAGCGCGAGCGCGGAACCGAAGGCGAGCGTGCCGAACGCCCAGTAGCTCGACTCGCTGGTGATGAAGGTGCCGGTGGGTTGCTTGGTGGTGGGCGAGACGGTCGTCATCTTCGTCTTCGCCGCGCTGAACATGTCCGAGAACCCGATCTTCGTCGCGACGTAGATGATCGCGACGACGATGACGACGTAGATCAGGGTGTCCTTGACGAACGCGATCAGCGCGGGTGCCCGCAGCCCGGAGGAGTACGTGTAGGCGGCGAGCACGGCGAACGCGATGATCAGCGGGAGGTCCTTGGCGAAGGCGCTGCTCGACCCGCCCAGGCCCATCGTCTCGATGATCGCCTGGATCCCGACCAACTGCAGCGCGATGTAGGGCATCGTGGCGAGGATGCCGGTGACCGCGACGGCCAGGGCCAGACCGCGGCTGTCGAACCGGCCGCGGACGAAGTCGGCCGGCGTCAC
>DATBTJ010000056.1:0-26821 GCA_036559305.1 Jatrophihabitans sp.
CGTGGAGCAGACATCAGCGGCGGTCTCCTTGGATCGGTGGCCCCGCGAAGCGCTGGCCAGCCTTGACTCCGGTTCTCATGCAACCCAGAGTATGCGATACCGTGGGTAACGTGAAACCTGATGTGGCGGCGGACACGACCGGCGTGCCGGTCGACGGCCGCCGCTCGCGCTGGCACGCCCACCGCATCGCCCGGCGCGACGAGCTGATCACCGCCGCCGTGCGCTCCGTCGTCCGACACGGTGCGTCGGTGGGCATGGACCAGCTCGCTACCGACGCGCACACCAGCAAGCCGGTGATCTACCGCTACTTCACCGACAAGACCGACCTGCACCGGGCGATCACCCAGCGGGTGGTCGGCACGATCCTCGCGGCACTGCGGGCGGTGATCGACCGGGGTCCCGAACCCCGCGAGCTGATCCGCGACAGCGTCGCCGCCTACCTCGAACTGCTCGAGCAGAGCCCGCAGCTGTACCGGTTCGTCGTGCGCCACCCGCACCTGGAGGACGGCACCACCTTCGGCGAGGTCATCGCCGAGATGCTCGCCGCCCAGCTCGCCCTCGGCCTGCAGGCGGACGGCCTGGACCCCGCCTACGCGCACCCGTGGGGCGAGGCGATCGTCGGGTTCATCAACTCGGCGAGCCTGTGGTGGCTCGACCACCCGGGCACGATGACGAGCGAGCAGCTCGCGAACTACCTGTCCGCGCTGCTCTGGGGCGGTGCCGCCGGGGTACAGAGTTACGCAGGCCGGCCCGCCGATCCGCGGCCCGCCGCCCAGGTGTTCCCGCCGATGCCGGAGTAGCCGCCGGCCGTCCACGAAGGAGATCTCGTGACCACGACCGCCGTCCCGGTCGAGACCCTGCAGGCCGTCCTGGACGGCCGTTGGCGAGAGGTCCGCGAGCAGGCCCGTGAGCTCGCCCGCGACCAGCGCTTCGCCGTCAGCGTCGGCGCCGACATCGAGCAGCAGCGCGCCGACGTGCTGACCAAGCTGCTCGCCCTCGCCGGCCCGCCGTACTCCGGGCGGGGCTTCCCCGCCCGCTACGGGGGCCAGGACGACGTCGGCGGCTCGGTCACCGCCTTCGAGACGCTCGCCTTCGGCGATCTGTCGCTGCTGGTCAAGGCGGGCGTCCAGTGGGGGCTGTTCGGCGGCGCGATCCTGCACCTGGGCACCAAGCGGCACCACGACGCCTACCTCGCCGACGTCATCAACGCGAAACTGCTCGGCTGCTTCGCGATGACCGAGACCGGGCACGGCTCGGACGTCGCGCACGTGCGCACAACCGCGACCTTCGATCCGGCGACCGACGAATGGGTCGTCGACACGCCCGACGACGACGCCCGCAAGGACTACATCGGCAACGCCGCCCGCGACGGCCGGGTGGCCGCGGTGTTCGCGCAGTTGATCACCAACGGCGAACAACAGGGGGTGCACGCGTTCGTCGTCCCGATCCGCGACGATGCCGGCAGCGTGCTGCCCGGCGTCCGCATCGAGGACTGCGGTCTCAAAGCCGGCCTCAACGGCGTCGACAACGGCCGGTTGTGGTTCGACGAGGTGCGCATCCCCCGCGACAACCTGCTCGACCGCTACGGCAGCGTCACCGCCGACGGCACGTACTCGACCCCGATCGAGAACCAGACCAAGCGCTTCTTCACGATGCTCGGCACGCTCGTCCAGGGCCGCATCAGCGTGGCCGGCGGTGCGGGTTCGGCCGCCAAGCTGGCTCTGACCATCGCGATCCGGTACGCCGAGCAGCGCCGCCAGTTCGAGGCTCCCGGCGGCGGCGAGATCCGGGTGCTCGACTACCTCGCCCATCAGCGCAAACTGCTGCCCGCGCTGGCCAAGACCTATGCGCTGCACTTCGCCCAGGGGGAGCTGGTCGCGCTGCTCGACGAGACGACCCCGCCGCTGGCGGACATCGCGGCAGCGGGCGACACCATCGGGGACGATCCGCGCCGACGCGAACTCGAGGCGCGGGCGGCCGGGATCAAGGCGATCGGCACGTGGCACGCGACCCGCACCATCCAGGAGTGCCGCGAGGCCTGCGGCGGCGCCGGCTACCTCGCCGCGAACCGGCTGCCAGGGCTCAAGGCCGACACCGACGTGTTCACCACCTTCGAGGGTGACAACACCGTGCTGCTGCAGTTGGCGGCCAAGGAACTGCTCACCGGCTACCGCGACCACTTCGGCGAACTCGACTGGATCGGCACCGCCCGCTTCGTCACCGACCAGGCCTTCGACACCGTCCTGGAGAAGGTCGGCGGACGGCGGCTGGTGCAGCGCCTGCTCGACGCCGGCCGCGACGAGGAGGCATCGCTGCTCGATCGCAGTTGGCAGCTGTCGATGTTCTCCTACCGCGAGCGGCACCTGCTCGAGACCCTCGCCCGCCGGTTGCGGAAGGCGGCCGACAGCGACGACCCGTTCGCCGTCTTCAACGCAGCGCAGGACCACCTGCTCGCGGCCGCGCGCGCCCACGTCGACCTGGTGCTGCTGCAGGCCTTCGCCGACGCCGTGGACGCCCACCCCGAGGCCGAGGCCGTGCTGGCGCCGGTGTGCGATCTGTTCGCGCTGACCACCATCGAGGCCGAGCGGGGCTGGTTCCAGGAGCACGGCCACCTCACCGCGACCCGGGCCAAGGCCGTGATCGCCGAGGTCAACCGGCTGTGCGCCCAGCTGCGCCCGTCCGCCCAGCTGCTCGTCGACGCCTTCGCCATCCCCGGCCAGATGATCGCCGCAGAACTGATCTGAGTTCGGGCCTTCGCCGCGCATCGTGACGGGCCCGCGCGCGCTCATGTATCGTGGCGATACATCGCGGTGATGTAACGCGTCGATAGGGGGTGACAGGTGCTGGAGATCGCGGTCCTCGGGTTGCTCAACGAGAGCCCGATGCACGGCTACGAGCTTCGCAAGCGCCTGTCCAGCCTGTTGGGAACCTTCCGCGCCTTCTCCTACGGATCGCTGTATCCGACTCTGCGCCGGCTGTCCGAGGCCGGCTGGATCTCCGAGGAGCCGGCGCTGGACGCGGCGAGTGGCGCGCGGTCGCGGCGGGGCAAGCGGGTCTACCGCCTGACCGCCGACGGCAAGGAGCACTTCGCCGAGCTGCTCAGCGATGTCGGCCCGGACGCCTTCGACGACGAAGGCTTCGGGGCCCGGCTGGCGTTCTTCGCCCAGACCCGCTCGGACATCCGGCTGCAGATCCTCGAAGGACGCCGCCGGCGGGTCGAGGAGCAGCGCGACGGTATGCGGACCTCCATCGGACGCACCGGTTCCCGGCTCGACCGCTACACCCGCGAACTGCAGCAACACGGCTTGGAGTCCAAGGACCGCGAGGTCCGCTGGTTGACCGAGCTGATCGAGCACGAAACCACACAGAAGGAGGAGCCCTGATGGGTTCGAAGTCCGCGGCCGGTCCAATCCGCGTCGCCATCATCGGCGTCGGCAACTGTGCCGCGTCGCTGGTCCAGGGTGTCCACTTCTACCGGGACGCCGATCCGGCGACCAAGGTCCCGGGCCTGATGCACGTCAACTTCGGGCCGTACCACGTCAGCGACATCGAGTTCGTCGCCGCGTTCGACGTGGACGCCAAGAAGGTCGGCACCGACCTCTCGCAGGCGATCCTGGCCAGCGAGAACAACACCATCCAGATCTGCGAGGTGCCCGAACTCGGCGTGCCGGTGCAGCGCGGCCACACCCTCGACGGTCTCGGCAAGTACTACCGCGAGACGATCGAGGAGTCCCACGAGGAAGCGGTCGACGTCGTCCAGGTCCTCAAGGACAAGGCCGTGGACGTGCTGATCTGCTACCTGCCGGTCGGCTCGGAGCAGGCCGCGAAGTTCTACGCGCAGTGCGCGATCGACGCCAAGGTCGCCTTCGTCAACGCCCTGCCGGTGTTCATCGCCAGCACGCCCGAGTGGGCCAAGAAGTTCGAGGACGCCGGCGTCCCGATCGTCGGCGACGACATCAAGAGCCAGGTGGGCGCGACCATCACCCACCGCGTGCTGACCAAGCTGTTCGAGGACCGCGGCGTGGAGGTGCAGCGCACCTACCAGCTCAACGTCGGCGGCAACATGGACTTCAAAAACATGCTCGAGCGTGACCGCCTGGAGTCGAAGAAGATCAGCAAGACGCAGTCTGTCACGAGCCAGGTCCCCGATCGCGACCTGGGCGAGCGCAACGTGCACATCGGCCCGTCCGACTACGTGGCCTGGCTCGACGACCGCAAGTGGGCCTTCGTCCGGCTGGAGGGCAAGACCTTCGGCGACGTGCCGCTGAACCTCGAGTACAAGCTCGAGGTGTGGGACTCGCCGAACTCGGCCGGCATCATCATCGACGCGCTGCGCGCGGCCAAGATCGCCAAGGACCGCGGCATCGGCGGCCCGATCCTGTCCGCGTCGAGCTACTTCATGAAGTCCCCGCCGGTGCAGTACTTCGACGACGAAGCACGCAAGGCCGTCCAGGACTTCATCGACGGCCGGGTCGAGCGCTAGGCGCGCCCGGCACTACACGGCAAGCAGCGGCAGGGCCGGTCTCCTTTCGGAGGCCGGCCCTGCCGCCTTATGTTTGGTCGGTGGTCACCAGGCAGCGCCCGGTCGGTCGCCGCCACTCAGCGGCGATAAGCCCCGCGACCGGGACGCACGACCATCGGTGTCGGCTCGTTGAATCCCGCGGCGGCGTAGGCGGTGCGCACCGCCTCGACGGCGCCGTCGACGGCGTTCTCGTCGAGCAGCGCGATGACACAGCCACCGAACCCGCCGCCGGTCATGCGCGCGCCGTACGCGCCGCCGTCGACGAGCGTCTGCGCGGCGAGGTCGATCTCGGGGATGGTGATGCGATAGTCGTCGCGCATGGACGCATGCGAGGCGATCAACACCGGACCGACGTCGCGGATGCGCCCGTCGCGCAACATCGCAACGGTCTGCAGGACCCGCTCGTCCTCGGTGACGACGTGCCGCACGTAGCGGCGCAGCTCGTCGTCGGGCAGCCGCGCGAGCGCGCCGTCGAGTTCGCCGGGCGTGAGGTCGCGCAGCGCGTCGACGCCGAGGATGCGCGCGGCACGCTCGCAGCCGCTGCGCCGCGCGGCGTACTCGCCGTCGGCATGCCGGTGCTCGGCCCCGCTGTCGAGCACCAGAACGGCCAACCCGTCGGCGGCGACGTCGAAGGGCACCTGCTCGACGTCGAGGGTTCGCATGTCGCAGAACAGTGCGTGGCCCTCGGTCGCCCGCAGCGAGGCGAGCTGATCCATGCCGCCGGTCGGGGCGCCGACGAAGTCGTTCTCGGCGCGGCGCGACACAGCGAGCAGGTCACCCGCGTCGAGCCCGGCGTCGAACAACTCCTCCAGCGCGGCGGTCACCGAGCACACGACAGCAGCCGACGAGGACAGCCCGGCACCGGACGGGACGGTGCTGTCGAGCCCGATGTCCACCCCGCCGATCTCGACGCCGCGTTCGCGCAGCGTCCACAACACGCCGGCGGCATAGGCCGCCCAATCACCGGCGCCAGGGGCAAGATCGGCCAGCGGGATCGTCACGGTGTCCTGGCGCTGCGCGGAGGTGATCCGCACCGTCGCGTCGTCGTTGCGGCGCACCTCGGCGGTGCAGCCGAAGTCGATCGCGAACGGAAGAACGAATCCGTCGTTGTAGTCGGTGTGTTCTCCGATCAGGTTCACCCGCCCGGGGGCCCACCAAGTCACCGACACACGCACTGTTCTATCAGGTTGGCGAGGCTCCGGAAGCTATGACGCACCGCACCGAGATAACGCTGGCCGACGGCCGCGAGCTGTTCTACTACGACCGCGAAGCCGGCCGCGACCGCAGCGCGCCGGACACCCGCGACGACCTGCCGCGGGCCGAAACCACGTCGCAGATGCGCTGGAACCCGTTGATGCGCGACTACTCGGTCATCGCCGGGCACCGGCAGAGCCGCACCTACAAACCGCCCGCCGACCTGTGCCCGCTCGATCCGTCCCGCGACGGCAAGCAGACCGAGATCCCGGCCGCCGACTACGAGGTGGTCGTCTTCGAGAACCGATTCCCGTCCTTCTCGCTGCACTCGGCCGACACCGTCGCGCTGGCGGACGCGCCGCCGTTCCGGTCCGGGCCGGCGGCGGGGCGGTGCGAGGTGGTCTGCTTCAGCAGCGACCACGGCTCGTCGTTCTCGCAACTGCCGATCGAGCAGGTCGAGACGGTCATCGACGCCTGGACCGACCGCACCCGCGCGCTGTTCGCGATCGACTCGATCGACTACGTCTTCTGCTTCGAGAACCGCGGCGAGGAGATCGGGGTAACGCTCAGCCACCCGCACGGACAGATCTACGGCTACCCGTTCGTCCCGCCGCGCTTCTACCGCACGGCGGAGGCGTTCGAGCGGCACCGCGCACGCACCGGCGCCTGCCTGCAGTGCGACCTGCTCGCTGCCGAACTCGAAGCGGGGACGCGGGTCGTCACCGAGTCCGAGGGCTGGGTGGCCTACGTGCCCTTCGCCGCCCGCTGGCCCTATGAGGTGCGGCTGGTGCCGCGGCGGCACCTGGCGGACCTGCCGGCCCTTACCGACGTCGAACGCAAGGACCTCGCGCAGATCTACCTCACGGTGCTGCGCGCCTTCGACGCGCTGTTCGACACCCCGACCCCCTATATCGCCGGCTGGCAGCAGGCACCCGCCCGCCAGGCACGCGAGTCGTGGCACCTGGGCGCCGAGATCTTCACCATCCGGCGGGCCGAGGGGAAGCTGAAGTACCTCGCCGGCTCGGAGTCCGGTGCGGCCGTCTGGATCAACGACATCACACCCGAGGACGCCGCGGCCCGGCTGCGCGACGGCATCGGCTGAGGGTCGACGCCGCACGCGCAAGGCCCTACTGTGTGCCCACCGGGTCGAGGGAGGCACGACATGGGCAAGAGCCAGAACGACCAACTGGTGGACGGCATCAACTACGGCGCAATCGGTTTCGGCGCGCTCGCCGTGCTGGCACCGCGGGTGTTCAAGGGCATCTACGGGCTCAAGGGCGACGGCAACCTGCTGGTCATGACCCGCCTCTGGGGCACCAGGACGGCGGCGCTCGGCGCGATCGGGGTCGTCACCCGCGGCACGCCGCACGTCAAGACGCTGCTGACGATCGGCACCGCGATGAACGCGGCCGACGCGCTGGTGATCGCCGGGGCCGGTCCCGACGTGCCGGTGCGCTCGCGCGTCATGGGTGCGCTCACGGCGGCCGCGTTCGCCGCGATGGGCAGCTACGTCGTCACCGCGGGCTGAGGTAACGCACGCCGTCGGTGCCGAGCCGGCGGCGCATCACCTCGATCGCCTCAGGATTGTCGTCGACCACGACGAAGCGCCGGCCGCTCGCACGGGCCACCGCCCCGAGCGTCCCGCTGCCGGCGAAGAAGTCGAGCACCCAGTCGCCCGGACGCGAGGACGCCAGCACCATCCGGCGCAGCACGCCCTCGGGTTTCTGGGTCGGGTAGCCGGTCTTCTCCTTGCCCGTCGGCGAGACGATGGTGTGCCACCACACGTCGGTCGGCAGCTTGCCGCGCGCCGCCTTCTCGGCGCCGACCAGTCCCGGCGCCATGTAGGGCTCGCGGTCCACGGCGCTCGAGTCGAAGTGATAGGCGTCCGGGTCCTTCACGTACACCAGGATCGTGTCGTGCTTGGCGGGCCACCGTTTGGTGCTGCGCGCGCCGTAGTCATAGGCCCAGACGATCTCGTTGAGGAAGCACTCGCGGCCGAACAGCGCGTCCAGCAGCACCTTGGCGTAGTGCACCTCGCGGTAGTCCAGGTGCAGGTAGAGCGTGCCGTCGGGGGCGAGCAGTCGCCAGGCGTGCTCGAGGCGCGGTTCGAGGAAGGCCCAGTAGTCGGTGAACACGTCGTCGTAGGCGCTCACCCGGCCGCGCACGGTCTCGTAGGTCAGGCCGCCGAACCCCACCCGACCGCCCGTGGGCGAGCGGCGGGTGTGCAGCGTGCGCCGCACCTGCGCCCGTCCGGTGTTGAACGGCGGGTCGAGGTAGACCACCGTGAACGCGCCGTCCGGCAAGGTCGGCAGCACGGCAAGGTTGTCGGCGGCGATCACCAGATCGTCGCCATCAAGACTGATCATCAGTTGAGCTGCGAATCCGGCGGGTAGGTCGAGACCAGGTTCAGCGGCGGCGGCTGGCGGCGCAGCACCGCGCGCCACATCGGCTGGGGATCGTCGCTGAACAGGTCGCGCGGGCTGCCCGGCACCACCCACCACGCGCCCTCGGCGATCTCGTCGACGAGCTGGTCCGGCGCCCACCCGGCGTGCCCGGCGAACACCCGCAACCGGCTGGTCAGCCCGGTGATCACGGTGACGTCGCCGTCCAGGTCGACGGTGGCGACGCCGTCCACGACCGGACGCACGCCCGGCCCGTCGGTGGCGAGCTGGCCGAGGCACAGCGCACCGTCCGGCTGCACCGGTCCCCCGTTGAACACCACGGACGGTCCGCTGACCGCGTCGTGCCAGCTCGGCAGCACCTGACCGACCGGGGTGCGGCTCGGCCGGTTAAGCACGACCCCCACCGTGCCGCCGCCGTCGTGCTCGAGCAGGTAGACCACGGCCCGGTTGAAGTGCGGATCGGTGAGCAGTGGCGAGGCAACGAGCAGCCGGCCGCCCGAGGGCGGTAGCTCTGCGAGATCGGCCCAGCTCGTCACGTTGCTCATCGTGGCACTCATCTTCGCCGTCCGCGGCGGCGCTGACCAGCGCCGACCGCACACACCCGTTGCCACTACCGTCGGACGGGTGACCGCGCCGACCGCCGCCGCCGCGAGTTCTGCCGTCCCGCATCGCCATCACCTGCGAGTGGCGCTGCGCTCGAGCGGGTTCCGACGGCTGTTCGCGGTCCGGGTCACCGGCCAGCTCGCCGACGGCGTGTTCCAGCTCAGCCTCGCCGGCGCGGTGCTGTTCAACCCCGAACGGCAGGCCCACGCCGCCGACGTCGCCGCGGGCTTCGCCGTGCTGTTGCTGCCGTACTCGTTCATCGGCCCGTTCGCCGGCGTGCTGCTCGACCGCTGGTGGCGCCGCCGGGTACTGGTGTGGACGGGCCTGCTGCGGGCGCTCGCCGTTCTCGGCATCGGCGCGGAGATCGCCGCAGGCCTGCACGGCATCCCGTTCTACGCGAGCGCGCTCGTGGTGATCTCGACCAGCCGGTTCTTCCTGTCCGCCCTCTCGGCATCGCTGCCGCACGTGGTCGGCGACGACGAGCTGGTCACTGCGAACTCGACGTCGACGACCTTCGGCGCGCTCGCCACTACCCTCGGCGGCGGCCTCGCGGTCGGGTTGCGGGCCCTGTTCGGGGGCGCGTCGCCGGGAAGCTACGCGGCGGTCGCCGCGCTCGCCGCGATCCCGTACCTGGTGTCGGCCGCCACCGCCCGCGGATTCGCCCTCGAAGCGCTCGGTCCCGATGAGGTGCAGCGCGCCACCCGCGAGAGCCTCGCCGAGATCGCCCGCGGCCTGGCCGCCGGGCTCGGCCACCTGGGCCGGCGCCCCGCGGCACGCAACGCGCTGGGCGCGGTCGGCGTGCACCGGCTCTGTTACGGGCTGTTCGCGGTGTGCACGCTGCTGCTGTTCCGGCAGTACTTCACCCCGGTCGGGCCGGTGCGGGTCGGGCTGGCCGGCCTCGCCCAGCTCGTGGTCGTGCTCGCGATCGGATCCGGGCTGGCCGCGCTGATCACCCCGCCGCTCACCCGCCGGCTCGGATTCACCCGCTGCTGCGGCACGGCGCTGATCGGCGCGGGACTCGTCCAGCTGGGCCTGGTGCTGCCCTACCGGCTGCCGCTCTACCTGACGGCCGGGCTGCTGCTCGGCTTCTGCGCGCAATCGCTCAAGATCTGCGTCGACACGCTCGTCCAGCGTCACGTAGACGACGAGTTCCGCGGCCGGATCTTCGCGCTCTACGACATGCTGTTCAACGTCGCGCTCGTCCTCGCCTCGCTGCTGACCGCGCTGGTGCTCCCCCCGGACGGGCACTCCCCGGTCTCGGTGGTCGTCATCGCAACCGCCTACCTCGCGACGGCCGCGATCTACCTGCGGGTCAGCCGCCTCGCTGCTGTTCCCACCACAGCTTGAGCTCCGCGACCGCCTCGTCGTGGTCGAGCGGGCCGCGTTCCATGCGCAGGTCCTTCAGGAACTGCCAGGCGCGCCCGATCGCCGGCCCGGGCGGCAGGTCGAGCAGCTTCATGATCTCGTTGCCGTCCAGGTCGGGACGGATCGCGTCGAGCTCCTCGCGCTCGTGGAGTTCGGCGACGCGCTGCTCCAGCGAGTCGTAGGCCGCGGACAGCATCGCCGCCTTGCGCTTGTTGCGGGTCGTGCAGTCGGAGCGGACGAGCTTGTGCAGCCGCGCGAGCAGCGGCCCCGCGTCGACCACGTAGCGGCGCACCGCCGAATCGGTCCAGTCGCCGTCGCGGTAGCCGTAGAAACGCAGGTGCAGGAAGACCAGCCGGGACACATCCGCCACGAACTGCTTGCTGTAGCGCAGCTCGCGCAGCCGCCGCCGGGTCAGGTCGCGCCCGACCACCTCGTGGTGGTGGGAGCTGACCCGTCCACCGGGCTGGAAGGCGCGGGTCGCCGGCTTGCCGATGTCGTGCAGCAGGGCGGCCATCCGCAGCACCAGGTCAGGTCCGGCGTCCTCCAGCTCGATCGCCTGCTCGAGCACCTGCAGGGTGTGTGCGTAGACGTCCTTGTGCTGGCCGTGCTCGTCGTCGGCCATCCGCAGCGCCGGGAGTTCGGGCAAGACGATGTCGGCGACGCCGGTGTCGACCAGCAGCTCCAACCCGGTGCGCGGGTCGGGGCCGAGCAGCAGCTTGGAGATCTCGGTCTGCACCCGTTCGGCGGTGATCCGTCCCAGCTGGTCGGCGAGTTCGGTCATCGCGGTGACCACCTCGGCGGTCGGCTGCATGCCGAGCGTCGCGACGAACCGGGCGGCCCGCAGCATCCGCAGCGGGTCGTCGGCGAAGGACTCGACGGCCCGGGCCGGCGTGCGCAGCACGTACTTCACCAGGTCGCCGAGGCCGCCGAAGGGATCGGTGAACACCCGGTCGCCGGTCACCGACAGCGCCATCGCGTTGATCGTGAAGTCGCGGCGCAGCAGGTCGCCGGTGAGCGAGTCGCCGTACTCGACCAGCGGGTTGCGGCTGACCCGGTCGTAGCGGTCGGCCCGGTAGGTGGTGATCTCGCACATCACCCCGTCGATCTGCGCGCCGATCGTGCCGAAGTCGATCCCGGTCGTCCACACCGTCGACGCGAGCGGGGTCACCAGCGACAGGACCCGCTCGGGGCGGGCGTCGGTGGCGAAGTCGAGATCTTGCCCCGTCCGGTCCATCAGCGCGTCGCGGACCGTGCCGCCGACCAGGTGCAGCTCGTGCCCGTCGGCGCCGAACACGGCTCCGAGGGCCTGTGCCGCGGCGGGCACAGTGATGAGGTCGGCGGGCGAAGTCACGGCAGACGAGCGTACCGACCGGCTCCGACGGGCTCAGCGGCCGGACATGCGGCGGCACCCTGACCAGCGGCTACCATCGGGCCATGGCGACCGGCGGGGCAGACGGCGACGGTCGGCGAGACGCCGACGGCCCCGGGCCCAAGCCCGGACGCGGCCGGCAGCAGGGCCGCAAGCAACCGGCCCGCAAGCAGCAGCCGCGCAAGGCGCAGAAGGGTCAGCAGAAGGCCCAGACCGCACGGCGCCGGCGTGATCGCCGGCTGCGCCAGGTGGACGAGTTCAGCGCCGGTGGCCTGGTGCTCGACCTCGCCGGCGAGATCCCCCGCGGCGCGCTGATCGCCCGCACCGACCGGCACGGCCGGCTGCTGTGGTCGCTGCCGAAGGGCCACATCGAGGCCGGCGAGACGGCCGAGCAGGCCGCCGTGCGCGAGGTCGAGGAAGAGACCGGCATCGCCGGCACGATCCTCGGTGAGCTCGGCACCATCGACTTCTGGTTCGTCGCCGAGGGCCGGCGCATCCACAAGACCGTCCAGCACTACCTGATGCGCGCGATCGGCGGCGAGCTCTCCGACGCCGACGTCGAGGTGACCGAGGTAGCCTGGGTGCCCTTCCCCGACATCGCCGGGCAGCTCGCCTACCCCGACGAGCGCGGCCTGCTCGACGCGGCGGGCCGGCTGCTCGCAGAAACGGCGTGAGCCCGGCGTGCGCAAGCCATTCTCGCGTGTTGCGGTGCCGCTCCTGGTCGCAGCCCTGACGGCCGGCCCCGCCCTGATCGGCACGACCCCGGCGCAGGCGCAGCCGGCCGCCCCGCCGCTGTCCATGTCGGTGATCGACGTGTCACCGAACACCCCGGACGTCACGACCAAGCCGCGGCCGCTGACCTTCACGATCCAGCTCGTCAACCACACCGCTGCCCCCGTCCACATCTCCACCATCTCGGTTGCGCGCGGGGACCCGATCGGTAGCACCGATGCGCTCAACTCGGCGATCTCGAAGCCGACGGCGCCGAGCTCGCAGCTGGTCTCACCGCTGTCGGCAACGGCCGACGACGTGACGGTCCCGGCCAAGAATTCGATCGACGCCACGATCAAGACCACGACCGCCACCGTCGCCCACGACGGGGTGTGCCTGTGTCACGACGCGATCTACCCGTTCTGGTTCATCGGCAGCTACACCGCCGACGGCACGAGCGGCGAGATCACCACCCAGACCTTTGTGCCGTCTTTCACCAAGAGCCCGGGCAAGAGCAAGGTCAGCTGGCTGTGGCCGCTGCTGGACCGGCCGCACCGGCTGCTGCGCTCGGAGGTGTTCCTCGACGATGTGCTCGCCGGCGAGGTGAGCCCGGGCGGACGGCTGTACCGGTTGTTGCAGGTGGTGCAGCAGGTCTCCGCGGACGTGCCGATGACCGTGGTCACCGACCCCGACCTGATCGACGAGCTCGCGGTCATGGCCGGCGGCCACTACTTCGTCAACACCCCGCACGGCAAGGTCCCCGGCACCGGGTCGGCCGCGGCGCGGCAGTGGTTGGCGACCCTGCGCCACGTCCTGCGCGATCACCCGCTCGTCCGGCTGGTGTTCACCCCGTTCGCCGACCCTGCCGTCGACTCGCTGACCCGGGCCGGGATGAGCTGGTCGGTAGGACTCGACCCGCAGGCCCGGCAGCGGGTCACCGACGCCCTCGGCGGACGCACCCCGCTCAGTGACGTGGCGTGGCCCGCCGGCCGCAGCCTGTCGCCCGGCACGCTGTCGCAGCTGGTCCTCCAGGGCGCCAACACCGTGGTGGTCGGCGACTCGGCCCTCACCGGCGAGGTCAGCCCTGCGCCCAATGCGCTTGCGCCGGTCACCACGACCGCCGGGTCGCCGGCCACCCTCGCGGTCACGTCCACCGACATCCAACGCTCGGTCGCTCAGATCCTCGACCCCTCCGGGGACGGTCTCACGCTGCTGCCCGAGTTGGTGGCCCGGCTGGCCCTGCGCAACATGCTCGACGGGCCGCGCTACCTCGTGATCACCCCACCGCGAGAGCTCGACGTCGCCGACCCCGCGGTCGCCGTCCGCACCATCGAGGCCACCGCGCACAGCACCTGGTCGAGCCCCATCACCGTCGAGGACGCCGTCACCGACGAGAGCATCGCGCGGGCCGCCCGCGGCCGCCTGAGCACCACCGTTCGGCGCCCGCAGCTCGGCCCGCACCTGCTCGCCGACCTGCGCGCGGTCTCGGGTGAGCTTCCGTTGCTCATCACGTTCTTCCACGACTCGGCGGTGGGTACGCATTTCGCCGCTCCGGTGCCCGCCGCCGTCCAGCGCGCCGAGAGCTCCTCGCTGCTGGGCGATCACGCCCGCGCGAGCACGATGGGCGAGCGGCTCGTCCAGATGATCAACCGCACCCGCGGGGCGGTCTACATCCAACGTCCGACCAACGGTACGTACACGCTGACCTCGAAGGACTCGCTGCTGCCGATCACCGTCGTGAACCGGCTCGGCGCCGAGATCGACGTCCAGGTTTCGATCGACGCCACGGACGGCGACGCGGGCCTGTCCAACCCCAACACCGACTACCCGTTCACGATCAAGCCCAACAGCAAGGTGCAGGTGCACGTCCCGCTGCACCTCACCCGGGTGGGCCGGATCCAGCTGATCGCCCGCGTCCGCACGCCGGCCGGGCTGCCGCTCGGTTACGGCAAGCGCGAGACCCCGCTGTCGGTGCGCAGCACCGCGATCGGCACGATCGGTGTCATCATCACGATCCTCGCCGCGATCGCGCTCGTCCTCGCCGTGATCCTGCGACAGGTGCGGCGCATCCGCCGCCGGAACCACACGGCACCTCCCGAGGAGCCCATGCCGCCGGTGGCCGCGACGACCGCTTCGGGCGTGCAGTGAGCGACGGCTGGAGCACGCCGTCGTTGTATGCCGGTGGCGGACGGGTCATGGAGCCGCGCACGTTCACCGAGGCCGATCCCATCTCGGCGATGGGGGTGCCCGAATGGATCGCCGACGGTGTCGACGGCGCCCCGGATCACCAGAACCCGTGGAGTACGACGACCTACGTCGGCCCGCGGCGTAAACGACCCGACCGCCGGCGCAAAGCCGGCGCGGTCGGCACCGAAACCGAGGTCCCGGCCGAACCGCCGCAGAAGACGGTCACCGACGAGGACGTCGAGGGCAACCGGCGGGTGCTGGCGAACAGCCGCACGATGGCGCTCGCGAGCCTGATCAGCCGGATCACCGGGTTCCTGCGCAGCGCCCTGCTCGTTGCCGCGCTGGGCGTCCACAGCGTCGGCGACGCCTACAACCTCGGCAACAACTTCCCGAACATGGTGTACGAGCTGCTGCTCGGCGGGGTGCTCTCGAGCGTGCTCGTCCCGCTGCTCGTCAACGCCCAGGAGGACGACGCCGACGAGGGGGTCTCCTACACCCAGCGGCTGCTCTCACTTGCAACCGTCGCGCTGGGTGCGGTGACGCTGCTCGCTGTCCTCAGCGCCCCGGTGATCGCGGCCGGCTTCGTCGACGCCGGACCGCAGCGCTCGCTGACCAGCCTGTTCGCCACCCTGCTGCTGCCCGAGATCTTCTTCTACGGGCTGGGCGCGATGTTCATGGCAGTGCTCAACATCCGGCACAGCTACGGCCCCGGCGCCTGGGCACCGGTACTGAACAACGTCGTCATGATCGTGACCATCGCGGTGTTCTTCGTGCTGCCCGGGCCGCACGTGCTGACCCCGAGTTCCATGACCACGACGCAGGTGGTCGTGCTGGGCGTCGGCACCACCCTCGGCATCGCCGCGCAGGCCCTGGTGCTCGTCCCGGCGCTGCGGCGGACCGGCTTCCACTGGCGCTGGCGCTTCCGTGCGGCACCGAACGAGATCGGCCGGATGCGCGAGGTGGGACAGCTCGCCGGGTGGGTGCTCTGCTACGTCGTGGCGAGCCAGATCGGCGTCACCGTCATCGCCGCGGTCGGCGGCCACAACAAGGCCTTCACCATCTTCACCCAGGCCGACCTGCTGGTGCAGATGCCCTACGGCATCCTGGTCGTCTCGCTGCTCACCGCCCTCATGCCTCGCCTGTCGCGCGCGGCCGCCCGCGAGCAGCACGACGAGGTGATCGCCGACCTCGGCCTCGGCGCCCGGCTGTCGGCGATCGCGCTCGTCCCGATCACCGCCGGGCTGATCGTGCTCGGACAGTCGTTGACGATCGTGCTGTTCGCGCACGGGCAGACCTCGCTCGCCGGCGGCCGGCTGATCGGCACCGCGCTCGCCGCCTCGGCGTTCGGGCTGTTCCCGTTCGCGCTGGTGATGCTGCAGCTGCGGGTCTTCTACGCGATGCGCGACGGCCGCACGCCGACCCTGATCAACGTCTTCATGGTCGCCACCAAGATCGCGATCGTGCTGGTGTGCAGCCACCTGTTCGACGACACCGCCCGGATCGCGGTGTCGCTGACGGTGGCCACGTCCGCCTCCTACGTGGTGGGCGCAGTGGTCGGTCACATCTGCCTCACCCGCCGGCTGGGCGGGCTCGGCTTCGGCCGGGTCGCTGACACCGTGGCGCGGGTGAGCCTCGCCTCGGTGGCCGGCGGGGCCGCGGCGTTCGCGGTCGGCCTCGCGCTGCGCTCGGCCTTGGGCGACGGACGCATCGCCGCGGTCTCGACCCTCGTGCTGGGTGCGGCCGTTGGGGTGGCGGTGCTGGCGTTGGTGATGTGGCGGCTGCGCATCAGCGAGGTCCAGGACATGGTCGCGCTGGTGCGGCGCCGCTGACCGGGCGGGAATGCCGGCGCACCTAGGATCGTTGCGTCGCTCGACAACCAGATCGGAGACAGTTCCTGTGACGCAGCACCGCAACGTCATCATCGTCGGTTCGGGCCCGGCCGGGTACACCGCCGCGCTGTACACCGCGCGCGCAGACCTCGCCCCGCTCGTGTTCGAGGGCTCGCAGTACGGCGGCGCGCTGATGAACACCACCGAGGTGGAGAACTTCCCCGGCTTCCCCGAGGGCATCCTCGGCCCCGAGCTGATGCACCACATCCGCGGCCAGGCCGAGCGTTTCGGCGCCGAGCTGGTCAGCGACGACGTCACCGAACTCGAACTCACCGGCCCCGTCAAGGTCGTGCGCACCCACGACGGCGAGTACACCGCCGACGCCGTGATCCTCGCGATGGGCTCGGCCTACCGCAAGCTCGGCGTGACCCGTGAGGACGAGCTGTCCGGCCACGGTGTGTCCTGGTGTGCCACCTGCGACGGCTTCTTCTTCCGGGACAAGGACATCGCGGTCGTCGGCGGCGGCGACACCGCGATGGAGGAAGCGACGTTCCTGACCCGGTTCGCCAACAGCGTCACCGTCATTCACCGGCGCGACGCGCTGCGCGCCAGCAAGATCATGGCCGAGCGCGCGCAGAAGGACCCGAAGATGCGCTGGGCGTGGAACAGCGAGGTCGTCGACCTCCACGGCGCCGGCGCGCTGTCCGGCGTGACCCTGCGCGACACCGTCACCGGCGAGCAGCGCGACCTCGAGCTCGGCGGGCTGTTCATCGCGATCGGCCACGAGCCGCGCAGCGAGCTGGTCCGCGGCCAGGTCGACCTCGACGCCGAGGGCTACGTGGTCACCGGGCAGGGCACGCACACCAACCTCACGGGCGTGTTCGCCGCGGGCGACCTCGTCGACCACACCTACCGGCAGGCCATCACCGCGGCCGGCACCGGCTGCCAGGCCGCGCTGGACGCCGAGCGCTACCTCGCCGGGCTCGGCGACGTCTGACCCGGGCCCCGGAATGCCGGCCCGCCGGCCTGCGTTATCCAACAAGTAACCGTCGAACCAGGAGATCTGAGAATGGGCAACAACACCAAGACCGTCACCGACTCGAGCTTCGCCGACGACGTGCTGCAGGCCGACGGCCCGGTGCTCGTCGACTTCTGGGCCGAGTGGTGCGGGCCGTGCC
This sequence comes from Jatrophihabitans sp., assembly GCA_036559305.1. Classification (GTDB taxonomy): domain Bacteria; phylum Actinomycetota; class Actinomycetes; order Mycobacteriales; family Jatrophihabitantaceae; genus RYN-133. The sequence continues at coordinate 17,361 of DATBTJ010000056.1, forward strand.
GCCTGGTCGCGCCCGTCCTGGAGGAGATCGCCGGCGAGAACCCGGACAAGCTGACGATCGCCAAGCTCAACATCGACGAGAACCCCGAGACCGCGCGCAACTATCAGGTCATGTCGATCCCGACGATGGCCGTGTTCAACAAGGGCCAGATCGTGAAGACGATCGTGGGCGCGCGCCCGAAGGCAGCCATCCTTCGCGAGCTCAGCGAATTCGTAGGCTGAGTTCGAAACCCATAGCAGCGGCCGCCACCCTGACCGGTGGCGGCCGTTCGCGTTTCCCGGCGCCTCTGCCGGACCGGTATCGAACTTCGCAGGCCGTGCCTCGCCCTGCCCAGCGGCAGGTGGGCCGGACGACCCGGCGCGGGATGGAACAATGGCTCGGACGCGATCCCGAGCCGGCGAGGATGTCTTTCGATCATGCAGTTGCTGCGCCGCGGTGCCACCGGCACCGCTGTGGCCGAGGTGCGCCGCATGCTCGCCGGGCTGGGGTTGCTGGACAACACCGACCCCGAGTCCGCCGACAGCTACGACGAGGCCGCTGAGCTCGCGATCCGGCACTTCCAGCAGACGCGTGGCATGTCGGTCGACGGCCTGGTCGGGCAGGAGACCTACCGCTGGCTGGTGAGCGCCCACTGGCGCCTCGGTGACCGCGTCCTCGCCCACGAATCCACCCAGGTCACCGGCGACGACGTCACCGAACTGCAGACCCAGCTGCTCGAGCTGGGGTACGACATCGCCCGTACCGACGGCGTGTTCGGTCCGCGCACCGCCGAGGGGCTCCGGAACTTCCAGCGCGACTACGGCATGGTGGCCGACGGCATCTGCGGGCCGCTGACGATGCGCGCCCTGCGCCAGCTCGGTCGCCGGGTGACCGGCGGGCGTCCCCAGCTGCTGCGTGAGCTGGTCGCCGTGGCGGCATCGGGCCCGTCGCTGTTCGGCAAGCGGATTGTGATCGACCCCGGCCACGGCGGCGAGGACCGCGGCACGGTCTACTCGGCCGACCCGGCCGAAGGGGGCGACGCAGCCCAAGAGATCACCGAGGCGGAGCTGTGCTGGGACCTCGCCAGCCGGCTGGAGGGGCGCCTCACCGCGCTCGGCGTGCAGACCTGGCTCACCCGCGGCCCGCACAACGGCCGCAGCGACGAGGACCGCGCTGCGCTCGCCAACGAGGTCGGTGCCGATCTGGTCATCTCGATCCACGTGGACGGGTTCAGCTCGCCCCACGCCAACGGCATCGCCGCCTACTACTTCGGCGCCGCCGAGTCGTCCTCGACGATCGGTGAGCGGCTGGCCGACCTCGTGCAGCGCGAACTGGTCGCGCGCACCGGGCTGACCGACGGACACGTCCACGGCAAGACGTGGGCGTTGCTGCGGATGACCCGGATGCCGACCGTCCGGGTCGAACTCGGCTACCTGACCTCGCCGCTGGACCGGGCCCGTCTGACCGATCCACTCTTCCGCGACACCGTCGCCGAGGGCCTGCTGGTCGCGATCCAGCGGCTCTACCTGCCGCAGTCCGACGACCCGCCGACCGGCGTCCTGCGGATCCCGGCCCACGCCTGATCCGGGTGTTTCAGCGCTTGCCGAGCGCGGGAACCATCGAGCCGAACAGCCGCTCGAAGGCGTACTCGACGTCCTCCTTCCAGGACGCGATGCTGCGGATGTCCAGCCGCAGCCGGGGCGTGCGGTGGTGCGGTCGGACGGTCTTGAAGCCGACCGCGAGCAGGTAGTCGACCGGTGGCAGGCAGGCGAGGGAGTCGTCGTTCGCCGCGTCCGCGGATTCGGCGCGGCCGAACGCCTCGACGGCGCGGATGCCGCGGCGGGTGATGTCTCGGGCCACGCCCTGCACGAGCATCCGGCCCAGGCCGCCGCCGCGAAAGGCCGGGTCGATGTAGGCCGACATCAGCAGCACCGCATCCGGGCCGGCCGGGGAGGTGGCGAACCCGAGCGAGCGGGGTACGTAGGCGGGTGGTGCGTACAGGACGTGCCCGGCCGACACTCCGTCGACGATCGCCTGCTGCCCGCAGCAGCCCCACTCGAGCAGGGTGTCCGAGACCCAGGCCTCCTTCTCCAGCGCAGCCGAGCCGTCGGCGCAGGCGTGCGCGCCGGCCGCCGCGTCGAGCTCCCAGAACACGCAGGAGCGGCACCGCGTGGACAACTCGCCCAGGTTGTCCAGGGTGAGGTTCACCAGCCGCCGGGACACGGTGTGGAGCCTAGGAGCTCACGCGGCCTCGCGGTAGGCCGCGAGGAAGGTCGCGATCCGGCCGATCGCCTCGGTCAGATCGTCGACACGGGGCAGCGTGACGATGCGCAGGTGGTCCGGCTTCGGCCAGTTGAACCCGGTGCCCTGCACGACGAGCACGTGCTGCTCGCGCAGCAGGTCGAGCACGAACTGCTGGTCGTCGGCGATCGGGTAGACGGCCGGGTCCAGGCGCGGGAAGACGTAGAGCGAGCCCGACGGTTTGACGCAGCTCACCCCGGGAATCACGTCGAGCGCGGCCAGGGCGGCATCGCGCTGTTCGAGCAGCCGGCCGCCGGGCAACACCAGCTCGCGGATGCTCTGCCTGCCGCCGAGCGCGATCTGGATCGCGTGCTGGGCGGGCACATTGGCGCACAGCCGCATGTTGGCGAGGATGGACAGGCCCTCGAGGTAGCTGCTCGCGTGCTTCTTCGGCCCGGTGACCATCAGCCAACCGGCCCGAAAGCCCGCGACGCGATAGGCCTTGGACAACCCGTTGAAGGTCAAGGTGAACACGTCCGGCGCGATTGCCGACATCGGATGATGAACTGCGTCGTCGAACAGGATCTTGTCGTAGATCTCGTCGGCGAGCACGACCAGCTGATGCTCTCGAGCGATCGCCGCGATCTCTTCGAGTACCTCCCGGGGGTACACCGCGCCGGTCGGGTTGTTCGGGTTGATGACGACGATCGCCTTGCTACGCGGGGTGATTCTCGTTCGAAGGTGATCAAGATCGGGAAGCCAGCCGTTGCTCTCGTCGCACAGGTAGTGCACCGGTGTCCCGCCGGCGAGACTCGTCGAGGCGGTCCAGAGCGGGTAGTCCGGCGCCGGCACGAGCACCTCGTCGCCGTTGTCGAGCATCGCCTGCAGGGCCATCGTGATCAGCTCGCTGACCCCGTTACCGAGCCAGACGTCGTCGACCTCGACGCCGTCGATCCCGCGCTGCTGGTAGTGCTGCACGACCGCCGTCCGTCCGGAGAGCAGGCCCTGGGAGTCGGAGTAGCCCTGCGACCGGGACAGGTTGCGCACAACGTCGACGAGGATCTCCTCCGGCGCCTCGAACCCGAACGGCGCGGGGTTGCCGATGTTCAGCTTGATGATCCGGCGGCCCTCGTCCTCGAGGCGTTTGGCCTCCTCGAGCACCGGGCCGCGAATGTCGTAACAGACGTCCTCGAGCTTTCGTGACTGTCGCAGGTCCACCGGCCCACGATGACACACCAACGTCGGCGCCGGGCAACGGATATCGGCAGTTTCACTGCAATGCTGGACAGATGGAACTTCGCGATGCCATCCGCTCGAGGCGCATGATCCGCAGCTACGACCCGGACCAGCCGATCCCGCGTGAGGTGCTCGAGGAGTTGCTGGAACTGGCCGTTTTCGCCCCGTCTGCGGGGTACACCCAAGGTTGGCACTTTCTCGTTCTCGATGACATAACATCGATCCGGACATTCTGGTCGGTAACCACCGAAACTGGTCCAACGGACAGCCCGGACGGCTGGCTGCGCCGGTTGCAGACCGCTCCCGCGCTGATCGTCTGCCTGTCGGACAAGCAGGCCTATCTCGACCGCTACGCCGAGCCGGACAAGGGGTGGACCGACCGCGCTGAGGCGCACTGGCCCGTCCCGTACTGGGACGTCGACGCCGGCATGGCCGCCTTGCTGATGCTGCTCGGTGCCACCGACCGCGGCCTGGCGAGCTGCTTGTTCGGAGTGCCGGGCGAACGATGGGACGCGCTGCGCAACGCCTTCGGGGTGCCGGAGCGGATGCGCCCGGTCGGCGTGGTCAGCCTCGGCCACCCGGCGCCGGACGTGCGCTCGCCGTCGCTGCGTCGCGGCAGGCGCGCCTACTCCGACGTGGTGTCCTGGGGCGGGTTCAGCGGCGCCGCGTCGTCGACTCCCTGAGGTCGGGTCGCCAGCTCCGGGGCCATGACGGCCACGATGCGCTCGAGGTCGTCGATCGAGGCGAATTCGACCGTGATCTTGCCCTTGCGGCGGCCGAGGTCGACGCGCACCCGGGTGTCGAAGGTGTCCGAGAGCCGGTCGGCCAGCTCACCGATGGCGGGTGCGGTGATGCGGGAGTGCTGGGCACGGCGACTGGGCTTGCGCGCACCGTGCCCGTGCTGGTGCAGCGAGACGAGTTCCTCGGTGGCCCGCACCGACAGGCCCTCGGCCACCACTCGGCTCGCCAGTTCCTCCTGGGCATCCGCCTCGTCGAGGCCCAGCAGGGCGCGGGCGTGCCCGGCGGAGATGACTCCGGCCGCGACCCGGCGCTGCACCGGAACCGGCAGGTTGAGCAGCCGGATGGTGTTCGAGACGACCGGCCGGCTGCGCCCGATGCGCGCGGCGAGCTCGTCGTGGGTGGCGCCGAACTCCTCGAGCAGCTGCTGGTAGGCGGCGGCCTCCTCCAACGGGTTCAGCTGCGCGCGGTGCACGTTCTCCAGCAGCGCGTCGCGCAACATCTGGTCGTCTGCGGTGGAACGCACGATCGCGGGGATCGTCGTCATGCCAGCTGCGGCCGCTGCGCGCAGCCGCCGCTCGCCCATGACCAGCTCGTAGCGCTCGGGATCGTCCGGGTCGCGCCGGACCACCACCGGCTGTAGCACCCCGAACTCGCGCACCGAGTGGGTCAGCTCGGCGAGGGCGTCCTCGTCGAAGACCTGCCGGGGCTGCTTGGTGTTGGCGCGGATGTCCTCGACCGGAAGCTCGGCGAACTCGGCGCCCGCCACCGGCAGCAGGCCGGTGGCGTCGTCGCTCACCGCCGCCGCTGATTCACCGGATTGCGGGGACTCGCCGGCTTCGCCCGCCCCGGTGGAGCCGTTCGACTCAACGGGCTGCGAGCGCTCCGGGCCGCCGGATTGCGTGTCCGGCGTTGCCGAGTCGGTCTGTTCCGGCTCGGGCCGGGGCTGCGGTGCGGTGGGAATGAGCGCGCCGAGCCCTCGTCCGAGGCCGCCGATTCGGGGTTTGCCGCTCATTGCGCACCACTGTCCTCGCTGGTCGGCGCGCCACCACGACGCGCGATCTCGTGAGCTGCTTCGAGGTAGCCGATCGCCCCGCGCGAACCCGCGTCGTACGTCATCACCGTTTGCCCGAATCCCGGCGCCTCGGACACCCGTACGTTGCGAGGGATGGTCGGCGCCAGCACCAGGTCGGCGAAGTGCTTGCGCACCTCGGCGGCGACCTGATCGGCCAGTCGCGTCCTGCTGTCGTACATGGTGAGCAGCACCGTGCTCACGGCCAGTTCGGGGTTGAGGTGCGAGCGCACCAGTTCGACCGTACTGAGCAACTGCGCCAGGCCCTCCAAGGCGTAGTACTCGCACTGGATCGGGATCAGCACCTCCCGGGCCGCGACCAGCGCATTCAGCGTCAGCAGGCCGAGCGAGGGCGGGCAGTCGATGAAGACGTAGTCCGGTGGGTTGTCCTCCGCGAGCAGTGCGGTCACCGCGCGCTGCAGCCGGTACTCCCGCGCCACCTGGGAGGTGAGCTCGATGTCGGCACCGGCCAGATCAAGGGTGGCCGGGACGCAGGTCAGTTCCGGGCTCAACTCCACGGGATGCGCAACGTCGGTGATCGACCGCCCGCTGAGCAGGACGTCATAGGTGGATGGTGTGCCGACCGAGTGGTCGACGCCCAGCGCGGTGCTGGCGTTGCCCTGCGGGTCGAGATCGATGACCAGCACCCGCACGCCGTGCAGGGCGAGTGCCGCGGCGAGGTTGACCGTGCTCGTCGTCTTGCCCACTCCGCCCTTCTGGTTGGCCACGGTGATGACCCGCGGATGCTGCGGGCGGGGCCAGTGCTCCTGGCGCACGTTCAGCACGTGCACCGCCTGGGCGGCCTCCCGAGCAATCGGCGTGTCGAACTCTGTTTCACGTGAAACGGCGCCAGCGGCGTCCCCGATGGGCTGGTCCAAGGGCGACGTTTCACGTGAAACCTCGGGCACATCGTCGTCCCGGGCCACGTTCGTCCCGTCGCTCATCGGCTTCCCTTCGAGGTCCCAGAAATCTCAACGGTCACTACCGTCACAGCAGGATCAACCACGTCGACCCCACAGCTGACCAGCTCGGCACGGCCGGCACCGAGCCTGCGGAGAGCGGACCGGTGTTGACGCACTTCCTCGCCTGCGCTGGATCCCTTGATCAACGCCAGCCGGCCGCCCGGGGCGGCCAGCGGTAGGCACCATCTCACCAAACGGTCCAACGGCGCCACCGCGCGGGCGGTCACCCAGTCGGCGCCGCCGACCGCTCGCAGGGTCTCCGGCTCCTCGGCCCGCCCGCGCACCACCCGGACCCGGGCACCCAGCTCGAGCACCGCGACGGCCTCCGTCAGGAACTCGGCGCGCCGCTGGAGCGGTTCGACCAGATCGACCCGCAGGTCCGGGCGGGCGATCGCGACCGCCAGGCCGGGCAACCCCGCTCCGGACCCGACGTCGACCACCCGAGCCTGCTCGGCGAACAGCTCCGCAACCACGGCGCAGTTGAGCAGGTGGCGCGACCAGATCCGGTCCGTCTCGCGCGGACCGAGCAGCCCACGCTCCACACCCGGGCCGACCAGCAGCTCGGCAAAGCATTCGGCGCGCGCCAACTCGGTGCCGAAGACCGCCGCCGCCGCAGCAGGCGCCGGTTCGCTACCGGCTGGGCCCGATCCGTCCGCCGCAGGCGGGTGACTCACCCGCGTCAGCGGTCGAGCAGGACGACGACCCGGCGGTTGGGCTCCTCACCCTCCGACTCGCTGCGCACGCCCTCGATCGCGGTGATCGCGTCATGGACGACCTTGCGCTCGAACGGGTTCATCGGGGCCAGCCGGGCCGCGTCGCCGCTGTCGAGCACGCGGGCCGCGGTGTCCTTGGCGAGGCCCGACAACTCATCGCGCCGGGCCTGGCGGTGCCCGCTGATGTCGAGCATCAACCGACTGCGCGTCCCGGTCCTCTGCGCCACCGCGAGCCGGGTCAGCTCCTGCAGCGCGTCCAGGGTCTCGCCCCGGCTGCCGACCAGCGCCTGCAGGTCGGTACCGATGATTGCCACGACTGCCCGGTCGTTCTCGACGTCGAGGTCGATGTCGCCGTCGTAGTCGACGATGTCGAGGAACCGCTCGAGGTAGTCCGCCGCGATGTCGCCCTCTTCGATGAGCAACGAGTCGCCGCCCTCGTCCGTCTCGTCGCCGTCCGCGCTGTCAGCTTCCGCGCTGTCGAGGTCGGTGCTGTCGACACCGGAACCCGTTTCGGGCGTCGACGTGCTACCAGCAGGGTCGGTGTTTTCTGCGCCGGTGTCGGCAGTGATGTCGGCGTCGGTGTCACTCACGAAGAGAGTCCTTCCATAGTTCGCATACAGAACAAATCTAGGTCAGCGGCGCTTCTTCGCCTGGCTGGGCCGCTTGCTCGGAGGACGCTTGCCCGCCGGGCGGGCAGGGCGCTGCCCGGGCCGCGGCGCTGGGCCGCGCGGCGCCGGCGCCTGCGTGTCGGTGGCCGGCGGGGTGCTCTCGTCGCCGGCAGCGGGACGGGTGCGCGCGTCGCGGGTGGGTCGAGCGCCGGGCTTGGGTGCCAGCGTCTTGCCCATGGCGCCGACCTGCTCGGGCGTCTTCTGCTCCGGCGGGTGGTAGCGGTTGATGTAGGCCTGCTGCAGCAGCGTCCACAGGTTGCTGGTGAACCAGTAGAGCAGCACGCCCAGCGGGAAGAAGACACCCGAGAACAGCACCGAGATCGGGATGAACACCTTCATCAGCCTCTGCACGGTGGCAGCGGTGCCGGTCGGGGTCGTGGTGGCCCGCGAGGTGACCAGGATCTGGGTCAGATAGGTGGCGGCCGCACTGACGAGCACCAGCACGATGGTGACGACGCGCGTGCTGGTGATGTCGCCACCGAGCACCCGCACGATCGTGTCGCTGCTGTCACGCAGCGAACCGGCCAGCGGCGCGCCGAACAGCTTCGCCGACGCCGCGTCACAGGTCTGGGTCTTCGTGAAGGTGTAGAGGGTGAGCAGATTGCCGTGGTAGTTCGCGGCGTCGCACTTGGTGACCGAGTTCGCCAGGTGCCGCAGCACGTGGAACAGCGAGATGAACACCGGGATCTGCAAGAACATCGGCAGGCAGCCCGCCAGCGGGTTGAACCCCTGCTCCTGCTGCAGCGCCATCATCTGGCGCTGCATCTCGGCGCGGTCGTTCTTGTACTTCTCGCGGACCTTCTGCAGCTGCGGCTGGATCTCCTGCATGTGCCGCTGGTAGTGCACCTGCTTGATGAACAGGCGGAACAGCAGCAACCGCGCCGTCACCACCAGGAAGATGATCGACAGCGCCCAGTTCAGCCCGCCGGCCGGGTCGAACCCGAGGAAGGTGAACAACGAGTGCCAGCGCAGCAGCACCCAGGACACCGCGGTGTACAGATAGGTCAGATGCACTTGCTACTCCTCGGCCCGACCAGGTCGGTACTCAGTGAATTCTCAGGCACAGGGGCTGCCGCCCGGCCAACGAACTGCGGAACGGGGTCGTGCCCGCCCTTGTGGAACGGATGGCAGCGCAGCAACCGCCGCAACGCCAGCCACCCACCGCGACCCAGCCCGTACCGCTCGATCGCCTCGACGGCATAGGCGCTGCAGGAAGGGGTGTAGCGGCACGACGGCGGTCGCAGCGGGCTGATCGACGCGCGGTAGAACCGGATCGCCCGGAGCACCAGCGTCTTCACGGCCGGCTCCGGCGCACTGCCTGGACGGCGGTGGCGAAGTCTGCGGCGAGCACCGCGAAGTCGGCGCCGGCGCTCGCGGGCAACGCCCGCACGACGGTCGTGCTCCCGCCCGGCAGCTCGGCCAGGCGCTCGCGCACGACGTGGCGCAGCCGGCGGGTGACGCGATGGCGCACCACGCTGTTACCGACCGCGCGCGAGACGACGAAACCGACGGTCGCCGGGCTCGACTGCGCGCCCGGTCCGCCGGAAGCGGGCCGGTGGTGCACGACCAACGTGCCGCGCCGCGCTCGGACGCCGCGACGGACGGTCACGGCGAAATCCGACGAGCGTCGCAGCCGGTGGGACGAGGGCAGCACGAGTCGGTGGGTCAGCGGTGGCGGGACGAGCCGGGCCCGGCCGTCAGGCCGACAGTTCGCGGCGACCCTTGCGCCGGCGCGCGCCGACGATGGCGCGCCCGGCACGCGTACGCATACGCAGCCGGAAGCCGTGCGTCTTGGCGCGGCGGCGGTTGTTCGGCTGGAAGGTGCGCTTGCTCACGGTCAGGCTCCAAGATC
>DATBTJ010000057.1:0-16649 GCA_036559305.1 Jatrophihabitans sp.
GCACCTGACCTCCCCACGAAAGTTGTCCGTGTGTCGCGACGACATGTCGTCGCGACACACGGACAACTCGTAGGGGTGGGACCCGCTAGAAGGCGCCGGTGCCGTTCGGCGTGCCCAGTCCGGTCGGGCCGTCGTACCCGGACTTGGCAGTGCACAGGTACGAGCCGCCGCAGGTGCCGTTGCTGCCCGAGGTCACGTCGTTCAGCGCCGAGGTGTGCGCGTAGGTCCACGAGGCGCTGCTGTGGCCGCCCAGCGCGTACACGCTGGCGATGATCGGCGAGGACGCGCTCGTGCCGCCCACCTGCACCCAACCGTCGGCACCCTGCACCGCGCCGACGCTGATCAGGTAGTCGCAGATCGAACTCGTTCCGCAGCTGTTGGCGGTGTCGTACACGGCAACGCCGGTGTTCGGGTCGGCGACCGCCGACACGTCGGCGATGGTGCGCTTGGCGCACCCGCTGTCGGTCTGCCAGGACGGCTTCGCGTCGTAGGCCGAGCAGCCCGAGCCGGCGCCGCTCCACGCGGTCTCGGTCCAGCCGCGGGCGTTGTTCGCCTTGCTCAGCGACGTGCCGCCGACCGCGGTGACGTACTGCGAGGCCGCGGGGTAGGAGGCGCCGTAGCCGCTGTCACCGGAGCTTGCGGTGATCGCGATACCCGGGTGGTTGAAGTGAACGTCGTCGGCGGTCTGGCCGCTGTACTCGGCGGCGCCGTAGCTGTTCGAGATCGCGGCGACGCCGGGCGTGGCCGCAGCGGTGTCGACGGCCTTGTAGAGGTCGGCGTTGTTGGCCGAGTTCGCCTCGACGAGCAGGATGTGGCAGGACGGGCAGGCCGCCGAAACCATGTCGAGGTCGAGGCTTTCTTCCAGCGCCCAGCCGTAGTCGGTCGACGGCAGCGGCGAGGCGGCGCCGTTCTGGTTGACCTTGGTGAAGCAGCCGTTCGCGGTGGTGCACGCCGGCAGCCCGTAGTGGCTGCGGTAGCTCGCGAGGTCCTGCTCGGCCTTCGGGTCGTTGTAGGCGTCGACGATGGCCACCGTCTTGCCGCCTGAGGCGGTGCCGGTGAGGTTGTAGGCCGACTGGATGTCGGCCGGGCCGTAGCCCGTGGCGGCGGTCGTGATGCGCGGGCTCAGCACGCCGTTGCCGGTGCGGTTGGCGAGCATCTCGCCGAAGCACGACGCCACGTGGACGCTGCGGGCGTGCCGGCAGGCGAACGGCGCCACGACGGTGCGCAGGCTCAGCGCGCCCGACCGGGTGGTGGCTCCGGCGGAGGCGGGCGCGGCGGCGACCGCGAGGACGGCGGCGCCGCCGGCGAGCAGTGCGACGGCGGCGCGGAACAGGCTGGAGGATCTCATTCCTGCAGGGCTCCAAACGGGGGAGGGACCGAGGTCGTGCCCATCGTCACCCGGTCCGGCGAACCGAGCAAATCGGGCATTCGTTGCGTTGTCGGGCGGCCCAACTCGCCGGGGGCGCGGATGCGAGGATCGCAGGATGGTCTCCGGCTACGACTCGGGCTACGCCTACGCCCCGCCTGCACCGGCCCGGCGCCGTCGCCGCTGGCCGATCGTGCTGCTGATCGTGCTGCTCGTCCTGGTCGGCCTCGCGGTCGCGGCCGACCGCGTCGCGCTCGGGCTCGCCGAGGACAAGGCGGCATCGGCGCTGCAGACCTCGCAAGGCCTCTCGCACAAGCCCGACGTGAGCGTCGAGGGGTTCCCGTTCCTCACCCAGCTCGCATCGGGCGACTTCGGCGAGATCGTCGTGACCGCCGACGACCTGTCGGTGGGCACGGCCCACGACGTGCACATCGACCGGGTGCGGGTCGACCTCCACGACGTCACCGTCAGCAACAACTACTCGACCTTTCACGCGAACACCGCCACCGCCGACGGCAGCATGGGCTACCCGGAGCTGTCGCGGCTGCTGCACACCACGGTGCACGCCGGGTCGGGCGGGCGGCTGATCACGAAACCGTCGGTGCACCTGCTGGGCCAGACCTTCACCGGGACGGTCAGCGCGATCGTGCACGCGAGCAGCGCGCGGGGCATCACCTTCACCGACCCCAAGGTCACCGTCGACGGCGTGCACGTGCCTGCGGTGGTTGCCCAGGCGCTCGCTGCCGTCTTCGAGCGGTCGGTGTCGCTGGCCGGCCTGCCCTTCCACGTGCGCGTCACCGGCGCGCGGGTCGGCCCCGACGCGCTCGTGCTGGAACTGGCCGGTCGCGACCTCACGTATCAGCGCTGAGCGCCCGCCCGACGAACCGGGCGAGATCCTCGACCTCGTCGGCAACCGCTGATCGCAGCGCCGGCGGCGGCGGCGCGAAGTGGGTCAGCTGCACCCGTCCGTTGGCGCGGTCGAGCCGCCAGCGCCCGACGACCACGCCGTCGCGCACGATCGTCGGCCGGATGATGCCGCCGACGTAGACCTCGCCGCGGCGCTCGTCGGGCACCAGACCGGTGCGGTCGCGGTAGCCGATGAGCAGGTTGTCGAAGCCGCTGAGCAGCCGCACTCCGGTGCCGCGGTCGGGCGCCCCGAGCCGGAAGCCGCGGCGGCCGTTGACCTCCACCGGGACGAGCTCGTCGCGGATGAGCCCGATGGCCCGCCCGGACGGCAACCCGGACCAGGCCGTGAAGTCGGCGGCGGTCGCCGGCGAGAAGGCCCGGAAGTAGCGCCGCGCCAGCTCGGCCCGCGCGTCGTCGCCGCGCGGGCCGTCGGCCGCGTGGGGTACCCAGTCATCGGTGAGCGCGAACCGGTCGCCGTCGGCGTGGCAGGTCAGGCCGGTCGTCGCGAGATGCACCATCAGGTGCGTCGGCGCCTGATCGCCGCCGACGGTGATGCCGCGTGAGCGCAGCCCGTCGGCCACCTCGTGCCGGGTCAGCGGGCCGGCGGCCAGCATCCCCGGGACGGCCGTCTCGGCACGGGTCAGCAGGTCCGGGGTGAGGCCGAGTTCGTCCCAGCGTCTGGCGAAGCGCCGCCGGATCAGCGGGCCGAACTCGCGGACCAGGAAGCGAAGGTCGTCGGCGGCGACGAGGTGGATGGTGTTGCGCATCAGCCACGTGCGCACGACCGCCCGGTCGGCCAGCGCGGCCGTGACGTCGTCCTCGGTCACCGTGGCTGCCCGGGCGCGGACGCCGAGCCGGGCCTGGCCGAGATCCTGGGCCTGGATCGCGACGGTGTGGGCCGCGGCCGCCGCGACGTTCGGGCACGGCCGGTCGACGAAGCCGTGCCGGGCCATCCGCTCGGCCAGCGCGGTCACGCGAGCGCGTCAGCGAGCTCGGGCCGGCTGAGCACCAGCGGCCAGCCTCTTCTCGAGCACACCGACGGGAAGCGTGACGAGCGCCGCGACGAGGAAGGACAGGATCGACGCGCTCATCCAGGTCGCCGGGGTGAACCCGACCCACGAGTCGATGTGCAGCCACATCGTCTGCCACCACACCACGTAGCCCGGATTGATCAGCTGGTAGACGACGAACCCGGCCAGCCATGGCAGCAGGATCAGCCAGCGGGTGCGCGCGGTCTCGGACAGGTCCCAGGCGCGGCGCGACACCACGAAGTAGTCGACGACCAGCACGCCCAGCAGCGGGACGAACACCGCGCCGAGCAGCACCAGGAAGTTCTCGTACGCGCTGACCGTGAGGACGAGCGCGAAGACCGTGGCCAGCGTGCCGAGCAGCAGGGCGAGCACCCGCCGGTCCCAGCGCGGCCGGATGTTCTGGATCGAGATCGCGCTGGAGTAGGTGTCGACGAACGACTGGTCCAGTTCGCGGACGGCCAGCACGGCGAAGGCGAGCGTGCCCACCGGCACGGCCATGAACGCGTTGAACATCTGCGTCTGGTCGCCGCTCTTCGCCACGGTCAGCAGCGCGACCAGCCCGATGCCGTAGCAGGCGATCTGGGTGACCGAGTAGCCGACGAACGTGCCGAGCGCTCCGTTGCGCACGCTGTTCGAGTGCCGCGAGTAGTCCGCCGCCATCGGTGCGAACGAGACCGCGGCGGCGATCACGGTGTCGACCGCGATCCAGAAGCCGTGCCACGAGCCGTGCCCCAGCGACGGCAACGGATTGCGCAGCAGTTGGACGGCGAGATAGCCGAGGGCGATGACGACCAGCACGGTGACGTAGCGGCGCAGCACCCGGATCCAGCCCAGCGGCCGCAGCGCGAGCACCGTGGTGATCACGCCGCCGGCGACGACGTAGACCCAGCGGTCGATCCCCGGGGTGATCTGGTGCATTGCCGTGCTGATCGTGACCAGCTCGAATGTCGTCCAGCCGATCAGCTGGGTCACGTTGAGCACGGTCGGCAGCCAGGACAGCCGCGCCCCGAGCAGCCCGCGCAGCAGCACCATCGTCGGCTGGCCGGTCTCGGTGCCGGCGACCGCGACGAGGGCGACGGCGGCGGTGCCGACGATCGTCCCGAACAGCAGCGCGAGCAGGGCCGCGCCGAGTGACAGTGCCGGCGGATACCCGGTGGGCAGCAGGATGTAGAACGCCCCGGTGAACCCGAGGATGCTCACCCCGAGATTGCCCCACAGGCCGAGCTGGTCGAGCAGGCCGAGCGTGCGCGGCGCCGGCTCGTCCAGCGTGAACGGTGCTTCTGCGGTCGCGGTGGACCGCCCCTCGAGTGTCTTGCTCGCCATCTGGCTGCTCCCTAAACGCCGGCATGACCCGGATCAGGTTCGACGGTCGGCTCGATGCCCTCTCAGTCCGGCTGGTCCCGGACTCCCGTGCAGCGATGGACTTTACGCCAGCCGCTCCCCGGCGCACACCGGCACGTCGAGCCGGTTCCCCTCGGGCGCGAGCGGGCACTCCCAACGCGGGTTGTAGCGGCAGGACGGGTGATAGGCGAAGTTCAGATCGAGCACCAGCCCGCCGGACTCCGACCCGAGGTCGGCGCCCTTGGCGGTGTCGAGCAGGTAGCGGCCGCCGCCATAGGTGTCGCTGCCCGCCGTCGCGTCGCGCAGCGGGACGAACAGCCCGCCGCCGTACTGCGCCAGCCACCAGACGTCCACGCTGTGGCCGAGCAGCTCGACCTGCCCGACCCGGTCGAGCTCGATCGTGCCGTCGGTCGCCGTGGTGATGTCCAGGTGCGCGGGGTCGGCCGGCTGCAGTTCGACGCTCAGCCGCAGCGTCGGGTCGTAGGGCCAGTGCGGCAACCCGGACGTGCGCAGCGGGTCGTCGGGCGCGAGCGGCGACTGCGGGTGGGTGCGGAACAGCTCGTCCCGGCCGGCGCGCCAGAGGCGGTGCCCGGCGGCGGGATCGGCGGTGCCGCGCACCTCGGCGTAGAGGGCCGCGACCCGCCGACGCCAGTCGGACAGTTCCAGGGCCTGCTCGGCGCTCACCACTCGTCCATCATCATGGATCGGTGCTCGACCACGTGACCCTGACCGCCGCCGACCTCGCCGCGAGCCTGCGCTTCTACGACGCTGCGCTCGCCGCTCTGGGTCTCACCCGGCTGCACGAGTTGGGCGACGAGGAGGAGGACGACCCGGCCCTGGAGGTCGCCGCCTACGGCACCGGCGAGACGGCCACACTCTGGGTGGTGGCCGGTGCGACGCCCAGTCGCGGCGTCCACCTGGCCTTTCGCGCGCGCTCGGCGGCGCAGGTCGAGGCGTTCCACGCGGCGGCCCTGGCGGCGGGCGGGACGAGCCACGACGCCCCGCGCCGCTGGCCGATCTTTCGGCGCGGGCAGTTCAACGCGATCGTGCGCGACCCGGACGGCAACCTGGTCGAGGCGATCGCGCCGGAGTGACGCTCCTCAGAGGTCGGCGACGTGCTCGACATGCGGGGGAGCGGCGAAGAACGGGCCGATCGCGCCACGCCAGGTGCCGAACCGGTCGGACGCCCGGAAGTTCTGCTCGTGCGCCTCGACCGAGTCCCACTCGACGAGCAGCACGAACCGGTCCGGCGACTCGATGCCGTGCGTCATCCGCACCGAGCGGCAGCCGTCGGTCGTGTCCAACACCTCGCGCACCTCGCGGAAGGCGGCGATGAAGTCGTCCTCGCTGCCGGGACGGACGCGGATGTCGGCGATCTCGAGCACCATGAGCTCAGCCTGGCAGATGCCGTGGGAGCGCCGCGGCGTGGCCTGCCGGTTCACATCAGTCACATTTGACACACTGGCCCCATGATTGTCCGACGCATCGTCGCCCTGACCTCGGCCGTGCTCATCGTAGGCGGCTGCGCCGTGCTCGCCGGCGGCACAGCTCAGGCCGACTCGAGCCTGCGCGGCGGCCGGCTGCCGGTCAGCGGCTCGACCGGCAGCGCAACGCGGGTGGTCACCGTGCGCGCGTTCCGGGCGTCGAGCACGACCGCCATGCTGCGTACCTACCGCAAGGCGTCCGGGGGTGGCTGGATCCAGGTCGGTCGCGGCGTCACCGCGCACATCGGCGCCGACGGCATGTCGCGCTACCCCAGCGAATCGCGCTCGGCCACGCCGATCGGCAGCTTCACGCTGACGCAGGCGTTCGGGGCGTACGGCAACCCGGGCACGAACCTGCCGTACTTCAAGACCAACGCCGCCGACTGGTGGATCAGTCAGAGCGGACGGCTCTACAACACCCACCAGCGTTGCTCGCGCAGCTGCCCGTTCAACCAGGGCAGCCCGAACGAGCATCTGCGCTACGAGACGCCGTACTACAACTACGCCGTGGTGATCGACTACAACACCCGCAACTCGCCCACCGGCGTGCGGCAGGGCGCAGGCAGCGCGTTCTTCCTGCACGTCCACCCGGCCGGCACCGGCGCCACCGCGGGCTGCGTGTCGATCCCGCAGGGCCGACTGGTGTCGATCATGAAGTGGCTGCGTCCGAGCGCGCACCCCCGCATCCTGATCGGCACCGGCTGATCGGTACATGACAGGCTGGACGGGTGGGTGCCCGTCCGGTCGTGATCGTCGCGGCCGCGGTGTCGCTGCTGGCGGCGTGCACGTCCACGGTGCGACCCGGGCCGACCACGCCACCGGCGTCGAGCCGAGCCTCGAGCAGCTCCGTGACGCCTTCGCCGCGGCCCGTTCGCCGGCACACCAGGTCGTCCCCGCATCCGCGGGGCACGGCGACGAGCGCGACGCAGAAGCCGCACCCGACGCACACCGCCCCGACCGTGCACGCCGACCGGCTGCCACTCGCGTTGCCCACCGCCTCGGCCCGTCAGGTGGTCACCGTCGTCGCCGGGGCGGAGTCCGACACCCAGGGCACGGTGCGGGCCTGGCGGAAGGTGCCCGGCGGCTGGCGTCCGGTCGGGCCGCCGCTTCCCGCGTGGCTGGGCTCGGACGGCATGACGCCGCACCCCGACGAGTCGTTGTCGGCGGTGCCGATGGGCAGCTTCACCCTCACTCAAGCGTTCGGGCACGACCCGAATCCGGGGACGGCGCTGCCGTACCGCCAGACGACGCCCGCCGACTGGTGGATCAGCGAGCCCGGCAGCTACTACAACACCGAGCAGCACTGCGCGTACAGCTGCCCGTTCACCCAGGGCAGCCCCAACGAGCACCTCTACTACGAGACGCCGTACTACGACTACGCGGCCGTGATCGACTACAACACCAGCAACTCGCCCACCGGCGTGCGGCAGGGCGCGGGTAGCGCGTTCTTCTTCCATGTGGCGGTCGGCGCGCCGACCCAGGGTTGCGTCGCGATCGACCAGGGGCAGCTGGTGCGGATCCTGCGGTGGCTGCGGCCCACCGAGCATCCGCGCATCCTCATCGGCACGTCCTGATCGGGTGAGCCGCTGAGACGGCGGGTGCCGTTCGGGTGGTTAGCATCGAGATATGGCGGGCGGGCGCCGGTGCAGGCAGTGCTCCGCGGTATTCGTGCCGCGTCGTGAGCACGCCCAGTTCTGTTCTCGCGCGTGTCGTGTCGCGTGGAATCGCGAGCAGCTCGGCGGCGTACCGGTCGGGTCGAGCGTCCTGGATTGGTCTGTCTCGGCGATGCGGGAGGCGACCGAACGGCTCGAACGACCGCGCGCCTGGGACCGGACGCGTGCCCTCGAGGCGATCAGCGACGCCGTGTGGCGGGTGACGATGCTCGACGCGGCGTTGGTGCGATACCACCCCGGCGTCTACGACGACGCGCTCGATCGGCAGAGCCCGGCCGATCAGGTGTCGATCGAGGAAACGCTTGCCGGGCTTCGTCTGGTGCGCAACCTCGTCAGCGAACCGGACGACCTCGCCCGGTTCGTCGATGCACGCATGTCGGAGTGGGGACCTTTCACCGGCGAGATCACGAGCCGACGGTGGGAACCGGTGCCGGTGCGTCCGTCCGGCTCGCAGTCGACATCTGCCCAGGCCTGGGAGCAGGCGCGCTATAGCGCCTACCAGACCCGTTTGGCGGGCGCCGCGATCGGCGACACGTTCGAGCGCTGCACGACGTTCCTTCTCACGACCGCCGCCCGCGCGATGGCAACGACGCACACGAACACCCCGTCCACCCATTGACCTCGGGTCAGGACGCGAGCGGCTCGTCGGTCGAAGGAATCGGCCGGACGCCTGGTGGCGCCACCTGGGTGTCCAGGACGTCGGCGACGACGCGGGCCGGACGCCGGGATACCACGTCGGCGATGTCGTCCAGGCTCACCCGGGCGGTTTCCGGCAGGACGCGGGTGAGCGCGAAGCCGGCTGCCGAGACCCCGGCCGTCAACAACAGGGTGCCGCGAAGCCCGAGCGAGGTCTGCAGCACCGGGAACAGGAACACCCCGATGAACGCGCCGAACTTGCCGACTCCTGCGGAGATGCCGTGGCCGGTCGCCCGCATCGTGACCGGGTAGACCTCGCTGGGGATCACGAAGGTCGTCATGTTGGGCCCGAACTCGGTGAAGAAGTAGCTCACTCCGTACACGAGCAGGAACGGCGCGACGGCCGTGGTCATGCCGGGCACCGCCGCAAGGACTGCGAAGCACGCCGCCATCACCGCGAAGCCCACCACCTGCAGCCGCCGGTGTCCGACGCGGTCCAACCAGGCGATCCCGAGCAGGTAGCCGGGCAGCGCGGCTGCCGTGAAGATCGCGAGCTGCAGCGCGATCTTTGTCATCGTCGACGCATCCGGCGAGATCAGGCTGAGGATCTGCGGGGTCGAGATGGTGTTGCCGTAGTAGGCGTAGTCGAGCAGGAACCAGCAGCCCGCCGTGCCGGCGAGCAACACCGCGTACCGGCGATCGGTGAGGAACGCGCGCAGGCCGATGGGGTGGTGGATGGCGCTGGGTGCGCTGCCGGACACCTGCCCGTCGGTGAACTCGCTCACCTGCGCGGCGGCTTGGGTCACGTTGCCCTTGACCTGAACCTGGTAGCGCGGGGATTCGGGCATCCGGCTGCGCAGGTAGATCACCGCTGCGGCGGGCACGGCGCCCAGGCCGAGCATGATCCGCCAGGCGATGTTGTCGCTGACTCCGGCGCCGAGCAGGCCCAGGGCGATCAGCGGCCCGACGATCAGGCCGAGGGCCTGGGTCGAGAAGACCATGCCGACCAGCCGTCCGCGATCCTTGCGGTTGGCGTACTCGCTCATGAGCACCGCGCTGACCGGGTAGTCACCGCCGACGCCGATGCCCAGCAGGAACCGGAACAGGATCAGCACCCAGAAGGTCGGCGCGAGGGCTGACCCGACCGAGCCGACGATCATGATCGCGGCGACCATCCAGTACACCCGTTTGCGGCCGACGAGATCGGCGAAGCGGCCGAATGCCAAGGCGCCGAGGAACGCCGCACCCAGCATCGTGCTGTTGAGCAGCGCGAGCATGGCCGAACTGATGTGCCAGTTCTGGGCGATCAGCGCCGATGCGATGCCGATGATGAACAGGTCGTAGGCGTCGGTGAAGAAGCCCATGCCGGACACCACGACCGCGCGCACGTGGAACCGTCCCACCGGCGCGTCGTCCAGCGCGGCAATGAGGGTCTTGGACTCCGGATCGGCCATGTCAGGCCCCTCCCGCTGGCAGATCATCGGCAGATGCCGGTCGCTGGGTTTCAGACGGCGTCGGCGGGGAACGAGTCGACATGGTCAAGAATCCTCGATCAGGTAAACAGCAGATGAACAACCGGTGTCGAAAACCTGAATGCCGTCCGAACATTCGCTCTAGCGGGCTGGGGTGTCGGAGCGCGGGCAAGCCCTCGGCACCGGCGGACGCCGGCGTCCATGCAGCGTTCCCACGTCGTACTACGGCTGTAGTACAGCCTGGGATCGGCCACAATCGAATGACGGGCGCGGTGTGCTGTCGGACGGCATTTGACGGACCGCAGCCGGCGCGAGCGAGCAGGCCTCAGCCGGACGTCGAGACGGCGACGTAGCCCGCGCCCACGAGCGGGGCGGTGGCCGAGTCCGCGGCGACGTGGACGGGCGGCAGCCCGCGCGCGCCGGCGCCCTCGGCGAACCACGGCCCGAGCAGTGGCCAGGACTGCGCCATCGACCCGCCGACCACGATTAGGTCCGCCCCGAAGTCGGCGATCGGACCGGCGAGCGCACGGCCGGCACTGTGCAACGCGTGCGCGAGAACCGCGGCGGCGCGCTGCTCGCCCGCGCGGGCCCGTCCGGCGATCTCGCGGACGTCCGCGGCGGTGTCACCTCCCGAGGCCGCGTATCCGCGCCGGATCGCCCGGCGCGACATCACGTCCTCCAGCGGGCGGCCGTCGACCGTCAGCCGGTGGGCCCGGCCGCCGTCCGGGACGCCGGGGTCGACCACCCGTCCGGCGTCGATCCAGCCGCTGCCCACGCCGGTGCCGAAGGTCAGGCCGACCACGCGGGTCGCGCCGCGGCCCGCGCCGACCAACCACTCACCCACGGTGAAGGCGTCCGCGTCGTTGCAGAAGCTGATCCGGTCCGGCGTGAGGCCCAGTCGCCGCGCCAGGCCGGCGCGCACGTCCACCCCGTCCAGGGCCTCGAACTTCCCGACGTCCTGGAACCGGCCGATACCCCGGGCGTAGTCGAACGGATCGGGCATCGCGACGGCCCACGCCATCTCCTGCGTTCCGGCGGCGGCCGAGGCGATCGCGTCGAGGATCGCGTCGGCGCCGGCGTGCGCGTCGAGGTCGACACGGTGTGCGGCGCGCGAGAGCTGCCAGGTCCGTGCGTCGATGTGCGCAGCAGTGACGTGGGTCCCGCCGATGTCGAGTACGCCGAGACCAGTCACGCGCGAGATGCTCTCAAACCGATGCGTATCACCGGCGACGGGGAATCGTTCCTGTGGGTCAGGTCCGATTGACCGCCGTCCGGCCGCGCTGGTCGAATTGGCATCCCCCCGAAAAGGAGCCTGCAGTGATCAACGCATTCTCAGCCGTCCGCGCGACGGCCGTCGCGGTCACGGCGGCCGCGCTCGTCGCCGGCTGCTCGAGCACCACCTCCGGCAGCGGATCGTCCGGCGGCGGATCGGGGGTCTTCGGGTCCAGCCCGGGTGCCGGCGGCAGCGCGCCGGCCGGCGGATCTGGTGGCGGATCCGGTGGCGGCTCCGGCGGCACGGGCAACTTCTGTCACGACTGGAAGACCATCAACTCGGATCTGACCAGCATCGCGTCCGGCGATGTTCGCGGCAAGCTGGTGGCCAAGTTCGACACGCTGGCCGCAGAGGCGCCCGCCGCGATCAAGAACGACGTCGCGGCGATCGACCAGTACATCCATTCCCTGGTGTCCGGCGGTCCGCAGGCCGGCAAGGCGCAGCAGTTCGCGCAGGCGTTCGAGCACGTCGGGGTGTGGATGGCGCAGAACTGCTGATCACTGGTAGGTGATCAGGTCCGGCTCCGGGCGGCGCTGCATCACGGCGCTCGGCGTCATCATGGGCCGGTCCTGCCGCAGGAACAGCTTGAAGCCGGCCCCGTAGGGACGTTTCGGCAGTGCGAGGCGCCGCCACGTGGCGATCTTGGCCCGTGGCGTGCCGAACCCGTCGGCGTGGAAGACGACCTCGACGCCCCGGCCGGGCTTGATCAGCTCGCGATGGGGGAGCATCTGCGGACGGAACTGGTGCACCACCAGCAGCTTGTCGGGCAGGTGCCTGGCGACGACCAGATCGGACAGATAGCGCCGCACATCGTTGATCGGCCCGGGCAGGCTGTGCCCGATCACCTGGGCCGGGATCTCATGCGGCCCCATCTTCCACTCCGGGTCGAGGGCCACCGACACCCACGGGTCGGTGAGCACCCAGCGGAACCGGCGCACCTGGTCGAGGAACTGCGCACGGCCGGGCTGGAAGTCGAGAAGCAGTAGCAGATGCCGCCGGTGCGCGACCCGCAGGTACGGCACGAGGGCGCTGCGCGGGATCGCCTTGGAGTAGCTGCCGTCGGGGCCGGGGGAGCCCTGCGCGACGGTGACGATCAGTTCCATCGCCGGCTGGACAGGCAGCCCGTACCGGCGCCAGGCCCGCGCACGACGCTCGATGTCGTCGACGATCTGCCCGGGTGGCTTCGACCCGAGCACACCGAGCCTGCCCCCGCCGACCGCGCCGTAGAACGCGACGACCCGGTAGTGACCCAGGATCACCGTGCCGCCCTGCGGCAGCTGCGGAGTTCGGCCCGCGAACGATGCCGCACTGCTGTGCGGCGGCAGCGCTGCGGCCGCGATCGTGCCGGACGGCAGCAGCACGACCACCGTCCCGATGAGTGCGACCAGCAATCGCTGGACGTCGCCCCGTCGCATGAGCGGCACGATACGACCGGCCTCCGACAACTCGGCGCAACGACACGTCAGGCGGGCAGCAACAGCTCCTCGATGCGCTCGAGCGATTGCCGGGCGTAGCCCGTCCACATCTTCGCGAACAGCGGCAGCGCCGAGCCGGACACTGCCGAGCGTGGGTACACCGTCCACTGCCACGTGACGCGCGTGCCGGTGCCAGCCGGCGCGAACGACCACAGGCCGTCGATGTGGTCGGCCAGGGGCTTCATCGGTCCGGTCACCTGGTCGATGCGGTAGCCGAAGGCGCGCGGACGGTCGACGAGGGTGAGCTGCTCGCGCATCGTTGCCCCGCCGGTGAGCCGGATCGTGCGCGACTGCCCGACGGTGCCCCAGTCGGGCGGGCCGTCCGTCGCCCGGATCGACGGGATCGCCGCGTAGCGCCTGTCGAACAGCCTGTCGAGCGGCAGCACCAGCACCGCGTCGAAGGCGGCCCCGACCTCGAGCGGGTAGGTGCGCGAGTAGGACATCACTGCAGGTTCGGCCACGCCCCCGATGCTATTCGTCGCGGGCTACCAGCCGCGTTCGCGCCATTCGGCGAGGTACGGCCGCTCCGCCCCGAGGGTCGAGTCGGAGCCGTGGCCCGGATAGAACCAGGTCTCGTCCGGCAGCACGTCGAAGATGCGCGTCGACACGTCCGCGATCAGCGAGACGAAGTCCTCCGGCGACCAGGTCTTGCCGACCCCGCCCGGGAAGAGCGAGTCGCCGGTGAACAGGTGCGGCGCGCCCTCGGGGTCGCGGTAGAGCACGGCCACCGAGCCCGGGGTGTGGCCGCGCAGGCCGATGATCTCGAGCGTGACGTCGCCGACGTCGATCGTGTCGCCGTCCTGCAAGCGCTCGTCGACCGCGACCGGCAGGGCGTCCGCGTCGGCGTCACCGGCGTAGATGGCGGCGCCGGCGTCGGCCGCGATTTCCTCCAGCGCCTGCCAGTGGTCGGCGTGCTGGTGGGTGGTGAGGATCGCCGACACCGGCGGACCCTCGAAGCGGACGAACTCGCGCAGCCGGTTGCCCTCGTTCGCCGCGTCGATGAGCAGGCCCTCGTCGGTCCGGGGGCAGCGCAGCAGGTAGGCGTTGTTGTCCATCGGTCCGACCGCGAGCTTGGCGATCGTCAGGCCGGGCAGCCGCCGCACGTCCATGTCGCCGCCGACGCTGACCTTGCCGGTGTAGGTGTCGCTCATGGGTCGAACCTAGTAGTCGAGGATCGGCTCGAACTCCTCGGTCGGCGGCCCGGAGGACAGATCGACGCGGGTGTCGGGCAGTTCGCGCAGCACCGTCTTGACGTAGTCGGCGACCGCGGCCGAGCGTCCGACGTCGCGGCCGTTGCGCTCGGACAGCAGCCAGCGGTGCTCGCTGATCTCGTGGAACAGCTCGGCGTCCGGGAGCTTCGCGCGAAGTTCCGGTGGCACCAGCGCGAGCGTGCCGAAGAACTTCTCGTCCAGCCACCGGCGCGCGGCGAGGTCCTCCCAGACCGGCGAGCCGAGCGCGTCCTCCCACTTGGCGCGGTAGCGGTAGAGGTCGGCGAGCAGCGCGCGGGCCTGGTTCTCCTGCACCCGCAGCCCGGTCAGCTCGAACAGTCGGCGCTGGTGGTGGCCGGCCTCGACGACCTGGGTGTCGAAGCCGAGTTTCATGCCGCCGTCGACGGTCTTTATCCGCATCTCGGACACGTCGAAGCCGAGGTCGTTCAGTCGCCGGACCCGCTGGTTGATCAGGTAGTTCTCGCCGGGCGGCACCAGCACGTCGTGGGTGACCTCCTCCCACAGCGACTCGTAGCGCGACTGCGCGATGTGCGCGAGGTCGGGGACGTCGGTGTCCTCCTCGAGCAGTCCCGCCGCCTGCAGGTCGAACAGCTCGCCGGCGATGTTCATCGTGGCGATCTCGATGTCGTGCTCGCGCTGGCCGTCGGTCAACCGCGGGTGCAGCTCGCCGGTCTCGGCGTCGACCAGGTAGGCGGCGAGCGCGCCGGCGTCCCGGCGGAACAGCGTGTTCGACAGCGAACAGTCGCCCCAGTAGAAGCCCGCCAGGTGCAGCCGGACGAACAGCCCGGCGAGCGCGTCGAGCAGCCGGATCCGCAGCTGCGGCAGGCTGCGCCCGGTGAACAGCGACCGGTACGGCTGCGAGAACTGCAGGTGCCGGGTGATCAGCAGCGCGCCGAGCTCGTCGCCGCTCTCGGTGGTCCGCTCGACGACGGTGCCGTAGGCCTCGACGACCGGGACGGAGTGCTCGGCGAGCGAACGCAGCAGCCCGTGCTCGCGCACCACGAACCGGTCGGTCGCTTCCTTGATCGCGAACACCTCGCCGCCGACATCGACGAACCGGACGATGTGGCGCGAGATGCCCCGCGGGACGTACACGATGCGCTCGTCGTCCCACTCGGCGAGGGGACGGTCGAACGGCAGGGTGAGAAGCTCGGTGTTGGTACCCAACGTGGTGACGACGAAGCCCACGGGGAGAGCCTAGGGGCAGTGGTCAGCCGACATCGCGCACCGCACAGGCAATCTTCGTGATCTGTGCCGGCCGCACCCGGCAGCACCCGCCGACGTAGCGGGCTCCGAGCTCCAGCCAGTCGCGCACGTCACCGTCGGCGATGTCGGGCGTGCCCGTCCAGCACCGGTTCGCGGCGTCCCACTGCTCACCGCTGTTCGGGTAGGCCACCAGCGGTTTGTCCGTCACGGCGCGCGCCAGTCCGAGCGCGGCGGACACCACTGCGGGAGGCACGCAATTGACGCCGACGGCGATCACGTCGGGCGCCGAGGCCGCGATCGCGAACGCGTCGGCGAGCGGTTCACCGGCGGCGGTGGTGTCGACCGTGCACGACAGTGACACCCAGGCCGGGACGCCCAGCCCGGCGAGTTCGGCGCAGATCGCCTCGACCTCGGCCCGGCACGGGATCGTCTCGACGGCGAGCAGGTCGGGTCCGGCGGCGACGAGCTCGGCCAGCCGTGGACGGTGGAACGCGCGGAGCCGCGCGACGCTCAGCCCGTACCGGCCGGTGTACTCCGACCCGTCGGCCAGCACCGCGCCGTAGGGGCCCACCGACGCCGCGACCGTGCCGGCGCCGGCCTCGCGGGCCAGGGCGACGCTGCGCCGCATCAGCGCGGCGGCCTCGGCGCGGGCGTACCCGGCGCGGGCGAAGCCCTCGAAGGACGCCTGGTAGCTGCTGCTGATAGCGACCTCGGCGCCGGCCGCGAGGAAGGCCGCGTGCGCGGCGACGACGCGGTCGGGCTGCTCGGCGAGCACGCGCGCCGACCACAGCGCGTCGGACAGGTCGGCGCCCTGCGCCTCGAGCTCGGTCGCGAGGCCGCCGTCCAGAACGACCGCGCTCACAGGTCCAGTTTCAGCAGCGCGTTCTCGATGACCTCGGTCAGTGCCGGATGGATCCAGTACTGCCCGTGGGCCATCTCGCGGGGGCCGAGGCCGAAGCTCATCGCCTGGATCAGCGGCTGGATCAAGGTGGCCGCCTGCTCGCCCATCAGGTGCGCGCCGATCAGCTGGCCGCTCGCGCGATCGGCGATCAGCTTGCACAGGCTGCTGGTGTCCTCCATCGCCCAGCCGTACGCGGTGCCGCCGTAGGTCTGCAGGGCGGTGACGTAGTCGATCCCGGCGTCGGCCGCCTCGGCCTCGGTGACCCCGACCGACGCGAGCTGCGGGTGGGTGAACACCGCCGACGGGACGAACCGGTGGTCGGACTCGACGAGATCGTCGGGGTGGGCGAGGTTGTGCGCGACCACCCGCGCCTCGTGATTGGCGACGTGCTTGAGCTGGTAGGGCGAACTCACGTCGCCGAGCGCCCAGATGTGCGGCACGGTGGTGCGTTGCTGCGCGTCGACCTTCACCCGGCCGTCGGGATGCAGTTCGACACCGGCGTTCGCGGCGCCGATCCGATCGCCGTTGGAGATCCGTCCGGTGGCGACGAGCAGCAGGTCGGCCTCCAGCATGGTGCCGTCGTCGAGCGTCATGCAGACGGCGTCGCCCTCCATGTGCACCTTCGACAGCTGGTAACCCAGCCGGACGTCCCAGCT
>DATBTJ010000058.1:0-2157 GCA_036559305.1 Jatrophihabitans sp.
GCTGGGCAAGGCGCCGGCGCTGACCTGGGCCGCGTTCGGCAGCTGGACCGCGGTCTCGCCCAGCGGTGGCCTGGTCAGCGTCAAGATCTCGGGCTCGCCCGTCGCGCCGGTCGTCTCCACCGCCGGTCAGTGCTCGCCGACGCCGTGCAGCTGGGGCTCGTCGAGAGGCATCACCTACGGCACGTCGATCTCTTCCACCGTCGGGGGCACCGTGCTCGCACCCTTCACCTTCGGCTTCAAGAAGGCCCAGCTCGTCGTCCAGTACACGACGCTCTCCACCGGCCAGCCGGCCCTGCGCGTCTACGTCTACAACGAATTCACCGACGGCAGCGGCCGCTCGAACTACCTGCTGAACCAGACGTTCGTCCGCGTCTGATCCCGAAGAGGTCGAGCGGGCCGGTGGCATCAGCCACCGGCCCGCTCTCGTCATGCCCGGCTCGGCCCCTCCCAGAGGTTGACCGTGCCGCTGACCGAGTGCTCGTCGATCTCGGCGAGTTCCTCGGCGCTGAACTCGGTGTTGTCGACCGCGGCCAGACTGGTCTCGAGCTGCGCCACGCTCGACGCACCGATGAGTGACGACGTGACCCGGGCATCGCGCAGCGACCAGGCGATCGCCATCTGGGCGAGGGTCTGACCGCGTCGCTGCGCCAGGTCGTTCAGTGCCCGCAGGTGGGCGACGTTCGCCTCGGTGAGGATGTCGCCGTCGAGTGACTTGCCCGCGGCCATGCGCGAGTCCGCCGGCACGCCGTCGAGGTAGCGGTCGGTCAGCAGCCCCTGCGCCAGCGGCGAGAACGCGATGCAGCCGACGCCGAGTTCGTCGAGCGCGTCGACCAGGCCGTCCTCCTCGATCCAGCGGTTCAGGATCGAGTACGACGGTTGGTGGATCAGTAGCGGCGTGCCCAGCTCGCGCAGGATCGCCACCGCCTCGCGGGTGCGCTGCGGCGAGTACGACGAGATGCCGACGTAGCGCGCCTTGCCCTGCCGCACCGCGGTGTCGAGCGCGCCCATCGTCTCCTCGAGCGGCGTGTCGGGGTCGAAGCGGTGGTGGTAGAAGATGTCGACGTGGTCGAGCCCCATGCGGGTCAGCGACCGGTCGAGCGAGCCGAGCAGGTACTTGCGCGAGCCGAGGTCGCCGTAGGGGCCGGGCCACATGTCCCAGCCGGCCTTGGTCGAGATGACCAGCTCGTCGCGGAACGGCGCGAGGTCCTCGGCGAAGATCCGGCCGAAGTTCTTCTCGGCGCTGCCGTAGGGCGGTCCGTAGTTGTTGGCGAGGTCGAAGTGGGTGACGCCGAGGTCGAACGCGCGCCGCAGGGTGTCACGCATCGTCTGCAGCGGCTTGTCGTCACCGAAGTTGTGCCACAGGCCGAGCGACACCGCCGGCAGCTTCAGGCCGCTGCGCCCCACCCGCCGGTAGACGCCACGCTCGTAGCGGTCGGCGGCGGGAACGTACTGATCGAGAATGTCCATGCCCACCATTCTGCTCGGACGGGGGACCTCCTACGCCGGGAAGTGCTGCCACGTTCCTTCGGAGATGACCTCGACCGCGCCGTCGACCACCATGATCGCGCTCTGGTCGTCGATCGCGTACGCCGGGCCGCCGATACCGGCCGCCCATCGCTTCGCGTCGGCCATGGTGTTCTCGGGCATCTGCACGTGATCGACGTGCGGGAAGATCGAGAAGTCGACGACACCGAGTGTCCGGTCACCTGCTCCTGTAGGGGACGTCCAGTTGAGGAAGTCGTCGCCGATCCGCGGCGTCATCACCATGCTGCCCGCGCTCACGCCGACCCACACCGTGTCGGCCAGCGACGGCAGCAGCTCGGCCAGGCCCGACTCCCGCATCCAGTGGCACAAGTAAGCCGCGTCGCCGCCGTCGACTAGCAGGACGTCGGCCGCGCGGACCCACGGCACCCACCGCTCGGCGTCCGCGCCCGGCAGCGCGGTCAGCTCGAGCAGGCCCACCGACCGCCAGCCCAGCCCGACCATCGAGCCCGGGGCGTGGCCGGCGACGAAGCGCCAGGCCGACGCCGGGGTGCACATCGGATGCCCCCACTCGGCCGTCGGGATGCACAGCGCGTCGCACTCGCCGATCGGCTTGCCCAGCAGATCGGTCAGCGCCGCGCGGATGCTCGCGTTGGTGACGCCTCCGGACGTGAG
>DATBTJ010000059.1:0-9511 GCA_036559305.1 Jatrophihabitans sp.
CTTCGAGGTCGGCGGCAGGTACCCGGGCGGGGCGTACTCGGGCGGGATCGGGTGCTCGGGCTTGCCGAACCGGTAGGGGTCGAAGTCGAGCGGGCTCGGCTCGCCGGACGGGTTCGGGCCGCGGCCGGCGTCGTCGTTGCCGGGCTGGTCGGTCATTGTCTGGAGCGTCCTTCGCGGCAGAGCGGTGTCGGGTCGACTGTAGGCCATCGCGGACGGGCCTCCTGGGTTCGCCACGTACACTGCGCCGGTGAGCGAGACGCCCGAGAACACTGCGACGCCGCGCCCGTCGTTGCGCAAGGAACCGGCCAAGACCCCTGCTGCCAAGCCGGCCGGGAAGCCTGCCAAGGCCGGCCCGGACGAGCGGCCGACCCGGTTGGCCACACCGCGCACCATCGACTACGCGTGCATCGCGCTCGGCGTCACCGCGCTGGCCCTTGTCGTCCGCGGCCTGAGCATGCTCGGCTTCACCAACGAGCTGCAGCAGTTCCTGATCAACTCGAACAACAACGCCAAGGACAAGAAGAAGCCGAACTACGTCCGCGACCACCTGGCCGCCGACCTGCACGCGCTGCGTCAGGGCACGCTGCTCATGGGCGTCGTCATCGCCATCGCCCTGACGCTGCTGATCTTCGCCGTGCGCCGGGTGCGCACGGCGAGCGGATCCCGCTGGGCGATGTTGATCGTGATGCTGTTCACCAGCCTGCCGTTCTACATCGTCCCGATCTCGGGGTTCCCGACCGTCCCCAAGGTCGCCGGCGTGCTCGTCGGTGCCGCCGCGATCGCGGCCCTGCTGCTCGTGTTCTTGCCCAAGCCCTCCCAGCAGTACTTCCGCGACTGCCGGGATGCCGCGCTGCCGCCGGAGTTGCGCGGTCAGCCGCGGCCCGGCCTGTTCGGCCCGCGTCGCCAGCGCCCCGGGCTCGCCGGCCCGGGCGGTCGCGCCGCCGCGGCCCGCGCGACCCAGAACACCAAGGCCGCGTCCGTCCGCACCGCCGAGGCGCAGAACCATCCGGTCGGCTCGACGAAGTCACGCGCCAAGGTGCGCAGCGACGCCGACGCGGTGGCCCGCGGCGCGGACCTCGCGCGCTCCCGCGCCAAGGCCAGCAAGTCCCGGCGCACGACGGACTGACCGGTGCCCACCGCACTGGTCACCGGCGCGACCGCGGGCCTGGGCGCGGAGTTCGCGCGGCAGCTCGCGGCCGACGGCTACGACCTGGTGCTGGTGGCCCGTGACACCGAGCGGCTGGAACAGACCGGGGACGAGCTGACCCGCCGCCACGGCATCGCGGTCAAGCTGATCGGCGCCGACCTCACCACCGACGAGGGCTGCGAATCGGTCGCGCAGCGCCTCGAGGACCGCGAGCACCCGATCGACGTCCTGGTCAACAACGCGGGCTTCGGCATGTACAAGGTGTTCGGCAGCGCGCCGCTGGCCGACGAGGAGCGCCAGCTCGATCTCAACGTCCGCGCCGTGCTGCGGCTCTCACACGCGGCGATCCGCACGATGACCGGGCGCGGCAGCGGCCGGATCGTCAACGTGTCGTCGGTGTCGGCGTTCGTCCCGCGCGGGTCGAATGCCACCTACGCCGCGTCCAAGGCCTGGGTGAGCATGTTCAGCGAGGCGCTGTCGGTGCAGCTGGGCGGCAGCGGGGTGACGGTGACGGCGATCTGCCCGGGCTTCGTCCGCACCGAGTTCCACGAGCGCGCGGCGGCCGACATGTCCCACGTCCCCGATCGCATGTGGCTGTCCACGGCCGAGGTCGTCCGCGAGGGCCTGGCCGACGCGTTCGCCGGCAAGCCGATCAGCGTCCCGACCCGGCAGTACCGGCGGCTCGTGCTGCTCGCCCGGGTGGTGCCCCGTCCGCTGCTGCGCCGGGTGATGGCGCGGCGCAAGTTCTAGGGACGTAGATTTCTACATCGTGTCTGACCAACTGCTCGAGCTGATCAAGGAACTGGCCGTCGTGCACGGCCGGGTGACCCTGTCCTCCGGCAAGGAGGCCGACTACTACATCGACCTGCGCCGGATCACCCTGCACGGCGTCGCCGGACCGCTGGTCGGCACGGCGCTGCGCAAACTGACCGCCGACTGGGACTACGCGGCCGTCGGCGGGCTCACGCTCGGAGCCGACCCGGTCGCGTGCGCGGTCATGCACGCCTCGCAGGGTGCGGTCGACGCCTTCCTCGTCCGTAAGGCGCAGAAGGCGCACGGCATGCAGCAGCAGCTCGAGGGCCCGTCGGTGGCCGGGCGGCGGGTGCTGATCGTCGACGACGTCTCGACCACCGGCGAGTCGCCGCTGACCGCCGCCCGCGCCGCCGAGGAGGCCGGCGCGACCGTCGCCGGCATCGCCCTGATCGCCGACCGCGGCGGCCTGGCCAAGATCCGCGCCGAGGGCTACGAGGCCCGCTCGGTGTACACCCTGGCCGACCTCGGCCTGTCCTGACGCCAGATCGGGCAACGGTGCGGCGGTGAGCACAGCCGACGTGCTCGAGGTCTTCGACCGGGCGCGGAACGACCGCGGTCTCGTGGTGCTCGAAGGTTTGCACACGCTCAAGCACGCCCTGCGCTTCGGCGCGCACGTCCACGTGGCGCTGACGCCGGCGCGGGCCCACCTGCTCGATCTCACCCGCAGCCTGGCGCCGGACGTACTCGACCAGGTGAACGCTCTCGTCCAGGACGTGGATCGCGAGACCTTCGGCCGGGTGTCCCAGCGGGCGCCCGCCAGCCCCGTCCTGGCTGTGGCGGACACGCGCCGTCGTCCGGTCGAGGCGATCGGCGACGGACTCGCCGTGGTGCTCTACGACCCGCGCCATGCCGGGAACGCGGGGGCGGTGATCCGGGTCGCCGCTGCCGCAGGTGCCGCCGCCGTCATCGTCCTCGGCGAGCTGGACCCGTGGTCACCGGCCGTCGTGCGCGCGTCTGCGGGCCTGCACTACGCGCTCGAGGTCTGCCATGGGACCTGGCCGCTGGCGCTCGATCGTCCGCTGCTCGCCTTCGACGCCAATGACGACACGGCCCCGTTCGAAGCGCTGCCGCGTAACGCGGCGCTCGTCTTCGGCAGCGAGCGCTTCGGTCTGCCGGACGAGGTGCTGCACGGCTGCGATGGCACGTTGCACATTCCGATGCGCCCCGGTGTCAGCAGCATGAATCTCGCGACGGCGGTGGCGGCCGGGCTGTACGGGCTCCGACGTCGATGATGATGAGCTGACCGGGTCGTACTACAGCCGTAGTACAGCTTGTCGACGGCGGCATTGCCGAGCGGGCGGCGCGCGCTAACCCTCCAGCTCGCGCAGGTACCGGCCGAAGTGCGGGACGGTGAACGCGATGCGGCCGCGCTGGCCGGAGTAGATCAGCCCCTTCTTCAGCAGCGCGTCCCGGGCAGGCGAGACCGACTGCGGCGAGCGGTCCAGGGTCTCTGCCACGGCGGCGGTCGCCACGGGTTCGTCGGGTGCGGCTGGTTCGGCAACCTCGGCCATGGCGCGCAGGTACTCCCGTTCTGCCGGGGTGGCCCGTTCGTAGCGCGAGCCGAAGAAGCCGACGGCGAGCTCGCTCTCGGCGACCGGGGCGGCGACCGCGACGTCGTCGGCGGTGATCGGCGAGCGCGGCGCGACGTCCCAGGCGACCTTGCCGTAGGCCTGCACGAAGTAGGGGTAGCCGCCGGTGGCGCGATACATCGCGGCGAGCGCGTCGTCGTCGAACTGTGCGCCCTCCTCGCGCGCCGGCACCTGCAACGCGACGTCGGCGGCGGTGCGTTCGAGCCGGTCGATTCGCGCGAACCGGAACAGCCGCTCGGAGTAGGACTTGGCTGCCGACAGCACGGCCGGGACGTGCGGCAGCCCGGCGCCCACCACGACCAGCGGCAGGCCCTGCTGGGAGATCTCGTGGCACGCGGCGCACAACGCCGACACGTCGTCGGGGCCGATGTCTTGCATCTCGTCGATGAACACCGCGATGCCGTGGCCGGTGTCGGCGGCGAGCCCGGCGACGTCGCTGAACAGCTCGACCAGGTCGATCTCGGTGTCGCCGGAGTCGGCCCGGCCGATCGCGGCGGGGACGTCGATGCCCGGTGACCAGCGTTGCTTGGTCGCCTTGGCGCCTTCCGGCTCACGCTGCGCGAAGGCTTTGACCACGCCGAGCACCTGGCGCACATCGGCGTCCTGCGGGTGCGCCAGCTCGCGCACGGCCAGGTGCAACGCAGCCGCGAGCGGGCGCCGCAGCGACTGCCCGGGGCGTGCCTCGAGCTTGCCGGTGCCCCACCCGCGCCGGACCGCGGCGCTGCGCATCGCGTTGAGCAGCACGGTCTTGCCCACCCCGCGCAGCCCGATCAGCACCATCGAGCGTTCCGGCCGCGACCGGGCCACCCGCTCGAGCACCACCTCGAAGCCCTGCAGCTCGGCGTCGCGCCCGGCCAGTTCCGGCGGGCGCTGGCCGGCGCCGGGGGCGTAGGGATTGCGGACGGGGTCCATGATCGGACTGTATCCGCCAATCTAGGTCCGAACGCAGATTTGCCGATACAGCGCTATCCGCGTGTCGGGAGCCGGACGACGGCGATGAGCGCTCGATGATCCGAGCCGGGGATCTCTACGCTGTCGACCGAGCGGGCCACCGCGCCCCGGGTCAGCACGTGGTCGATCGCGATCAGGGGCGGGAACCACCGGTCCGCGGGCCAGGTGGGGGTGAAGCCGGCGCCGGCCTGCTCGGCCGCATCGGCGTAGCCGCGGGCGAGGATCGCGCGGAACTGCTCGTCGTCGGCGGTGGCGTTGAAGTCGCCGCCGACCAGGATCGTGCGCCCGCGCAGCCCGCCGAGCAGCGCGGGATAGGACTGCATGTCCTGATACCAGCGCGGGAACTGCGGGGACGGGTACGGGCCGTAGACGTGCACCGCGGCCACCGTCACCGCCGCCCCGGACAGCCGCGCGGTCACGAACGAGAACCCCAGCTGGCGGAACACCCGGGTCTCGGTCAGCGGCTGCCGGCTCCAGAGCCCGGTGCCGTCGGCGTACAGCCGCGGGTCGGCGATCGCGTAGGGCAGCACCCGCCACAACCCGGCGGTGCGCAGCCGCACGTCCTCGTCCACGGTGAGCTCCTCCAGCATCAGCACGTCGACGTGCCGCGAACGCACCGCCGCGACCACCGAGGCCGCGTCGGCCGAGCCGACGCGCAGGTTCGCCGTCATCACCACCAGGTCCCGGCCGTGCGGGGGGACGGACTCGGCGACGTACTCGGGCAGATGCAGCCCGACCGTCCACACGACGACCGCACCCGACAGCGCGCAACCCACCCAGCCGGCGCGCGAGCGCGCGAGCGCGAAGAGCAGCACCGCGACGAGCGCGCCGAGCGCGAGGTACCCGGAGAACGTCGCCGCGCCGAGTACGTACTCCGAGCCGGGGGTGAGGTAGCGCGCGAGCAGCCCGATCAGGCTCGCGGCCAGCCCGAGCCAGGCCAACCAGAGCAGCACCCTCCGACGCATCCCGGGATTGTCAGGTGTCGGGGCCCGAACCGGTAGCCGCGACTCAGCTGCTCGGCAGGGTGAGGATCTCCGCGCCGTCCTCGGTCACCACGACGGTGTGTTCCCACTGCGCGACCCACGACCGGTCGGTGGTGAGGATGGTCCAGTCGTCGTCCCACGCCTCCCAGTCGTAGCCGCCGAGGCTGAGCATGGGCTCGACCGTGAACGTCATGCCCGGTTCCATCAAGGTGGTGGCGCGCGGCTCGTCGTAGTGCAGGATCGTCGGGCGGGTGTGGAAGCTCGGCCCGACGCCATGACCGGTGTAGTCGCGGATCACGCCGTAGCCGAACCGTTTGGCGTAGGACTCGATGACCCGCCCGATGACGCTGACCGGCCGGCCGGGGCGGATCGCCTTGATGCCGCGCAGCATCGCCTCGCGGGTGCGCTCGCCGAGGTCGCGGACCTCCTGGCTCGTGTCACCTGCGTAGAAGGTTGCGCAGTTGTCGCCGTGCACGCCGTCCTTGAACGCGGTGATGTCGACCTTGACGACGTCGCCGTCGGCCAGCGGCCGGTCGTCGGGGATGCCGTGGCAGATGACCTCGTTGACGCTGGTGCACAGCGACTTCGGGTAGTCCTTGTAGCCCAGCGTGGACGGGTACGCATCGTGCGCGATCAGGTACTCGTGGCCGATCCGGTCGAGCGCGTCGGTGGTCACGCCCGGCGCGACGTGTCGGCCCACCTGGACCAGCGCGTCGGCGGCGATGCGGCCGGCGACGCGCATGCGCGCGATCGTGTCGGCGTCCTTGACCATCGGGTCGTCGTGGTCGGCCGGCGTGCCGGGCCGTGCATCGACGTAGTGCGGTCGCGCGATCGAGGCCGGGACGGTCAGCCGCGGGCTGATCGTGCCCGGGCGCAGGGGAGCGGTGCTGGCAGTCACCCCTTCATTGTGCCGCGCGGGGTCGGTCAGACCTCGACGACGGTCGGGATGAGCATCGGCCGGCGGCGGTACTCGCGGTCGACCCAGCGGCCCACGGTGCGGCGCACCAGGTGCTGCAGCGAGTCGACGTCGCGGTTGCCGTCGACCAGGGCCCGCTCGACGACGTCGACCAGTTCGGCGTTGATCGGTTCGAGGGCGGCCGGGTCGTCGGTGAACCCGCGGGCGGTGATCTCGGGCCCGTACACGACCTTGCCGGCCTCGAGGTCGACCGCGACGAGGATGGACAGGAAGCCCTCCTCGCCGAGGATGCGGCGGTCCTTCAGGGTGGCGTCGCCGATGTCGCCGACCTCGAGGCCGTCGACGTAGACGTAGCCGACCGGGATGTGCCCGCTGATGCGGGCCAGCCCATCGACCAGGTCGACGACCGTGCCGTCCTCGGCGAGCATGATCCGCTCGTCCGGGATGCCGGTCGAGCGGGCGATCGCGGCGTGCGCGCGAAGGTGGCGCCACTCGCCGTGCACCGGCATGTGGTTGGCCGGACGGACGGCGTTGAGCAGGTAGCGCAACTCGCCCGCGGGCGCGTGGCCGGACACGTGCACCAGGGCGGTCGACTTGTGCACGACGGTCGCGCCGAGGCGCGACAGCCCGTTGATCACCTGGCCGACGGACGTCTCGTTACCCGGGATCAGCGAGGACGCCAGCAGGATCGTGTCGTCGGAGCCGATGCGCACGGTCTGGTGGTCACGGTTGGCCATCCGCGACAGCGCCGAGAGCGGCTCGCCCTGCGAGCCGGTCGAGATGAGCAGGACCCGGCGCGAGGGCAGCTCCTCAGCCACCTTGAGATCGATCAGCAGCCCGTCGGGGACCCGCAGCAGGCCGAGCTCGCGCGCGATCCCCATGTTGCGCACCATCGACCGGCCCACCAGCGCCACCTGCCGCCCGGTCTGCAGCGCCGCGTCGAGCACCTGCTGCACCCGGTGGACGTGCGAGGCGAAGCAAGCCACGATGATCCGGCCCGGCGCCTTGGCGATGACATCGGCGACCACCCGGCCCACGTCGCGCTCGGACGGGATGAACCCGCCGACCTCGGCGTTGGTCGAGTCGGCCAGCAGCAGATCGACGCCCTCGTCGCCGAGCCGGGCGAACCCGTTCAGGTCGGTGATCCGGCCGTCCAGCGGGGTCTGGTCCATCTTGAAGTCGCCGGTGTGCAGGACGGTCTGCCCGCCGACCCGGATGGCGACCGCCAGCGCGTCCGGGATCGAGTGGTTGACCGCGAAGAACTCCAGCCCCCACGGACCCACGTCGGTCAGTTCGCCCTCGCGGACCTGCCGCAGGTCGGGCTTGCGGATGCGGTGCTGCTCGAGCTTGGCGGCCACCAGCGCGAGCGTGAGCCGCGACCCGTAGATCGGGATGTCGCGCCGCGCCCGCAGCAGGTAGGGCAGCGCACCGATGTGGTCCTCGTGGCCGTGCGTGAGCACCACCGCGTCGATCTCATCGAGGCGATCGTCGAAGTACGACCAATCGGGCAGCGTGACGTCCACACCGGGCGAGTTGGTCTTGCCGAGCAGCATCCCGCAGTCGACGACGAGCAGCCGTGCGGCGCCGGTCGGCGGACGATGCTCGAACATCGTCATGTTCCGGCCGATCTCTTTGATCCCGCCGAGTGCGACGACACGCAGGCCGCCGGGGGACAGTTCCGGAGGCGATTGCACGTCTCGAGGCTATCGTTCGCTGCTGTGGTGCTAGCACTGGACGCCGGTCAGGTCACGCCGCTGGGGCTCGGCATCATCGCCGCGCTGATCGTTCTCGGGCTGGTCATCAGCTCCGTCATCACCGCGCTGGCGGTGCGCGTCGTCGTCGCGGTGGCGGTCGTCGTCCTCGCCTTCGTGGTGTGGCAGCAGCGCGACCACATCCAGCACCGCATCTCCGAACACCGGTGCGGGTTCTCGTTCCTCGGCGTGCACCTGGACCCGCCGGACCACCTCAAGCGGTTGTGCGACTGAGCCTCAGGCCTCGTTGCGGGTACGCCGGCGCGCCTGCAGGTAGTGGATCGCCGTCGGGACCAGCGACAAGATGACGACCGCGATCACCGCGTAGTCGATGTAGCTCTTGTGATCGCGGACGAACTTGACGTTGCCCAGGGCGTAACCGATGAGCAGCACGCCGTTGGTCCAGATGATGCCGCCGATGAGCGACACGATCGCGAAGACCGAGAACTTCATCCGTCCGGTACCGGCCATCACCGTCGCGACGGTGCGCACGATCGGCACGAAGCGCGCGATCAGGATCGTCAGGACTCCGTAGCGCTGGAAGAAGTTGTGTGCCCGGGCGACGTATTCGGGGCGGAACAGTTTCGAGTCGGGACGGTCGAACACCTTGGGGCCGGCGCTGTAACCGATCCAGTAGCCGACGATGTTGCCGATCGTCGCGGCGATCGGGGCGATGATCAGGTACCACGCGAGCGAGGTGTGGATCGTCCCGACGGAGATCGAGATGCCGGCTGCCAGCAGGATCGTGTCGCCGGGCAGGAAGAAGCCGATCAGCAGGCCGCACTCGGCGAACAGGATCACGGCCAGCCCGGCCAGCCCGAAGTTGCTGAGCAGCGTGTCGGGCGAGATGGGGTTCGCGAGCACGTGCATCATGGTCCGCACCTTACGGATCCCCGGCGGCGCCGGGGACACCGCGCTCAGGAACGGGCGGCCCAGGCGGTGATCAGGTGCTGCTCGCGGTCCGCGGCCAGGCCGGGTGTGGCCGGCGACGGCTGCCAGCCGCCCTCGCGTGAGCGTTGCCAGGCCCAGGTGTCGGCGAGCGTCTCGGCCAGCGGGCGCCAGCGCAATCCGGCCGCCTCGGCCGCGGCGGCGTCGCAGCGGAACGTCGCTGGGCCGTCGTCGGCCGGGATCCACAGCGGCAGCTCGGTCCAGAACTGCAGGCCCTGCGCGGCGAGCCAGCCCTCGTCGGTGATGTAGGTGAACCGTGCGTCGCTGCCGGTCGCCGCTCGTGCGGCGGCCATGAGGTCGGCCCGGGTGTCGCGATCGGACGGGCCGGGCGCCTGGAAGGTGCCGGGCACGGCGAGCAGCGCGAACCGGGCGAGGTCGCGGGCGTCGATCATCGAGATCGGGGCGTCCGGCGG
>DATBTJ010000060.1:0-58943 GCA_036559305.1 Jatrophihabitans sp.
GCGGCCGTGAAGGTCTTCTGGTGGTCCGGCCCGCTCGAGGTCATCGTGTAGTCGGGCACGCCGAGCCCGCGCTCGGCGGTGAGCTCCTGCAGGCTGGTCTTCCAGTCCAGCCCGGCGCCGCTCTCGGCCACGTCGATCATCAGCGTGTCGAACAGGTCGTGGACGACCCGCGCCGAGGTGGGCAGCCCGTGCTCGAAGTAGATTGCGCCGAGCAGCGCCTCGAGCGCGTCGGCGAGGATGCTCGACTTGTCCCGCCCGCCGGTGGCCTCCTCGCCGCGGCCCAGGTGCAGGTAGGCGCCGAGACCGCCCGGGCCGACGCCGCGGGCGACGTCGGCGAGCGCGCGCATGTTGACCACGGACGCGCGCAGCTTGGCCAGCCGTCCCTCGGGCAGGTCGGGGTGCGCGCGGTACAGCGTCTCGGTGACCACCACGCCGAGCACCGAGTCGCCGAGGAACTCCAGCCGCTCGTTGTGCGGCAGCCCGCCGTGCTCGTAGGCGTAGGACCGGTGGGTCAGGGCACGGCGCAACAGCTCGGCGTCCAGTTCGACGCCGAGCGCGGCGGCAAGGCCGGCCTGATCAGCGGGATGCGAGCGCGCTGCCATTCGGGCGAGGTGGGTGCAGGTCTCAGACCGAGAGAACCTGCTTGCCGTCGTACTGGCCGCAGTTGGCGCACGCGGTGTGCGGCAGCTTCAGCTCGCCGCACGCGCGGTTCGGGCAGACGACCAGGGTCGGGGCGCTGGTCTTCCACTGCGACCGGCGGGACCGGGTGTTGCTGCGCGAGGTCTTCCGCTTCGGGACGGCCACGTCGGTGCTCCTTCGTCAGGTGTTGCGATCAGGTGGAACTCATCAGTTGTCCTCGTCGACCAGCGCGCGAAGCGCTGCCCAGCGAGGGTCGATCGTCTCGTGCGTGTGATCGGACGGCAGTTCGTCCAGGCGTTGCCCGCAGGTGGGGCACAGCCCGGCGCAGTCCGGTCGGCACAGCGGAGTCCAGGGTAGGGCGAGGACGACGCCGTCACGCACCACCGGGTCGAGATCGATCAGGTCGTTCTCGATCCGGTGGACCTCATCCGCCTCGGTCGTCTCGTCGGTGACGCTGTCCGGATAGGCGAACAGTTCCACGACGTCGACCGCGATCTCGTCGGTGATCGGATCGAGGCACCGCGCGCACTCGCCGCGTAGCGAAGCGGTGACGTGGGCCGTGACGAGCACGCCCTCGGTCACCGACTCCAGCCGGACGTCGACTGTGAGCGGAGCTCCTTCCGCCACCCCGATGAGTTCACTGCCGAGGTTCGCAGGCGCGGGAACCTGACGCCGGTCGGTCCGCATCGCACCGGGTCGACGACCGAGCAGCCGGACGTCGAAGACGTACGGGCTGCGCGGGTCGGGACCTGGCGCGCGGCGCGGGGACGGTGTCGAGTTCTCGGGCATACCAACTAGGGCCGTGATCGGATGAGGCCGTCGTTCAGGATAGCCGAGAGCCCGGCCGTCCCTGAAATGCGCGGCGTCAGAGGGTGACCTGCTGGTCCTGGAACCCGGCGGACGCGGCCGGACCGTCGGCCTCCGGCTCGTCGGACGCGTGGGCGGGCTCGCCCGCAGCTGCGGCCGGCGCGTCGATCTCCTCGGCCTCGTCATCGGTCGGGTCGGCCGCCGCGTCGTAGACCTCGTCCGGCTGCGCCGGTGCCGCGTCGTGCGCCGGGTCGTGCGCTGCGCGGCGCTGGGCGAGCGCGACCCGGCCCTGCTCGGCGGTGTGCGCGGCCCGCTGCAGGGTCATCGCCAGCTCGTAGAGCGTGCGGTCGGCGTAGTCCTCGCTGTCGCCGGCGAGCTTGGCGGCATACCGCTCGGCCTCGGCACGGATGTCGGCGGCGTAGCGGTCGGCCTCGGCGATGGTGCTCTCGTGGTACTGGTCGGCCTGCTGGTGCAGCCCGCGCGCGTAGGCGTCGGTCTGCTCACGCAGCTCCCCCGCCGCGCGGGCCGCCGACTGGTGGATGGTGGTCGCCGACACCAGGGTGGCGTGCTCGGCCTTGCCGCGCTCGACGGTCTCGTAGGCCTGCACCTCGGCGTCGTGGACGATGTCGGCGCCCCGACCCCGGGCGTTCTCGGTCATCGTCTCGGCCTCGGCGGCGGCTTTCTCACGCACCGCGGCGGCCTCGGCGTAGGCGTCGTGCAGCAGCGCGTCGCGGCTGGCGATGACCTTGCGCGCCTCGTCGATCTCGGGCGGCAGCACCTCGCGCAGCTCGTCGAGCAGGTCGAGCAGGCGTTCGCGGGGCAGCACGCAGGAGGAGGACATCGGCATCGAGCGCGCGGTCTCCACCTGCTCGACCAGTTCGGTCAGCAACTCGTCCGCACGTCGCAGGGACTGGTCGGTCATCGGCACCTCGCTGGGGCGTGGCGCCGCCGGGGTTGCCGTCAGGCGCCGCTGGATCGATCGATGAGGCGTTTGAGGACGTTCGGCGGGACCAGCGACGACACGTCGCCACCCCACTTCGCGATCTCCTTGACCAGGCTAGATGCGAGGAAGCTGTATTCCGGGTTAGTCGGCATGAACAGCGTGTCGATCCCGGCCAGCCCGCGGTTCATCTGGGCCATCTGCAGCTCGTAGTCGAAGTCGCTGACCGCCCGCAGACCCTTCACGATCACCGCGATGTCGTGCGCCTTGCAGTAGTCGACGACCAGCCCCTCGAAACTGTCGATCTTGACGTTGCCGTACTGGGCGGTGACCTCTTCGAGCAGTTCACGCCGTTCGTCGAGGCTGAACAAGCTCGACTTGGACTGGTTCACGAACACCGCCACCGTCACCTCGTCGTAGAGCTGGGCGGCACGCGAGATGATGTCCAGATGGCCGTTGGTCACCGGGTCGAACGACCCCGGGCAGACGGCACGGCGGATGACGTTGTCGGCGCTCATGACTGACGGCGACCGTACCAAAGCCGACCCTCCCCGTAGCGACGGTCTGTGACCAGCGCAATGCCCTTCGGCCACTGCGGCTCGGGCCCGCGGGACGAGCGTTCGAGCACCACCACGGCGTCGTCGGCGAGCCAGCCGCCGGTGACCAGCCCCTGCAGCATCGCCGCGAGCTCGTTCTCGCCCACGGCGTAGGGCGGGTCGGCGAAGACCAGGTCGAACGCCTCCCCCGGGCCGGCGAGCACGCTCGCGACCGGCCGGCGCAGCAGCTGCCCACCGTCGAGCGCGACGGTGTCGAGGTTTTGCTGCAGCACCTGGGCGGCGCGGCGGTCGGACTCGACGAACACCGCGCGCCGGGCCCCGCGCGAGAGCGCCTCGAGGCCGACGGCGCCGCTGCCGGCGAACAGGTCGAGCACCGC
Organism: Jatrophihabitans sp.; assembly: GCA_036559305.1. Lineage (GTDB taxonomy): Bacteria > Actinomycetota > Actinomycetes > Mycobacteriales > Jatrophihabitantaceae > RYN-133. The sequence goes on from DATBTJ010000060.1 coordinate 3,321, forward strand.
CGCGCCCTCGACGTCCAGCTGCGAGCGCAGCGTGTTGAACATCGCCTCGCGGGCCCGCTCGGACGTCGGCCGCGTGCCGCGGTCGGGTACCTGCAGCCGCCGGCCCTTCGCGGCGCCGGCAACGATCCTGGTCACGCCTTGTCCAGGTAGGCCGCCTGCTCCTCGGCCACCAGATCCGCCACCTGCGCGGCGAGACCGGGGTGATCGGCCAGCTCGGGGTCGGCGGCGATCAGCGTGCCCGCCTCGGCGCGGGCCGCGACGATGAGGTCCTCGTCCTTGAGCAGCGAGAGCAGCTTGAGCTGCGAGCGCCGCCCGGACTGGGCCACGCCGAGGACGTCGCCCTCGCGGCGCTGCTCGACGTCGAGCCGGGCGAGGACGAACCCGTCGGTGGTCGAGGCGACCGCGTCGAGGCGCTCGCGTGCGGGCGCGCCGTCGGGCGCGTCGGTGACGAGCAGGCACAGACCCGGGTGGCCGCCGCGCCCGATCCGGCCACGCAACTGGTGCAGTTGCGACACCCCGAACCGGTCGGCATCCATCACCACCATGACGGTCGAGTTGGGTACGTCGACCCCGACCTCGACCACCGTGGTGGCCACCAGGACGTCGATGTCCCCGGCCGCGAAGGCGGTCATCGTGCGGTCCTTGTCCTCCGGGGTGAGCCGGCCGTGCAGCGGCGCCAGCCGCAGGCCCTGCAGCGGCCCCTCGGCGAGCAGGGCGAGCACGTCGACCACAGCCAGCGGGGGACGGCGCGCCGCCCCGTCTGCCGGATCGACGTCGTCGGGGGCGTCGTCGGGATCGAGGTCGGGATCGGCGTCGGAATCGCCGTCCAGACCGATGCGTGGGCACACGACATAGGCCTGTCGGCCGGCCGCGACCTCCTCGCGGATGCGCTGCCACGCCCGGTCGAGCCAGGTCGGCTTCTCCCCCGCCGGCACCACCGAGGTCGATATCGGCGCGCGCCCGGCGGGCAGTTCGGTGAGCGTCGAGGTCTCGAGGTCACCGAACACGGTCATCGCCACGGTGCGCGGGATCGGGGTCGCCGTCATGACCAGCAGGTGCGGCGGCGTTGCCGACTTCGAGCGCAACGCGTCACGCTGCTCGACGCCGAAGCGGTGCTGCTCGTCGACGACGACGAGGCCGAGCTCAGCGAACCGGACGTGTTCCTGGATCAACGCGTGGGTACCGATGACGATGCCCGCCGCGCCGGATGCGGCATCGAGCAGTGCTCGCTTGCGCGCCGCGGCCGGCAGCGAACCGGTCAGCAGCACGGCGCGGGTCGCGACGTCGGCCGCTCCGAGCTGGCCGGCGAGCGCGAGCGGGCCGAGCATCGCCTCGATCGTGCGGGCGTGCTGCGCGGCGAGCACCTCGGTGGGGGCGAGCAACGCCGCCTGGGCACCGGCGTCGACGGCCTGCAGCATTGCCCGGAGCGCGACGACGGTCTTGCCGGACCCGACCTCGCCCTGCAACAACCGGTGCATCGGGTGCTCGCCCGCGAGCTCGGCGGCGATGGTGTCGCCGACCGCACGCTGCCCCGCCGTGAGCGCGAACGGGAGCCGGTCGTCGAAGGCGTCGAGCAGGCCGCCATCGATTTTCCCGCGCGGCCGCGCCGGATTCAGGCCCGCGGCGCGGCGACGCTGGGCCAGCACGAGCTGCAGCGCGAACGCTTCGTCCCACTTCAGCCGCTGCTTGGCGCGGTACCAGTCGGCGCGGTCCTTCGGACGGTGCACCGCCCGCAGCGCGCTGTCGAGGCTCTGCAGGCCGTGGCGGGCCCGCACCTCGGCCGGCACCGGGTCGGGCAGGTCGTCGAGCATGTCCAGGATCTGCGCGATCGAGTTCGCGATCGTCCACGACCGCACGTCCTTGGTCGCCGGGTAGACCGGGATCAGCGCGGCGGCGAAGGCGTCGGCCTCGTGCTCGGCCAGCTCGTCGCGCTGGAGCAGGAGCCATTCGGGATGGACGAGCTGGCGCCGCCGGTTGAACACGCCGACCTTGCCGGAGAACAGCCCGAGCGTCCCCGCGGGAGCGGTGTCGACCCGCCACTTGCTGCGCCTGCCGCCGAAGAACACCAGGTCGAGCTCGCCCTTGCCGTCGCTGACGGTGACCACGGCGCGTTCGGCGGGCGGCCGGCCGACCATGGCGGCCTTTTTCACCGTCGCCAGGACGGTGACTTCTTCCTCGAGCTGCAGCGAGGCGAGATCGGTGAGCTCGCCGCGCTCGGCCAACCGCCGCGGGTAGTGGCGGAGCAGCTCGCCGACCGTGCGCAGCCCCAGGCCACGCTCGATCGGTTTGGCGGTGCGGCCACCGACCGCCTCGTCGATCTTGGAGTCGAGGGTGATCATTCGACCCCGATGACGATCGGGCCGCTCGTGAGCCCGATCTCGTAGACGGTGACCTCGGTGAGCGGGGTGCGGTCGCGCACGTGCCGCCGGACGAGCTCGCCGAGCCCGGACGGGGCGTCGTCGCCGAGCAGCACGGTCATCAGCTCGGCGCCGATCCCGAGCAACCGGTCGACGACGGTCAAGGTGACGGCCAGCACGCCGCGCCCGATGTCGACGACCTCGCCGTCGATGAGCCCGAGCACGTCGCCGGGCTGGCAGACGCCGGCCGAGGTCAGTGACTCGTGCTCGGCGACGGTGATCTCGGCGACGCGGGTCGCGGCGGCGGCCTCGGCCATCGCGACGACGTCGTCGTCGACCCCGCGGGTCGGGTCGTGGACGGCGACGGCGGCGAGGGCCTGCACCGGTGAGCGGGTCGGGATGACGACGACGCGCAGGCCGTCGCGGCGCAGCTCGTGCGCGGCTCGCTCGGCGATCGCGGCGAGCGCGACATCGGTGGGCAGCAGCACCACCTCGCGGGCGGCGCACGCGCGGACGGCGGTGACGACGTCGGCCGCGCCGAGAGCGGCGCCGGCGACCACCTCGACGCCCTCGCGGGCGAACATCGCCGCGAGCCCGCTGTCGGGACAGACGGCCACGACGGCGCCGGGTTTGGGCGCGCCGGGCGGCTCGACCAGCGGCGTGATCGAGATGCGGTAGGGACGCCCGCCGGCCAGGCCCGCCTCGACGGCGGCGCCGACGTCGTCGGTGTGCACGTGCACCGAGAGCGTGCCCTCGCCACTGCCGACCACCACCACCGAGTCGCCGAGCCGCAGCAGCGCCCCGCGCAGCTGGGTGGACAGCGGATCGGCGTCGACGGCCGGGCCGATGTCGAGCAGGTAGGCGACCTCGAAGGCGCCGCCGCCGGTGGTGCGGTCGTGCTCGACGGGGACGGCCTCGAGTCCGGCGGGGGCGTGCACCGGGGCGATCGAGGTCGAGCCGGCCCCGAGCACGAGCACCAGCGCCTCGAGGATGAGCACGAAGCCCTGGCCGCCGGCGTCCACGACGCCGGCCCGGGCGAGCACGTCGAGCTGCTCCGGCGTGCGGCGCAGCGCCTCGTCGGCGGCGACGAGCGCGACCGCTGCGACCTCGGCGAGCGTGGCCGCCGAGTCCGCGGAGCCGGCGACGGCGTCGGCGGCCGCCGCGGCGACGGTGAGGATCGTGCCCTCGACGGGGTCGGCCACCGCGGCCCGGGCCTCGACCGCGCCGCGGCGCAGCCCGGCCCGCAGTGTCGCCGCGTCCCACCGGCCGGACTCGGCGACGGTGTCGGCGAGGGCCCGCAGCAGCTGGGCGGCGATGTTGCCGGAGTTGCCGCTCGCGCCGAGCACGGTCCCCCGGGCGAGCACCGCGAGCGCCGCCGCCGCGTCGGTCGGCGCGGCGTGGTGCGAGGTCGTGTCCAGAGCCGCTTCGAGAGCCGTCAGGCCGGCGCGCAGCGTGGTGGCGAGGTTGGTGCCGGTGTCGCTGTCGTGGACGGGGAACACGTTGAGCCGGTCGATCTCGGCTCGGTGCGTGTCGAGCGAGGCACAGGCGGCCGCGGCCCAGGCGTGCACGGCCCGCGCGTCGAGCGCCCGCAAACTCTCGTGCACGTGCACCCCCTGCGACCCAACGACGTCGGCGTGACCATACGTCGCGCTCCCGACAGTTTTGCAGCCGTCGAAGCTGACCGGTTAGACTGCTCCGGTTGCCCGAATTCCGTCATGGATCGGGTCGTCCACACTGATCGGCACGTCCAAGGAGGCCATTGTGGCCAGCGTCTGCGATGTCTGCGGCAAGGGGCCCGGCTTCGGCATGTCCGTCTCGCACTCCCACCGCCGTACCCACCGGCGGTGGAACCCGAACGTGCAGAAAGTGCGTGCCCTGGTTGCGCCCGGCACCCGCCGGCGCATCACGGTGTGCACGTCGTGCCTGAAAGCCGGCAAGGTCGTACGCGGCTGAGGCCGTCGCACTGCCTGGAACAGCCCGTCTCCCCCGGAGGCGGGCTGTTTGCACGCTCGGGCAGAGAAAGATCGCGCGAATACCCCGCACACGGCGTCAGGTTTTGCCATGATCTAGGGCATGCCCCGCAGCGTCGTGGGCCGAGACGCCGAGGCGGCGCAGGTGGCCGGCCTGCTCGCCGAGGACCGTCCGGCCGTGGTGGTGGGTGAGGCCGGGATCGGCAAGACCACCCTGGTGCGGGCCGTCGCGTCCGCGAGCGGGCGGCCGGCGGCCGAGGGCGGCGCGCTGGCGACGCTGTCCTGGATGCAGTACCTGCCGCTCGAACGCGCGCTCGGCAGGTCCTTCGGCGGCGCCGATGCGACCGCGGTGACGGCCGCGGTCACGAAGCTCGTCGGCAGCGGGGTACTTGTGCTCGACGATCTGCAGTGGGCCGACGCCGGGACGCTGGAGGTGACCATCCAGCTCGCCGGCCGCCTCGGCCTGCTCGCCGGCGTGCGCCGCGGCGACGGCGATGCGCCGGCCGTCCTCGAACGGTTGCGGGCCGCCGGCTTCGTCGAGGTGCCGCTGACCCCGCTCGGCCCGGAGGACGCGGGTGCTGTCGTGCGCTCTCTGCGTCCCGACCTCGGCGACTCGGCAGTCCGCAGAGTCGTCGACCGCACCGGCGGCAACCCGCTGCTGCTGCGCGAGCTCACCGCGTCCGGCGAGCCGAGCGCGAGCCTGCGGCTGGCGATCGCGGCCCGGTTGCGCACCCTCGACGCGGTCGGGCGCGATGCCTTCGCCATGCTCGCCCTCGCCGGCCGGCCGATGGTCGCGGGCGAGCTCGACGACGCGGGCGTCAAGAGCCTGCTCGAGGCCGACCTGGTGGTCGAGACCGCGACCGGCATCGCGGTGCGGCACGCGCTGCTCGCCGAGGTCATGGTCGACCAGCTGCAGCCCGACGAGCTCGCCTCGCTGCATCGCCTGTTGGCGCGCGTCGTGAGCGACGAGGGCGAGCGGGCCCGGCACTTCCAGCTCGCCGGCGCGCGTGACGAGGCCTTCGCGGCAGCAATGAAGGCAGCCGCGGACACCGACCGTCCGGGCGAACAGGCGGCCCACCTCGGCATCGCGGCCGCCTGCGCGAGCGGCAGCGACGCGCTGCGCCTGCGCGCGGCAGTCGCCCTCGAACGCGTCCACGACCTGGACGCGATGACGGCGGTCCTGGACCTGATCGACACCGCCAACCGCGACGCGAGCGCGGAGGCGTGCCTGTTGCGCGCCCGGGCCGCGTGGTCGACCCGGGACACCGAAGGCTTGCGCCGCCACCTCGACCAGGGCCTGGCCCTGGTGGGCGGGACGGGCACCGACGTCGAGGTCAAGCTGCTGATCGAGAGCGCCCGGGTACCGATCTTCCTCGACGTCGACATCGAAGGCGGGGTCGCGTCGGCAGAGTCCGCGTTGACCCTCGCCCGCCGCACCGGTGTCGACATCGCCCGTGCCGAATACCTCTACGGGACGGCTCTGGTGGTCGCCGACCAGCCCGGTGGCGATGAGCACCTGCGCACCGCCATCGAGGTCGCCCGCGTCACCGACGACGTCAACACCGAGTTCCAGGCGTCCGGCAATCTGGTCACCTACTACGAGTCGGGCGAGTCGCCGGCCACCGGCATGACCCTCGTCGAGCAGTCCATCCGGCGCGCGAACGACCTCGGTCTGGGTCGGTGGGATGCCTATCTGCGGGTGCACCGCACGCTGCTGGAGTTCCATCTCGGCGACTACCGGAACGCCGTGCACGACGCCGAGGCGCTGCTCGAGCAACCCAGCGACGCCCGCGACCGCGACTCGCTGGTCGAGGTGATGTGCGTGGCACTGATCGACCTCGGTCGGATCGACGAAGCGCTGCGGTTGCTCGAACGCGAGCCGACCAGCGACGACTACCGCGGCACGATCCAGTCGACCTGGATCCGCACCGAGGCGGCGCTGTGGGGCGGACAGCCGGCGACCGCGCTCGAGCTGTCGAGCGAGATCCTCCAGCGCACCGAGCAGGATCCGAACCTCGAGTTCTTCCGCGTCACCCGGGCCTGGGCGGCGCACGACCTGGGACGTGATCCGGGCCCGGCCGCGCCGGAGCACCCGCGGGCCATCCTGCGCAACATCCCGCTCGAGACCGAGGGCATCCGGCAGCTGTGCGCGGGTGAGGACGGCCGCGACAGCTTCCTGGCCGCGGCGCGCGGGTGGGCGCCGTTCCACCGGCGCGGCGAGCTGCGGTGCCTGTGGGCCGCGGGCGAGGCGGCCCGCGCGGCGGGCGACCGGGACGCCGCGATCACGCTGCTCGAACAGGCCGAGGCCCGCATCTCCTCGGCCGGGTTCCTGCCGTTGCTGGCGCGCGTGCACCGGTCGCTGCGGGCCGCCGGGGTGCGCCGCTCGGCGCCGCGTACGCACGATCCCGACGACCTGCTGACCGGCCGCCAGCGCGAGGTGTTGCGGCTGGTCGGCGCCGGCCTGACCAACGCCGAGATCGCGCAGCGGCTGGGTATCTCGCGGCACACCGTGGTCACGCAGGTCGGCTCGGCGGTCACCAAGCTCGGCGCGACCGGGCGCACCCACGCTGCAGCGCTCGCCGGCGAGGCGGGCTGATGGCGCGCTTCGTCGTCCTGGAGAACGCCGAGGCGGGCGCGGCGCGCGGCATCGCGGCCGGTTTCGGCGCCCCCCTCGTGGACGGGTGGGACGGGCCGGCCCCGCCCGGCGCGGTCCGGGTCGGTGCCGTGATCGACGCCGCCGACGCGGCCCGGGCCGTGCTCGCTGCGGTGCGCGGGTGCGACCTCGTGGTGCTCGGCGCGGGCGAGCGTGCGGTCATCGACCAGCTCTGCGACGACCTGCGCCGCCTCGGTGCGCTCGACCACGTCGTCGGCGACGGGTCCGAGGCGCCCGTCCTGTCCACCGAGGAGCGCGAACTGCTCGCCCACCTGGTCGCCGGCGCCAGCCTCGGTGGGGCCGCCCGGGCGCTGCACATGTCCCGGCGCACCGCCGACCGCCGCCTCGCCGCGGCCCGCCGCGCCCTCGGCGCGCGCACCACGTCCGAAGCCGTCGTCCTGGCCCGCCGCCACGGCATCACCGACCGCGGTCCGGGGCGGAACTGACCACGGTCGCGACGCAAACGTGGCGCAACTATGCGTCGCGGCGGCGCGGTGCTCTCGCCGACGCTGTGACGCATGCAGACATCGACCCGATCGAGCGCACGGGGTGGGACGCGCTCGATCCTGGTTCTCGCACTCACCCTCGCCGCCGCCGGCGGCGGCACGCCGGCGGCAGCCGGTACGGCGCACGGCGCGACGCCCGCCGGCAGCATCCTGTACGTCAAGAACCACGACATCTACGCGGTCACGCCCGACGGGCGCACGACCCGGCGGATCACGCACGACGGCGGGGCGGCGACGCACGACCGCACCGGAGGCGTGGGCTACCGCAGCCCGTCCGCGTCGAGCAACGGCACGATCGTCGTCGCCTACCGCAACCAGCGGGTGTCGCCGATGGACACCCAGGGCTACCTGCACGTGATGAACCGCAACGGCGCCAAGATCCGCACGATCCATCCGCTGCAGTTCGGCACCCACACGGTGAAGACCCAACCGTGCTTCACGAAGACGCAGCCGCGCGGGATCGCCAACGCTGCGGTGTCGCCGGACGGCAAGCACATCGTCTACACCGTGCTCGAGAACGTCATCGGCGCCGACTGCTCGGCCGGCGTCGACTTCGACACGGTCGTCATCAACACCAACGGCACCGGCGCCACGCTCATCAAGCGCGCGAACGGCGACGCGAACATGCTCGAGATGGGGCTGTGGGTCACCAGCACACGAGTCCTGCTGGACAACGACTTCGTGGGCATGCAGGCTTTCTACTACGCCGACCTGCCGAGCCACATCGCGCGGACGTGGGTGCAGTCGGGGGACGCCGCCGACTCCACCTACGGCACGCCCGTGCTCCGCGGCGGCAAGCTCGCCAGCGGCGGGATCTCGCCGAACACCGGCGAACCGGTCGTCCGGCTCTGGACGACCAGCGGACCGCCCGCGCGTCCGTCGATGCGCTGCGAGCTCGACTCGCCCGTGCAGTCGGACTGGCCGGGCAGCTTCGGCTGGTCGCCGAGCGCCGGAGGCCTCACCTACTCGATCGGCACCGGCGGCAGCAAGGCCGCAGAAGGCGTCTACGTGCTGCAGGTCGGATCGACTGTGACCTCGTCGTCGTGCCACTCGCCGCGGCTGCTCGTGCACGGCGCGACCGACTCGTTCTGGGCGCCGACGAACCTCGCCTAGATCGCCTTGTCGAAGAAGTACGCACCGTCGATCGCCTCGTACACACCGAAGCGATCGTCGGTGCGTACGTAGCCGCTCGCCTCGTAGAACCCGATCGCCTCGACCTGCAGGTATCCGGTGTTCAGCACCACCCGCGACGCCCCGGCCGCGCCCGCGGTGCGCTCGAGTTCGGCGAGCAGGCGCCGCGCGAGCCCGCCGCCGCGGCGGGCCGGATCGACGTACATCCGCTTGATCTCGACCGAGCCGTCCTGACGGCGCCGCCAGCCGCCGCAGGCCACCGGTGCGCGGTCCAGATAGCCGACCAGGAACAGCCCGTCCGGCGGCGTGAACTCCTCGACGGCCGTGCTGTCGCGGTCGGTGCCGCCGTAGATGTCGCGGTAGTACTGCTGGATCGCCTCGGTCAGCAGGCGAGCGTCGGGATGGTCGAACGCGCGCGGACGAACGACGAAGTGCCTCAGCACGGCATCAGCGGAAGTGCTCGTGCCCGCCCTGCGGCCAGCGCCGGCCGTCGACCCGCACACCCTCGCCGTCGCCGACCAGCCCGATGACCCGCCAGGTGTCGGGCAGCCGGGTGCCGTTCGGGAAGGTCGCGGTGAGGGCGTAGTCGTCGCCGCCGGTGAGCACCCACACGCGGGGGTCGACGTTGAGGGCGGCGCCGACCTCGCGCAACCGGTCGGGCACCTCGACGGCGTCGCCGCGGACGTCGATGCGTACACCGCTCGCCGCGGCGATGTTGCCGAGATCCGCGACCAACCCATCGCTCACGTCGGTCATCGCGGTCGCGCCGAGGTCGGCCGCGATCGGCCCCTCGGCGTACGGCGGTTCGGGACGGCGGTGCGCCGACACGACCGACACCGGCGAGCGGAACCCGCGGCCGAGCACCGCGAACCCCCCTGCCGCCCAGCCCAGCCGTCCGCACACCGCCACGATGTCGCCTACCCGGGCGCCGCCGAGCGTCACCGGGTCACGCCCCTGCAGGTCGCCCAGCGCGGTGATGCCGAGCATCACCGAATCGGCCTCGGTGACGTCACCGCCGACCACGGCGGCACCGACCTCGCCGCACTCCTCACGCATGCCGGTGACCAGCGCGTCGACCCACTCGACATCGAGCGAGCCGGGGCCGGCGAACCCGACGAGCAGCGCGGTCGGGACCGCACCCATGGCGACGATGTCGGCGAAGTTGCGGGCCGCAGCCTTGTGCCCGATGTCATTGGCGCTGGACCAGTCGCGGCGGAAGTGCCGGCCCTCGATCAGCAGATCCGTGGTCGCGACCACGCGCCCGTCGCCCGCGGCGACCACGGCAGCGTCGTCCCCCGGCCCCACCAGCGTGGTCTGCGACCCGCTCATGGCGGCCGTGACGCGCTTGATGAGTCCGAACTCACCCAGTTCCGAAACGGTGATGACCCCAACCTCCTTGGACCGGACCATGCCACGCTACGTTCTACCGGTCCCGACGACGCGACGACGAGAGGACACGCTCCCCGTGGCGGTTAACGCATACATCCTGATCCAGACCGAGGTCGGCAAGGCCGCCGAGGTCGCCGAGGCCATCGGTCACCTGACCGGCGTCACCAACGCCGAGGACGTCACCGGACCCTACGACGTCATCGTGCGCGCCGAGGCGGAGTCGGTCGACGAACTCGGCAAGCTGGTCGTGGCGAACGTGCAGGCGGTCGCCGGCATCACCCGCACGCTGACCTGCCCGGTCGTCCACCTCTAGGGACCGGTGGCGGTCGATCCTGCGGTCCGGCGCGCAGCACTCATCGCGACCGTCGTCACCGTCCCGCTCGTCCTGGTCATCGCACTGCTGCTGGGCGGCGGCTCGGGCAGCGGCGGCCCCACCCCGGCTCCGTCGACCACCGTCCTGCCCGCGGTGAGTGCCACCGCCCCGGCCGACTCCTCGTCGGCCACGGTGTCGACCTGCGCGAAGGTGATCAGCGCGCTGCCGCTGCGGCTGGCCGGGCTCGACCTGCGCCGCACGGTGTCGAACCCGCCGTCGTCCTCGATCGTGGCGTGGGGCGATCCGCCGATCGTGCTGCGCTGCGGGGTGGCCCGCCCGGCCGCGCTCAACCCGTCACTGTCAGAGCAGTTGTTCGCCGTCGACGCCGTGCTGTTCCTGCCGCAGCGCACCTCGCAGCAAACCGTGTGGACGGCCGTCGACCGCTCGGTGTACGTGGACGTCGCCGTGCCGACGTCCTACCGCCAGCCGCCGCTCGGGCCGATCGCCACCGCGCTCGCCAAGGTGTTGCCGCCGGTGTGCGTGCAGGACCCGACCAAGCCGCGGGCGCAGCAGTGCACCCGCCGCAAGTAAGGCGCTTCAGCTGGGGCGTTCCAGGCCGCGCCGGGCGGCCCGGTCGGCGGCGTGGCCGAAGGCGCTGACCAGTCCCTGGACGGCGAGCGGGCGCAGCCGGGCGAGCATCGCCACGACCTGTTCCGAGTCCAACTCACCGCGCTGATAGGGACCCCAGACCGCCCGGATGAACACCTCGGTCAGCCCCTCGGCGACAGCGGTGGCGTGCTCATGGATGATCGCCGCCGAGTCGTGCAGCACCGAGGTGGGTACGGGCAGGCGCATCAGTTCGAGGGCGTGGCCGAGCACGGCCGAGGATGTGCGGAACTCCGCTTCGGACCCGGAGTCGACACGCTCGAGCGCGCCGACCTGCTCGAGATAGCCCAGCTCCTCGTCCGAGATGCGCCGGCCGGCCCGGCGTTCGAGGCCTGCGCGGTCGAACTGCTCGGGCACTTCGGGCAGCCACGGCGCGAGCACCGCCGACTGCACGGCGTACTCGGCGGGTGAGGCGTCGGCGGGCACCCGGGCGAGCACCCGCTCGATCGCCGCCAGCGTGTAGCCGTGCTCCTGCAGGGTGCGGATCAACTCCAGGCGCATGCGATGCACCGGGCCGTAGTAGGCGATCCGTCCGCGACGTTGCGGCGGCGGCAGCAAACCCTCTGTTGCATAGAAGCGCACCGTGCGTACGGTCAGACCGGTGCGGGCCGCGAGCTCGTCGATCGTGAACTCGTCGGCCGGCCGATCAGCACGAGCGGGCGCCGCCATGACCGCCAATGTAGAGCACACCACCTTCACTGGCGCGTCTTGACTGTGACAGTGATACTGGCAGCGACGCTGGCACCATCGGCGCGCTCATTGATTCCCGGAGGACGGTAAATGACCGAAGCATTCGTCTACGACGCCATCCGCACCCCACGCGGGCGCGGCAAGAACACCGGATCACTGCACGGCACCAAGCCCGTCTCGCTCGTCGTGGGGCTGCTCGAGGAGTTGCGCAAGCGCAACCCCGGGCTCGACCCGGCCGCCGTCGAGGACGTCGTGCTCGGCTGCGTGTCACCGATCAGCGAGCAGGGCGCCGACATCGCCCGCACGTCCGCCCTGGCCGCGGGTTACGAGACCTCCGCGCCGGGCACCCAGATCAACCGGTTCTGCGCCTCCGGCCTCGAGGCCGTGAACATCGCCGCGCAGAAGGTGCGTTCGGGCTGGGAGGACCTGATCGTGGCCGGCGGCGTCGAGTCGATGTCGCGCGTGCCGATGGGCTCCGACGGCGGCCCGTGGGCGATGGACCCGCAGACCGCGTACGACACCAGCTTCGTGCCCCAGGGGGTCAGTGCCGACCTGATCGCGACGCTCGAGGGCTTCAGCCGCGCCGACGTCGACACCTACGCCGCCGAGTCGCAGGACCGTGCCGCCAAGGCGATCGCCAACGGCAACTTCGCGCGCTCGGTGATCCCGGTCGTCGACATCAACGGCCAGATCGTGCTCGAGCACGACGAGTTCCCGCGCGCGGGCACGACCGTCGAGTCGCTGGCCGGGCTCAAGCCGGCCTTCGCCGCGATCGGGGACATGGGCGGTTTCGACGCCGTCGCGCTGCAGAAGTACCACTGGGTCGAGAAGATCAACCACGTGCACACGCCGGGCAACTCGTCCGGCATCGTCGACGGCGCCGGGCTGGTGCTCATCGGCAGCGAGCAGGCCGGTTCCGCAAACGGGCTCACCCCGCGGGCCCGCATCGTCTCGGTCGGCGTCGCTGCCACCGAGCCGACGATCATGCTCACCGGGCCGACCCCGTCCGCGCAGAAGGCGCTGGCCAAGGCGGGTCTGGGTGTCGAGGACATCGACCTGTTCGAGCTCAACGAGGCGTTCGCCGCAGTGGTGCTCAAGTTCATGCGCGACCTGGACATCCCGCACGAGAAGATCAACGTGAACGGCGGCGCCATCGCGCTCGGCCACCCCCTCGGCGCGACCGGCGCCATGATCCTCGGCACGCTCGTCGACGAGCTCGAGGCCCGTGACCTGCGCTACGGCCTCGCGACGCTGTGCGTCGGCGGCGGCATGGGCGTGGCGACGATTGTGGAGCGAATCTGATCATGACCGACACCATCAAGTGGGACCAGGACGCCGACGGCATCGTCACGCTCACCCTGGACGATCCGAACCAGCGCGCCAACACCATGAACGACGACTTCCGTTCGTCACTGGCGGCGACTGTCGAAAAGCTCACCGAGCAGAAGGACTCGATCACCGGCGTGATCGTCACCTCGGCGAAGGACACCTTCTTCGCCGGCGGTGACCTGCGCGTGCTCGCACAGGTGAACGACGACAACGCTGCGGAGTTCGCTGCGGGCGTGACCGCGATGAAGTCCTACCTGCGCCGGCTCGAGACGCTCGGCAAGCCCGTGGTCGCCGCGCTGAACGGTGCGGCCCTCGGCGGCGGCCTCGAGATCGCGCTGGCCTGTCACCACCGCGTCGCACTGAACAACCCGCGGGCACAGTTCGGCTTCCCCGAGGTGACCCTCGGCCTGCTGCCCGGCGCCGGCGGCGTGGTGCGCACGGTGCGCATGCTCGGCCTGGCCGACGCGCTGATGAAGGTGCTGCTGCAGGGTCAGCGCTACAAGCCCGCCGACGCCCTCGGCGTCGGACTGGTCGACGAGCTCGCCGACTCGCCCGATGCGATGCTCGACGCGGCCCGCGCGTGGATCAAGGCCAACCCCGAGCCTGTGCAGGCGTGGGACGCCCAGGGTTACCGGATGCCCGGCGGCACGCCGTCCAGCCCGAAGCTCGCCGGCATGCTGCCGGCGTTCCCGGCAAACCTGCGCAAGCAGCTCAAGGGCGCACCGATGCCCGCGCCGCACCACATCATGTGCGCGGCGGTCGAGGGCGCGACCGTCGACGTCGACACCGCGTTCGCGATCGAGGGACGCTACTTCGTCAACCTGGCCAAGGGTCAGGTCGCGAAGAACATGATCAAGGCGTTCTGGTTCGACCTGAACTCGATCAACGCAGGCGGTTCGCGGCCGGACGGCTACGACCCGATTCCGGCGAAGAAGGTCGCCGTGCTCGGCGCGGGGATGATGGGCGCCGGAATCGCCTACGTGTCCGCCCGGAACGGCATCGAGGTCGTGCTCAAGGACGTCTCGCTCGAGGCTGCCGAGAAGGGCAAGAACTACTCGAAGAAGCTGCTCGACAAGGCTGTCTCGCGCGGCAAGATGACGCAGGACAAGGCCGACGAGGTGCTCGCGCGGATCACGCCGACCGACGACTACGCGCGCCTCGAGGGCTGCGACGTGATCGTCGAGGCGGTGTTCGAGAAGCAGTCGCTGAAGCACGAGGTGTTCAGCCACGCGGAGAAGGTCGTGCTGCCGGACGCCCTGCTCGGGTCGAACACGTCCACGCTGCCGATCACCGGACTGGCCGAAGGCGTGCAGCGCAAACAGGACTTCATCGGGCTGCACTTCTTCTCCCCCGTGGACAAGATGCCGCTGCTCGAGATCATCCGTGGCGAGCAGACGTCCGACGCCGCGCTGGCGCGCGCGCTCGATTACGCCAAGCAGATCAAGAAGACGCCGATCGTCGTCAACGACAGTCGCGGGTTCTTCACCTCTCGCGTGATCGGGACGTTCGTCAACGAGGCGCTGGCGATGCTCGGTGAGGGCGTCGCGCCGATGACGGTCGAGCAGGCGACCACACAGGCCGGGTACCCGGTCGGTGCGCTGCAGCTCGCCGACGAGCTCAATCTCGAGCTGTTCCTGAAGATCCGCAACGAGAGCCGCGAGGCGATGGGCGACGCCTACGTGCGCCACCCCGCCGAGGACGTCGTGGAGAAGATGGTCGAGCTCGGCCGGCCGGGACGCCTGGCCGGCAAGGGCTTCTTCGACTACGACGAGGCGGGCAAGCGCACCGGGCTGTGGCCGGGGCTGGCCGAGGCGTTCCCGGTCACCCAGGATCCGGCGTCGGTCGACCTGCGGGAGCTGTCCGAGCGGATGCTGGTCATCGAGGCCGTCGAGTCGGCGCGCTGCGTCGAGGAGGGCGTGCTGATCACGACCGCGGATGCGAACATCGGCTCGATCATGGGCATCGGCTTCCCGCCGTGGACCGGTGGCGTGCTGCAGTACATCAACGGATTCCCCGGCGGCGTCGCGGCATTCGTCGCGCGGGCCGAGGAGTTCGCGGCGCGGTTCGGACCGCGCTTCGAGCCGAACCCGTTGCTGCACAAGAAGGCCGGGAACGGCGAGACCTTCTGACCCAGCACCACCCCATCCCCTAGCGAGTGGTCGCTAATCGCGCGAGTGGTCAGATATTTCTGGCCACTCGGCGCGTTAGTGACCACTCGCGGAGTTAACGGGAGCGAGGCCCTCGAATGGCTGGACCGCTGGACGGCGTGCGGGTGGTCGAACTGCCCGCGATCGGACCGGTGCCCTTTGCGGGGATGCTGCTCGCCGATCTCGGGGCCGAGGTCGTGCGCATCGACAAGCTGAGCGCCACCGGGCCGTTCGACGCGATGGCCGCCGGCCCGCTGGGTCGCGGGCGCCGCTCACTCGCGGTGGACGTGCGCAAGCCCGGCGGTGCCGAGGTCGTGCTGCGGCTGTGCGAGAGCGCCGACCTGCTCATCGAGGGCTTCCGTCCGGGCGTGGCCGAGCGGCTCGGCGTCGGCCCCGACGACGTGCACGCCCGCAACCCGAAACTCGTGTACGGACGGATGACCGGCTGGGGCCAGCAAGGCCCGCTCGCCCACACCGCCGGGCACGACATCACCTACCTCGCGGTCAGCGGCGTGCTGCACGGCATCGGCGCGGCCGACGGACCGCCCGTCCCCCCGGTGAACTACGTCGCCGACTTCGGCGGCGGCGCGATGTTCCTCGTCACCGGCCTGCTGGCCGCCCTCACCCACGCCCGCGCGAGCGGTCAGGGCCAGGTCGTCGACGCCGCGATGACCGAGGGCGCCGCCTACCTCGCGTCGATGACACGGACCTTCCTCGCCGCGGGCGGCTGGACGGACCGGCGCGGGGCGAACCTGCTCGACGGCGGCGCACCGAACTACCGCTGTTACGAGTGCGCGGACGGCCGCTACGTCGCCGTCGGTGCGCTCGAGCCGCAGTTCTGGGCGGCTCTCGTCGATGGCCTCGGGCTGACCGACGTGCCGTCGCCCTACGACCCCGCACAGTGGCCGGCCTGCGTCGACGCACTCGCCGCCGCGTTCAAGACGCGCGGCCGCGACGAGTGGGCCGAACATTTCGCTGCGACCGACGCGTGCGTCGCGCCGGTGCTCACGCTCGAGGAGGCGCCGGGCCACCCGCACAACGTCGCCCGGCACTCCTACACCACGATCGGTACCGCCGTGCTGGCCGACACGGCGCCGCGGTTCTCGGCGACGCCGGCCGCCGCCGGTGAGCTCACCGGGATCGGCGGCGACACCGCGGCCCTACTGGACGAACTGGGCTACGACGAGGTGGCGGTCGAAGCACTGCGCTCTGCCGGCGCAATCGCCTGACCGTCACCTCGCCGCGCCCGGGGTTGCAGCGAGATCACCGCTACCCGATCACCCGGCGTCCAGACTGTCGATGCGGGCGAGCAGCGCGCTGGTCGACGTGATGGGACTGCCCTTACCCGCGCAGCCGGAGCAGTGCGGGGTGAAGTCGGCCGACGCGATGGCGCTGTAGCCGGGCAGGTTGCCGGACGGCGTCCCGCTGAACTGCGGGTCGATGTTGGCCGCGCCCGGCACCGGGTCGCCGCCGTACCAGATCGTGCCGGAGGTCGCGCTGCTCGACAGCCCCGGGGCGTAGACGTAGCCGCCGTACTTGATGCTGTTCGTCAGCGTCAGGCCGCCGCTGCTCGGCGTCTCGAAACCGCCCTGGGTCGCGTAGATCGTGTCGTGATCCAGCGTCCAGTTCGCCACCGACAGGTCGGAGATGATGTTGTGCGACGCGGTGTCGGCGAACAGTGAGTTCGTGACCTTGACGTTCGAGAACGACGTGCCGGTACCGGAGTCGCCGGGGTAGAAGCCCTGGTTCACCAGCGGGCCGAACACGCTGTGGTCGACGGTGAGCCCGCTCTGCGCGCCGCCGGAGTACAGCTGGATTCCGTCGGCGTGGGTGCAGTCGTTGATGCCCACACTCTGCAGGTCGTTGAACGGCTCACCCGGGTACAGCGGGTTCTCGCGGCGTGCGTACATCCAGTCGTTGGTCCAGGTGAGGTCGTGCATCGTGCCCGTCGCGACGTCCTCGGACTGGAACTCGTCCTGGCCGTTGTCGTGGACGATGTTACGGTCGAAGGTCAGGTTGTTGCCGCGCAACGAGAAACCCTCAGCGTCGGTGCGCCAGCCGTTCGAGGACGTCGACGCCGTGCCGTTGTCGAACACCTCGGTGTTGCGCACCGTGATGTGGTTGTCGGAGTCCGACGAGAAACGGATGCCCTGTTGCGCGCCGTACACGTCGATCCCGCTGCGGTGACCGCCGTCGATGGTGACGTAGCTGCGTCCGGGGATCACCACGCCGTCGGCGAGGCCCGGCGTGTAGTTGTAGGCCGATGCCGGCTGGTGGCAGTACGGCAGCGGCGTGGCGCGGCCGCCGAAGAACACCGCGGTGCCGTTGTGTCCCGCGTCGGTGGCCAACGCGATGGTGATCGGGCTCGTGCTCGTTCCGCTCGCGCCGACGGTGAGCGTCGTCTGGTACTGCATGCCGCAGTTGACACCAGGACGCGTGCCGCTGAAGTTGTACGGCGATGCGCACGGCGTCGCTCCGCCGTCGAGCAGGATCGTGTCGCCGGGTTTGACCACCGACCAGTTGATCTGGTTGAGCTCGTTCCAGGCGGTCGCCCAGCTCTTGCCGTCCCCGTTGTTGCCGTTGCGCGACACGTACCAGGTCGTGCCGCTCGTCGCGGGCGCCGAACTGGTCGCGGGCGCCGAACTCGTGGGCGGTGCCGAACTCGTGGCCGGTGCCGAACTCGTGGCCGGTGCCGAACTCGTGGCCGGTGCCGAACTCGTGACAGGAGCCGAACTGGTCGCGGGAGCCGAACTCGTGGCCGGTGCCGAACTCGTGGCGGGTGCCGAACTCGTGGCGGGTGCCGAACTCGTGGCGGGTGCCGAACTCGTGGCAGGAGCCGAACCCGTGGCGGGTGCCGAACTGGTGGTCGTCGCCGGGCTCGTGGACAGGCCGAAGTCGTCGACGGTCGCCGACCCGGTCGACTCCAGCGCCAGGCCGAACGTCAGCTTCGCCGCGTCCGAGGGGACGGGCGGTGTCGTGTAGCTGGTGCTGGTCCAGCTCGAGGTCGTCGACAACGTCGGTCCGGTGCGCCAGTACGTCCAGTGGCCGGTGCTGCGGCTCAGATACAGCACCACCCAGTCCAGCTTGCCGCTCGTCTTGTACCAGCCGTGAAGCTGGTAGCTCTGTCCGGCGACGGGCGTGGGCGCACAGTCGCCGGTCCCGACGAGCAGGCGCTGGGCGCCCGAGCTGAACGAGGAGATGCTGATCTTCTCCGCCCACGACCCGGTGTGCGCGCTCGTGGTCCGCGCATAGGTGGCCGTATTCGTCCCCCAGCCGTTCTCACGCCAGCAGGTCGGGACGCCATTGGTCGCGGTTTCCAGCGACGGGTTCTGGAGCGCGATCGACGTGCTCGCGGTCGCCGAGACGGACAGAGCGGCGGTCAGGCCGAACAGGGTCGCCGCAGCGGCGACGAGCGCGATGATCAGATGTTGTGCACGCCGCGGCGCACGGTGGCGGGGGGCCATCGGTTCTCCTTGCATGCCGGTGGTCGCAGCGGGGGGTCAGCGAGCGCTGCCGGCACAGCGACGTCGCCGAGACGATGCACAAGCATCGGAGCGGGCCGATCGGGGGGGTGGGGTAGCCCGCGAACAAGACCTACCCAGGTAATCACGACGATCCCGGACGTCTTGGCATCGGGCTTCGCACCGGTCACGAATTCGCCAGGACGCATCGGCGCCGGCAGCGCGAAGCGACCCGTGGGACGGAGTAGGCGAACCTGGCCGGTCGCGGGGCCGCGCGGCGTTCGGCGGCGGCCCGGGAAGATCGAATGCGCCGCGAAACTGCCCCACGACCCACGGGCACGACTTGACCGAGTCGCGCCCTGTGCCCGAATGGCGCACCGCGATGTGTCACCCAGAGTTCATCGCCGATTCGGACTTTACGGGCATTTGATGCCCTACTGTCGGATCGGACCGCAGCACCCCCCGCATCATGATCCGAGGAGTTCGTCGATGACTGCTGCCCGCACCAGCGAGCACGCCACCGACCGTCCGACCACCACCACGGCTACCGGCCCCACCCCCGCCGGCGCGTCACAGCGTCCCGGACAGCGCGCCTACACCGCGCTGATCGGCCTGGCCGCACTTGCCGTCCTGCTCCAAGGACTGTGGGCCGGCCTGTTCGTCCACGAGGGCGAGGACTACCAGCAGTCCTGGGTCGACGTGCACGCGCGCGGCGCCGAGGTGGCGATTGCTCTCGCCGCGGCGGCCACCGTGCTCGCCTGGGTCCGACTGAGGGACCGGCGCGATCTGCTCATCGGCAGCGCCGCGATGACCGTCCTGCTCGTCCTCGAGGCCTACCTGGGCGGCCTCGTCGGCGACTCCCCCGCGCTCACCGCCCTGCACTTCCCGCTCGCGATGGCGCTGATGGGCCTGGCCGTGTGGCTGCCGGTGCGGGCGGTTCGTCGCCGGCGCTGAACTGCTCGCCCGTCCGCCCGGCTGCGTGCGATCATGCGCGCATGATCGACGCGTTGCCTCAGGCGGACGGGGCCGGGCCCCGACGGCGGACCACTGACCGCCGACCCGTCGCGTGCGACACGTGAGCCGTCCGCCGGCGATGACGCTGCCGGACGTGCTCGCGTTCCTCGACCTCACCGACGACCTGGGCATCGTCGCGTGGCTGTCGGGCAGTTGGGGTGCGCAGGCACACGACGGGATCGTGCGTGAGCACGACGATCTCGACCTGTTCCTCGAGGCCCGGCACGCCGCGACCATCGCCCAACATCTCGGGCTGCGCGGCTTCACCGCCGATCGGCTCGCGCCGTGGCACGTCCGCTACACCGACAGCCACGGACGCACGATCGACGTCCGGTTCTTCGAGCGCGACGCAACGACCGTCACGCACGGCCCCGACGAGCGCTGGCCGGCGTCGGCCCTGGACGGCTACGGGCTGCTCGGCGAGCGAGCGGTCCGCGTTGTCGTGCCCCGGCGCTAGCGTCGGCGCATGAGCGATCTACGGCTGGAACTGGTGATCATCCCGGTCAGCGATGTCGACCGGGCCAAGGGCTTCTACGTCGACAAGGCCGGCTTCGTCGCCGACCACGACCAGCGCGTCGATGCGAGCCTGCGCTTCGTGCAGCTCACCCCGCCGGGATCGGCGTGTTCGATCGCGTTCGGCGAGGGCATCACCGCCGCCGAACCCGGCTCGGTGAAAGGGCTGCAGCTGGTCACCGCGGACATCGAGACCGAGCGGGCGGGCTTCCTCGAGCGCGGCCTCGATCCCGGCGAGGTGCAGGACCTGCCCTGGGGCCGGTTCCTGTACTTCTCCGACCCTGACGGCAACTCCTGGAGCGTGCAGCAGATCGTGCGTCCCGGCGGCTAGTTGGTCAGTCGGCGCGCCGCGGCATCAACGCCCAGAGCACCAGGTAACCGACGAACTGCGGGCCGGGCAGCAGGCACGACAGCACGGCAACCAGCCGGACGGTCGAGCGCGACCAGCCGTAGCGGTCGGCGATCCCGGCACAGACGCCGGCGATCCAGCGGCCCTGGCGCGGGCGTGACAGCTGCGCGTCGGAGTGGACGGGTGGTGGCGATGTCGTAGTCATGACCTCAGCGTGCGCCGCAGGACGGCGCAGGCGCATCGGTGAGACCCCCCAACGATCCCGGAGAACGGCCGCCCCGACGTCAGGCCGAGTGGCGCCGCAGCGCCGACGCGATGAGCCGGTCGACCAGCTCCGGGTACTCGACCCCGCTCGCCTGCCACATCCGCGGGAACATCGAGATCGGCGTGAAGCCGGGCATCGTGTTGACCTCGTTGACGACGATCTGCTCGTCCTCGGTGACGAAGAAGTCGACCCGGGCCAGACCGGCGCAGTCGAGCGCGACGAAGGCGCGGCACGCCGCTTGGCGAAGCGCGTCGCTCACGTGCCCGGGCAGCTTCGCCGGGACGTCGAACTCGCAGCCCTCGTCGAGGTACTTGGCGTCGAAGTCGTACCAGTCGTGCGAGCCGGTCAGCCGGATCTCGGCAGGCACCGACGCCTCCGGCACCCCGTTCGGGCCCTCCAGCACGCCGCACTCGACCTCGTGGCCGGTGATCGCGGCCTCGACAAGCACCTTGTTGTCGTGCTCGAAGGCGGTGGCGAGCGCGTCCGGCAGCTGCGCCCAGTCGGTGATCTTCGTGATGCCGACGCTGGACCCGGCGCGGGCGGGCTTGACGAAGGCGGGCAGGCCGAGCGGCTCGAGGGCGCTCACGTCGACCGGGTCACGGCGACGCAGCACCGACCAAGTGCCCACCGCGAGACCCTCGGCGGCGAGCAGCTTCTTGGTGTACTCCTTGTCCATCGCCGCGGCGCTGGCGAACACGCCGGGACCGACGTACGGGACGCCGGCCATTTCCAGCAGGCCCTGGATGGTGCCGTCCTCGCCGAAGCGACCGTGCAGCACCGGGAAGACCACGTCCACCGATTCGAGCGCCTGCACGCCGCTGTCCGGCTCGACCGCGACGAGCCCCTTCGCCGTCGGGTCGGCCGGCAACACGACCGCGGTGCCGTCGACGACCGCCGGGACCGAGCGCCCGGTGATACGCATCGATTCGGCGTCGCCCGCGGTCAGCACCCAGGCGCCGTCGCGCTTGATGCCGACCGGCACCACCTCGTACCGCTCGGGGTCGAGGGCGGCAATGACACTGCCCGCGGAGACCACCGAGATGCCGTGCTCGCTGCTGCGGCCGCCGTAGACCACCGCCACTCGTATCTTCGTCATCGCCACCGACCCTATCGGGGTGTCCCTAGCGTCCCTCGCTCTTGGTCGAACGTGACATCAGCAGCTCGGCGACCGTGCGCGAGCTCAGCGACCGGAAGCACACCGCCTCGACTGCGGCGGTGATGGGCACCTCGACGCCCATCCGGTGCGCGAGATCGAGCACCGACCGGCACGACTTGACGCCTTCGGCCACCTGCCCGTGCAGCGCCTCCTGGGCCTGCTGCAGCGACTCGCCGCGGCCGAGCCGCTCGCCGAAGCTGCGGTTGCGCGACAGCGGCGAGTTGCAGGTGGCGACCAGGTCGCCGAGCCCGGCCAGCCCGGCGAACGTCAGCGGGTCGGCACCGAGCGACACGCCGAGCCGGGCCGTCTCGGCCAGCCCGCGGGTGATCAGTGACGCGATCGTGTTGTCGCCGAAGCCCATGCCCTGCGCCATGCCGCAGGCGAGGGCGATCACGTTCTTGACCGCTCCGCCGAGCTCGCACCCGATCACGTCGGTGTTCGTGTACGGGCGGAAGTAGGACGTGGTGCTCGCCTGCTGCACGAGGGTGGCGGTGGACTCGTCGACGCACGCGACCACGGTCGCGGTCGGCTGCTGCCGAGCTATCTCCAGAGCGAGGTTCGGACCGGAGACGACGGCGATGCGCTCGGCGGGCCGTCCGGCGACCTCGGCGATCACCTCGGTCATGCGCTTGGTGGTGCCGAGCTCGATGCCCTTCATCAGGCTGATCAGCACCGCGCTCGGCGGCAGCAGCGGCGTCCACAGCGCAAGGTTCTCGCGGAGCGACTGCGAGGTGACCGCGATAGCGACGAGTTCGGCGCCGCGCAGGGCCTGCTCTGCATCGTGCGTCGCCCGAAGCCGGTCGGGCAGCTCGATGCCCGGTAGATAGTCGGGGTTGACGTGGGTCTGCTCGATCGTCTCGGCGACCACCGCGCGTCGTGCCCAGAGCGTCACGTCGTTGCCGGCGTCGACCAGTACCTTCGCGTAGGTCGTCCCCCAGTTCCCCGCACCGAGGACCGCGACCCTCACTGCGGGCGTCGCCAGGTGTACAGCGGACCGGTGGGTGCGGGCTCGCCGCGCAGCTCCGCGACGTCCGAGCGCAGCCGGTGCATGATCACGTCGGTCATCTCGTGCAGGGTGGCGGCATCCTGTCGGCGTCCTTGGAAGGCCGACAGATCGATCGGTTCCCCCACCGACAGGGTGTGCCGCGGACGCGGGAACAGCTTCACAGTCTTGTGGTACAGATCGATCTGCTGCTGCACCCCCCACTGCGCGACCGGGATCACCGGCACGTCCGGGGCCAGCATCGCCAACCGGGCCGCTCCGGTCTTGCCGATCATCGGCCAGCCGTCAGGATCGCGGGTCACGGTGCCCTCCGGGTGTAGCACGATCATCCCGCCGTGCTCAAGCGCCTGCACAGCCGCATCGAACGATCGCCACGCGTCGGTCGTGCCGCGCTTGACCGGGATGTGCCCCATGCCGCGCATCGCCGCGCCGACCGGAAACACGTCGAAGATCGAGTCCTTGGCGAGGAATCGGGGCCGACGAGCACCGTCGATGACCATCTTCGCGGCAAGGAACGGGTCGACGTGCGAGACATGGTTCACCACGACGATCGCGCCGCCGGATTGCGGCAGGCGCTGCAGGTTGCGGTAGCGGGTGCGGATCAGCAACGAGAACGGCGTGTAGAGGACGAGGATCACGATCCACCAGGCCGGGCCCAGCCGTTCGCCGTGGCCAGGTCTGCGTAGTTTCGTCGTCGGCACCGCTGTCGCCCCCTTTCCTCGCACCCCGAGTCGCTGTGCAGTCTGCCAAACCCGTGACCGTTGTTGCGTTAGCGTGGAGTCGATGCGCGCTTTTGCCTGCGGCACGTGCCGGAGTCTGGTCTTCTTCGAGAACTTCCACTGCCTGACCTGCCATTCCCCGCTCGGCTTCGACCGCGAGCGTGCCGACCTCGTCGTGCTCGACGATGCGGCCGAGCGCTGCGCGAACGACGAGCTCGCCGAGTGCAACTGGCTGGCCGCGCCCGGCCGCCCGCTGTGCGGCAGTTGCGCACTGACCGCGACCCGACCGGCCGACGACGACCGGGCCGGCCTGGCCGCGTTCGCGGCGACCGAGTCGGCCAAGCGGCGCCTGGTGTACCAGCTCGACCACCTCGGTCTCACCACCGACGGCCTTCGGTTCGACCTGCTGTCGAGCACGCACACGCCGGTCACGACCGGACACGCCGACGGGCTGATCACGATCGATCTCGCCGAGGGCAGCGACCCGCACCGCGAGGCGATGCGGGTGCAGCTCGCCGAGCCGTACCGCACGTTGCTGGGGCACCTGCGTCACGAAGTCGGGCACTGGTACTGGACCGTGCTGGTCGACGGCACGCCGTTCCTCGACCGGTTCCGCGATCTGTTCGGCGACGAGCGCACCGACTACCAGGCGGCGCTCGAGAAGCACTACGCCGACGTCGACGACCGCGAGTGGACCGAGACGCACGTCAGCCACTACGCCGCGGCGCATCCGTGGGAGGGCTGGGCGGAGACGTTCGCCCACTACGTGCACATCCGCGACACCACGCACACCGCGCAGGCCTGGGGCGTGCATGTCGCCGGGCCGGACCTGGACCTGGCCGTGGCGTGGGACGAGCGGCTGGCAGTCGATCCGTCCGACGACCCCGAGAGTTTCGACGAGCTCGCTCGCGCCTGGGTGGCGTTCACGTTCGCGCTGAACGCGGTCAACCAGAGCATGGGTCACGATGCGCTGTACCCGTTCGTCCTCACGCCGAAGGTGCTCGACAAACTGCGGTTCGCGCACGTCGTGGTCGGGGCGAACCGATGAGGTGGACGGTGCTCGTGCCGCTGCGGTCGTTGCCCAGCGCGAAGAGCCGGCTCGCCTCGACAGTCGCGTCAGACCTGTTCGAGGACCTCGTCACCGCGATCCGGGCCGACACGCTGGCCGCGGTGCACGCCGCCGGCCCGGTGGCCCGGGTCGTGGTCGTCGGTGACCGCCCGGCCGATGGCGTCACCCTCGTCCAGACGCGGCGCGGGCTCAACGGCGCGCTGCGCGACGGCGCCGACTACGCCCGCTCGCGCTGGCCCGGCGAGGGGGTCGCGGCGCTCGTCGGCGACCTGCCGGCCGTCCGCGCGGACGAGATCGCCGCGGCCCTGGATGCGGCAAGCGCGCATCCTGCGGCGTTTGTGCCGGACGGCCCGGGCACCGGGACGACCCTGCTCACCGCCCGTCCCGGCTGCGAGCTGGAACCGCTGTTCGGTGAGGGGTCCGCGGCCCGCCACGCGACGGTCGCGACCCGATTGGACGCCGGGCCGGGGCTGCGGCACGACGTCGACACCGCCGACGATCTCGCGGCCGCCGCCCGGGTCGGCCTCGGCAGGCACACCCGCACGGTTGTCGACCGGGACGGAGCCCTTCCGCGTTCAGGTTGACGCGGCATGATGAGAGGCATGGGTGCGCTCATCGAAGCCGAAGACTCCGTCCCGGAGGGTGATCTGGTCGCCGAGGCCGACCTCGATTCCGATCTGCCTGCGGACCGGTACAGCAACCGGGAGATGTCCTGGCTGGCGTTCAACGAGCGGGTGCTCGCGCTGGCCGAGGATCAGCAGCAGCCGCTGCTCGAACGGATGAAATTCCTCGCCATCTTCGCGAGCAACCTGGACGAGTTCTACATGGTCCGGGTCGCCGGTCTGAAGCGACGGGCGGACATGGGTCTGCAGATGGCCTCGCCGGACGGGCTCACCCCGCGCGAGGTGCTCGCCAAGCTCGGCGACCGCACCGCGACGCTCGTCGAACGGCACGCGCGCTGCTTCCTCCACGACGTCGGCCCGAAGCTCGAGGCCGAGGGCATCCACATCCGTCGCTGGGATGCCCTGGACGCCGAGGAGAAGCAGCGCCTGGGCGAGTACTTCCAGAGCAAGATCTTCCCGGTCCTGACCCCGCTCGCGGTCGACCCGGCGCACCCGTTCCCCTACATCTCCGGGCTCTCGCTCAACCTCGCCGTGCTGGTGCGCGACGCGAACGGCGGCGGCCCGGAGCGCTTCGCCCGGGTGAAGGTGCCCAACAACGTGCCGCGGTTCGTCGTGGTGTCGCAGACGGCCGTCGAGGCCGAGTTCCTGCCGCTCGAGGATCTCATCGCCGCGCACCTGGAGCTGCTGTTCCCGGGCATGCAGGTCGTCGAGCACCACCTGTTCCGCGTCACTCGCAACGCCGACTTCGAGGTCGAGGAGGACCGCGACGAGGACCTGCTGCAGGCGCTCGAGCGCGAGCTGATGCGGCGCCGGTTCGGACCGGCCGTCCGGCTCGAGGTCGAGGACGACATCGACGACGCGGTCGTCGAGCTGCTCGTCAACGAGATCGACGTCGAGACCGAGGACCTGCAACGCCTGCCCGGCCTGCTCGATCTCAGCGCGCTGTGGCAGGTGTACGACCTCGACCGGCCCGCGCTCAAGGAACGCCCCTTCGTCCCCGCCACCAATCCGCGCTTCGCCGACGGCGAGACGCCCAAGTCGGTGTTCTCGACGATGCGTGACGGTGATGTGCTCGTCCACCACCCGTACGAGTCGTTCGCGACCAGCGTGCAGCGCTTCATCGAGCAGGCCGCCGCCGACCCGAAGGTCCTCGCGATCAAGCAGACGCTCTACCGCACGTCCGGCGACTCGCCGATCGTGGACGCGTTGATCGACGCGGCGCAGGCCGGCAAGCAGGTGGTGGCGCTGGTCGAGATCAAGGCCCGCTTCGACGAGCAGGCCAACATCAAATGGGCGCGAGCGCTGGAGCGCGCGGGGTGTCACGTGGTGTACGGCGTCGTGGGCCTGAAGACGCACTGCAAGACCGCGCTGGTCGTCCGTCAGGAGGGCAGCACGATCAAGCGCTACGCGCATGTGGGCACGGGCAACTACAATCCCAAGACCGCGCGCATGTACGAGGATCTCGGGCTGTTCACCGCCGACGAGAACGTCTGCGCCGACATCACCGACCTCTTCAACGTGCTGACCGGGTACTCGCGCCAGACCGACTACCGCTCGCTCCTGGTCGCGCCCTACGGCGTGCGCAGCGGGCTGGTCGAACGCATCGAACGCGAGGTCGAGCACGTCCGAGCGGGGCGTCCGGCGCACATCCAGTTCAAGACCAACCATCTGGTCGACGAGCAGGTGATCGACGCGCTCTACCGGGCCTCGGCCGCCGGGGTGCGCATCGACCTGCTGGTCCGCACGTTCTGCACGATCCGTTCCGGCGTCAAGGGATTGTCCGAGAACATCTCGACCCGAACGATCCTCGGCAGGTTCCTCGAGCACTCGCGGGTGTACTACTTCGGCAACGACGGCGAGCCGGAGTACTGGATCGGATCCGCCGACTTGATGCACCGCAACCTCGACCGACGCGTCGAGGTGCTGTGCAACGTCAGCGACCCGGGCTGCAGCAAACAGCTGCGGCAGCAGCTCGATCTGGCTTTCGCGCCCGAGACGGCCGCCTGGGAACTACAGGCCGACGGCTCGTGGCTGCGCACCGGCGATCAGGACTACCAGGAGCTGCTCACGCACCAGCTCACCGACCGGGGTGAATGAGTGACCCGTCCCGCGAAGGGCATCACCGCCGCTGGTGGGGTCGTGTGGCGCCTGCGCGACGGCGCGCCCGAGGTGCTGGTCATCCACCGGCCGCGTTACGACGACTGGACGCTGCCCAAGGGCAAACCGCTGCCCGGCGAATCGGATCTCGCCGCGGCAGTGCGCGAGGTCGGCGAGGAGACCGGCGCGACGGTTGCCGTGCAGCAGCGCATCGGCACCGTGCGCTACGCCGTCGGCGACGCCCGTAAGAAGGTCACCTACTGGTCGATGCGCTACCGCAGCGGCGAGTTCGCGCCGAACGACGAGGTCGACGAGGTCGACTGGTTACGCGTCGGCCGTGCCTACCAGCGCTTGACCTACGACGTCGACCGTAACGTGCTGCGCGACTTCGCGGCGTTGCCGGTCGCCGACTCGGTGATCGTCCTGGTGCGGCACGCCAAAGCCGGCAAGCGCGTCACCTGGCGCGACCATGACGAACTCCGCCCGCTCGACGACGCCGGCCGCAGGCAGGCCGAGATCCTGTCCACGCTGCTGTCGTTCTTCGCGCCGACACGGGTGTACGCCGCCGACCGCACACGGTGCATCCAGACCGTCGAACCGCTCGCACACGCGATGGATCTGAAGGTGCGGGTCGAGCCCGCGTTCGCCGACGAACGCTACGAGGACGGCCCCGCGGGCACCGCGAACCGGCTGCTGGCGCTCGCCAAGCCCGGCAAGGTCAGCGTGGTGTGCAGCCAGGGCGAGACGATCCCGGCGCTGATCGACCAGTTCGGGCTCGGCGTCCGTTCCTCCGACACCCGTAAGGGGGCGTGGTGGGTGCTCTCGGTGATCGACGCCGAGGTCATCGCGCTCGATCATTACGACGCACCCTGATCAGGACAGACGACGAGGGCCGGCGCACGATGCGCCGGCCCTCGTCGTCTGTTCGAACCCTGGTGTGACTAGCGCGCCCGCTTGGCCGCGGTCTTCTTCGCCGCGGTCCTGGCCGGGGCCTTCTTCGCCGCGGTCCTGGCCGGGGCCTTCTTCGCCGCGGTCTTGGCCGGGGCCTTCTTCGCCGGAGCCTTCTTGGCCGCGGTCCGGGTGGCGGTGGTCTTGGCCGGAGCCTTCTTCGCCGCGGTCTTCTTGGCCGCCGCCGTCTTGGCCGGCGCCTTCTTGGCGGGGGCCTTGGCCGGCGTGGCCTTGGCGACAGCCTTCTTCGCGACAGCAGCAGCGCGCTTGGCCGGAGCCTTGGCGAGCTTCTTCGCGCCGCTGGTGATGGCCTTGAACTCCGCGCCGGCCTTGAAGGCCGGAACGCTGGTCTTCTTGACCTTCACCGTGGCGCCGGTGGCGGGGTTGCGCGCGATACGGGCAGCCCGCTCACGCTTCTCGAAGACGCCGAAGCCGGTCAGCACGACCCGCTCGCCCCTCGACACCGCTTGGTAGACCGTGTCGATCACCGCATCGAGTGCGGCCTGTGCCTTCTTCTTGTCGCCGTCGAGCCGCTCGGCGAGCAACTCGACGAACTGGGCCTTGTTTGGCACGTGTCCTCCGTGTCCTGTGGTGACATGCTGTAGGCATGGCGGCCGGAATGGCCGTTTCAGCCGTCACGCTAGGACGATTCTGCGATCACAACAACGAACGCGCCGTGTGTCGCAGGAGTTTTCCCCGAAATTCAGGGCTTTCCGGCACTCACGGACGGTAACCAGGCCTTGCGCGACTGCTCGTACGCGGCGATCGCGTCGACGTGCCGCTCGGTGATGCCGATGTCGTCGAGGCCTTCCATGAGTCGCCAACGCGTGTAGCCGTCGAGGTCGAAGTCGTGCACCTCGCCGCTCCACCGCACCTGTCGGTCGACCACGTCGACGGTGACCTCGGTGCTCGGGTCGTCCTCGATGTCGTCCCACAACCGCTGCACGATCTTCTCCGGCAGCACGATCGTCAGCAGTCCCGCCTTGAGCGAGTTGCCGCGGAAGATGTCGCCGAAGCGCGGGGCGATCACGGCGCGGAAGCCGTAGTCGAGCAGCGCCCACACTGCATGCTCGCGCGAGCTGCCCGTGCCGAAGTCGGGGCCCGCGACAAGGATCGTCGCGCCCTGCCAGCGGTCCTGGTTGAGCACGAAGTCCGGCTCGTTGGCGCGCCACGCGCTGAACAGGCCGTCCTCGAACCCGGTGCGCGTGATCCGCTTCAGGTACACCGCCGGGATGATCTGGTCGGTGTCGACGTTGCTGCGCCGCAGCGGGACGGCGCGGCCGACGTGCTGGGTGAGCTTGTCCATCACTTCTCCAGATCTGCCGGTGCGGCGAGGTGTCCGGCGATCGCTGTCGCCGCGGCGACCAGCGGGCTGACAAGGTGCGTGCGGCCGCCCTTGCCCTGGCGTCCTTCGAAGTTGCGGTTGGACGTCGACGCGCTGCGCTCGCCCGGCGCGAGCTGATCGGGGTTCATGCCGAGACACATAGAGCAACCCGCCTGGCGCCACTCGGCTCCCGCGGCGGTGAAGACGGCGTCCAGGCCTTCCTGCTCGGCCTGCGCCTTCACCTTCATCGAGCCGGGAACGACGAGCATGCGTACCCCTTCGGCGACTGTGCGTCCCTCGATGATGTCTGCGGCGGCGCGCAGGTCCTCGATGCGTCCGTTGGTGCACGAGCCGACGAATACCGTGTCGATCCTGATGTCGCGCAGCGGCGTTCCGGGTTGCAGACCCATGTACTGCAAGGCTTTGCCGGCCGCGACGCGATCGCTCTCGTCCTCGAAGCTCGCCGGGTCGGGCACGCTCGCGCCGAGTGGTGCGCCCTGCCCTGGGTTGGTGCCCCATGTGACGAACGGGGTCAGGTCGGCGGCGTCGATGCGGACCTCGGCGTCGAATTCGGCGTCGTCGTCGGTGCGCAGGCTCGTCCAGTACTCGACCGCGGCGTCCCATTCGGCGCCGGTCGGGGCGTGCTCGCGTCCCATCAGGTAGTCGAAGGTCGTCCGGTCGGGCGCGACCATGCCGGCGCGAGCACCCCATTCGATGCTCATGTTGCAGACGGTCATCCGGCCTTCCATCGACATCTGCTCGACGGTGCTGCCGCGGTATTCGACCATGTAGCCCTGGCCGCCACCGGTTCCGGTCTTGGCGATGACGGCGAGGATCACGTCCTTCGGTGTGACGCCGGGCGGAAGCTCACCGTCGATGGTGACCGCCATCGTCTTGGGACGATCCATCGGCAGCGTCTGGGTCGCGAGCACGTGCTCGACCTGACTGGTGCCGATGCCGAAGGCGAGCGCACCGAACGCGCCGTGCGTCGAGGTGTGCGAGTCGCCGCACACGATCGTCATACCCGGCTGGGTGATCGCGAGCTGCGGACCGATGACATGCACGATCCCCTGGTTGGCGTCGCCCATCGGGTAGAGCTCGATGCCGAACTCCTCGCAGTTCTTGCGCAACGTCTCGACCTGCGTGCGGCTGACCGGATCGGCGATCGGCTTGTCGATGTCGACTGTCGGGACGTTGTGGTCCTCGGTCGCGAGCGTGAGGTCGGGCCGGTGCACAGTGCGATCGTTCAGTCGCAGCCCCTCGAACGCCTGGGGACTGGTCACCTCGTGGATCAGGTGCATGTCGATGTAGAGCAGGTCCGGTTCCCCGGCCGCACTGCGCACGACATGGCTGTCCCAGAGCTTTTCGGCGAGCGTCTTGCTCATCGCTTGCATCCCATCTGTTGAGATGTGAGTATCGCGGTATGGGACAGCCTAGCAGCGGAATCGGTGTGCTGGACAAGGGCGTGGCGATTCTGGCGGCGGTGGCGGAGACTCCGCGCACGCTCGCCGAACTCGTCGCCGACACCGGCCTGCCCCGTGCCACGGCGCACCGGTTGGCGGTCGCGCTCGAGGTGCACCGGTTGCTGGCGCGTGACGCCGACGGCCGGTTCCTGCTGGGACCGCGCGTCGGCGAACTCGCGCATGCGCTGCCGGACGCGCTGGTGGCGGCAGCCGGGCCGGTGCTCGCATGGGTGCGCGACGAGTGCGGCGAATCCGCCCAGCTCTACCGCCGCGACGGTTCGGAGCGGGTGTGCGTGGCCGCTGCCGAGCGGGCGTCCGGGTTGCGCACGACCGTGCCGGTGGGCACCCGGCTCACGCTGTCGGCCGGGTCGGGGGCGCAGGTGCTCTGCGCGTGGTCGGACGTGCCGTCGCCGTTCCCGCCGCGGGTGCTCGCCGAGGTGCGCCGGCGCGGGTGGGCGCAGTCGATCGCCCAGCGCGAGGCCGGCGTCGCCTCGGTCTCGTCCCCCGTGCTGACCGGCAGCGGCACACTGCTCGCGGCCATCTCGATCTCCGGCCCGGTGGAACGCCTCGGCCGTACCCCCGGCCCGCGCTTCGCGCCCGTGCTGATGGCCGGCGCCAAACGCATCGCCGCCGCCCTGGCCTGACGCCCGCTCCCCCGCAGGCCACCCGTGTCCCGCCCCGCGAGTGGTCACTTATGCCGCGAGTGGTCAGATATATGTGACCACTCGCGCGCTAAATGA
This sequence comes from Jatrophihabitans sp., assembly GCA_036559305.1. Classification (GTDB taxonomy): domain Bacteria; phylum Actinomycetota; class Actinomycetes; order Mycobacteriales; family Jatrophihabitantaceae; genus RYN-133. The sequence goes on from DATBTJ010000060.1 coordinate 35,216, forward strand.
CCACTCGACGTGGACGAGCGCGCGGGAGCAGGTGCGGCGCGCGGATTCTGATGAGCTCGCGGACCTCGGGTTTGATCAGATAAGGCTGACCGAGTACCTCCGCCGGCCCGTACGGAAGTGTCAGCCAGGTGTCGCGACGCATGTCCGTGAGCCGGGTGATGTCTTTGCGCATCCGCTTGACGCCCGCGTGGTCTGCACCCTGGTACTCCAGTGCGAGCAACGCTTCGGCCAGCGAGAGATCCGGCTCGGCAAGCCAGCCACCGTCGCGCCGGTACACCGGAACATTGACCTCGAACGGCGGCATGTCCGCACCGCTGATCGCCACCCGCAGGTGGCTTTCCGGACGCGAGCGGGAACGCGCGTCCAACATCGGAAGCGCAGCCCGTCCGTTGCGAGCCCCGCGCTGGCCACGCGTGCGCGCCAGGACGGAAGCGAGCTCATCGATCGACGCGCCCTGCCGCAGCGCGCAGTCACCTGCTGCAACGAGATCAGGTAGGGAGAGCACTGCAGCCAGATCACGCCAGGTACGTGCCAGGGTCACCGTCGCCACACCGCCCAGGGTTGCCCGATCGTCCTCCTCGAGCTGACGTCGATGCGCGCGGAATTGCGGTCGCCTGGTGCGGGTCATCGCCCGTCCGGCGAGTTCGGGGACCGCTGTCGCGACGTGGATCGGTTCGACGCGTGCGGGCAACCACAAGCCGTGCAGTTGCGCCGCCGTGAACCCGACGATGGTCGAGCCGGGTGCGGAACTGTCCAGCACGACGGCGCACGTCGCGAGCAGATCGCCGGCCACCCCGTCAGGCAAGTAACAGTGGTGCGCCAGATGGATCGTCATGGGACCACCCTGTGGCGGCGATCGACGCTTCGCCGACCGCGCGGCTGCGCTGTGGACGACCGTCCCTCGCCCTGTGGATGGCCGCGAGTGGTCACTAATTACCCGAGTGGACAGAAATAGATGGCCACTCGACGCATAAATGACCACTCGCGGGAGAGGCGGCCCGGGAGCGCTGCGCGCTACCAGGACGTGGCGACGTAGCTGGTCTCCAGGTACTCCTCGATGCCCTCGTAGCCGCCCTCACGGCCCAGGCCGGACTGCTTGACGCCACCGAACGGCGCGGCCGGGTCGGAGACGAGGCCGCGGTTCAGGCCGACCATGCCGACCTCGAGGCGCTCGGACACCGACAGCCCGCGCGCCAGCGAACCCGAGTACACGTAGCCGGTGAGGCCCATCTCGGTGTCGTTGGCGATCGCGAGCGCCTCGTCCTCGTCGGCGACGGAGATGATCGGCGCCACCGGCCCGAAGACCTCCTCGGTCGCGACGGCCGAGTCGCGCGGCACGTCGCCGAGGACGGTCGCGGGGTAGAAGAACCCGTCGCCGGACGGACGCGACCCGCCCAGCAACACCGAGGCGCCCGCCGCCACCGTGCGATCGACCTTGTCGGCGATGCCTTCGACGGCCCGCGCGTTGATCATCGGGCCGAGCTGGGTGTTCTCGGCGGTGCCGGCACCCATGACCAGCGAGCCCATCCGCTCGGCGAGCTTGGCGCCGAATGCCTCGGCGACCGACTCCTGCACGAGGAACCGGTTCGCCGCGGTGCACGCCTGCCCGCCGTTGCGCATCTTCGCGAGCATCGCTCCGTCGACCGCGGCGTCGAGGTCGGCGTCGTCGAGGACGATGAACGGGTCGTTTCCGCCGAGCTCCATGGAGACGTTCACGATCCGGTCCGCGGCCTGCCGCAGCAGCTGGCGGCCGACGTTGGTCGATCCGGTGAACGACAGCTTGCGCACCCGCTCGTCGGCCAACGCCGCCGCCACGAGGTCACCCGGCTTGTCCGTCGTCAGCACGTTCACCACGCCTGCCGGCGCGCCGGCGTCGGACAGCAACGATGCGAGCAGCAGCGCGGTCAGGGGGGTGTCCTCGGCAGGCTTGAGCACCACCGTGCAGCCTGCCGCCAGCGCGGGAGCGATCTTGCGCGTCGCCATCGCGGCCGGGAAGTTCCATGGCGTCAGCAGCAGCGCCACGCCGACCGGCTTCTTGAACGTCAGAATGCGGTTCGCCCCGGACGGCGCAGTGCGCAACTCGCCGCCGACGCGCACCGCTTCCTCGGCGAACCAGCGGAAGAACTCGCCGGCGTAGACGACCTCGCCCCGGGCGTCGGTGAGCGACTTGCCCATCTCGAGCGACATGAGGAAGGCGAGTTCCTCCTTGCGCTCGATCATCAGCTCGAACATGCGACGCAGCACTTCCGAACGCTCGCGCGGTGCCGTGCCGGACCACCCCGGCAGTGCCGCGGCCGCAGCCGAGACGGCGGCGCGCACGTCGTCCTCGCCGGCACGCGGCACCGACGCGATCTCGGCGCCGGTCGACGGATCCAGGACGGCGAACGAGCCGGCCGAACCTCCCGTCCACTTGCCGTCGACGTACATCTCGGTGGGCGTTGCGGAAGGCAGGGTGCTCATGCCTCCAGCTTGCCACCGGCCGCTCCGGCTGACACGGACAACGGCCCGGTCGGGCGCCTGGTGCGGCGCCCGGCCGGGCCGTTGGGGCGGGTTGCTAGCGCCTGGCCGGCTGCCCGGTCGCCGGGTTCAGGACGAACGGCGCGGCGTTCGGCGCGTTCCCGTAGGCGTTGCCCCTGCCGTGCTTGGCTGCGAAGTCGAACATGCCGGCAAGGCTCCCGGCCGTGCTGTCGAAGCTGCCGGCGATCCGCGGCAGCTTCCAGTTGTCCTCGACGAACTTGATGATCGAGGACTGGTCGGTCAGCGTGTGATCGACGCTGTTGGCCTTGGCCCACGGCGAGATGACCAGCAGCGGCAGCCGCGGCCCGTAGCCGCACCGGCCCTGCTCACCGGCCAGCGGCGTCCCCGACCCGCAGGCACCCGGCCCGGTGAGGGCGTCGGCGACCGACGTGGACGGGTTGTGGACGCCCGAGTAGGCGTGGTCGTACCAGCCGTCGGAGTCGTCGTAGGACACGACGACCGCCGTGCTCTTCCAGTCCGGGGTCTTCTGCAGCGCGTTGATCTCGTCGACGATGAACTTCTGCTCGTCGATGGGGTCGGAATAGGCGGCATGCCCGTCCTGGTAACCGGGTGCCTTCAGGAAGCTGACTGCGGGAAGTGCGGACGGCGACACGTCACCCTTGCCGATCGCGGACACGAGCTGGTCGAAGTCGCTCGTGTCGTACTGGTGGTTCGGGGTGTCGAACTGCGGCTGCCCGTTGACGTAGTGCTGGGTGTCGGTGCCGATGCTGCGCAGCCCGGCCGTCGTGTCGTGACCCGAACCGCTGCCCGCGACGGTGAGGTGGTGCGGGTTCGCGGTGGACGCGTAGTAGTCGAACGGCTCGTGGTGGGCGATGTAGTCGTCCTTGTAGCCGTACTGCCCGGTCCCCGTCGCCAGCGGCGCGGACAGGCCCGCGCCGACCGGGTGCACCGCGTTGCAGATGCCCTGATCGGCGGCGTGCGGGACGGACTGGGCGAACTGCCCCTTGAACTCGTCGGGGACGAACGTCGAGGTCGGCTGGCCGGCATGGCCGGTGGCCGCAGCGGCGTCGGCGTAGGACGTGGTGGGCCGCTCGCCGCCCTGGAACCAGCCCCAGGACAGGCCCGCGTTGTTGAGCTCGTCGCCGATGTTGGTCCCGCTCATCGCGACGGCGTCACGGGTCGAGCAGTCGTCCCAGTACGGCTGCGCGTCGCTGGTCAGCGAGTATCCGCCCTGACCGTCCGGGGTGAGGTCGGCATTGGGCTTGGCCGCCGTGGAGATCGAGGGGTTGTTGACCGTGTGGGTCATGTCGACGTTGCCGGTGTTGCCGGACGCCAGGTTGATGGCCCCGGGCGAGGACGGCCCGAAGGTCGTGCCGTAGGAGTTGTCGCTCATCGCGTAGCGCTGCGCGTAGTTCCACAGGGCGGTGACGCTGTTGCCGTCGTAGTAGTTCATCACGTCACCGGCTGAACAGCTGTTGCCCTCGGGCGACTTGCCCGAGCCCTGGCCGACCGTCTGCGGGAAGCGGTCCATCTTGCCGCCGTCGAAGGCCTTCTGCTCGTCGCTGTAGTTGTGGTCCTGGTCGCAGGTCAGCACGTCGTTGACGTTGGTCGGGTCGTAGCGGCGTGGGTTGACCCCGTTGGGGTTGGCGGTCAGCAGCGTGGGCGTCAGCCCGTTCACCGCGGGTGTTCCGGGTCGGGCGTGGAACGACGATCCGTCGGCGTTGGTGGCGTTCGGGTAGGTGCCGAAGTAGTGATCGAAGGAGACGTTCTCCTGGAAGATCACGACCAGGTGCCGGATCGGCGTCGTGGCCGAGCTGCGCCCGGCGGCGGTGGCGCTGCCGGCGGGCAGGGCGACGGCGACGGTCACCGCCGCGACGCCGGCGATCGCGGCAACCTGTCGGCGGCGGCGCGTTCGTGCTGAGGACATGACACTCCATATCGACGTGGGTTGGCGCTCGTAGTCGACCACCGGGCAGTGCCGTACGACCGACGCAAAGGTTGCGAACAGGCGAAGGGCAGACGTCCAGGAGGAAATCCGGCGCCCTCGATTTCAGTGAACAGGTATTCACTCAACGGGCATTTGTGGCTACGGTCGGATCATGCGGGCCGACGAGATGCGCGACAGCGGTGCCTTGCTGGGCACCGCACTGGACGAGGTCACCGAGCTGGCGCGCGACGTGCACAAGGCGTTGGCCGGACGGATCTTCGGGCTGTTCGGCCCGGCCGCCCGGCCGGCGCACCTGCTGCACGACGCGATCGCCGCGACCGCGTACGCCGGCAGCCGGCTCACCGCCCGCGCGGTGCCCGCCGCCGCGGGCGCGCTCGCCGCGCACACCGGCAAAGCGAACCTGGACGCCTACGCCGACACGCCTCGTGGGCACTTCTCGCTGAGCGCGCTGAACGGCTTCTGGGGCGATCGGCTCGCCGACGAGCGCGCCGCACTCGCGCCGGTGATGAGCGTCCGGACCCACGCGGGCGCGTTGCGGCGGATGCCCGGCAACGTCGTGCACGACGTCGCCGCGCCGAGCGGCAAGCTCGTGGTGTTCCTGCACGGCCTGTGCGAGAGCGAGCGCTACTGGTGGTACGGCAGCGAGCGGACGTGGGGCGATCCCGACGTCACCTACGGCTCGCTGCTGCGGGACGAGCGCGACTGGACCCCGCTGTACATGCACTACAACACCGGGCTGCACATCTCCGAGAACGGCCGGCTGCTCGCGCGCTACCTCGAGACACTCGTCGAGCGTTGGCCGGTGCCGGTCACCGAGATCGCGCTGGTGGGCCACTCGATGGGCGGGCTGGTGGTACGGGCCGGTGCGCACCTCGCCGATGACCACGACCTGGTCTGGGTGCAGGCGTTGCGGCACCTGGTCGGTCTCGGGACGCCGCACCTCGGCGCGCCGCTCGAGCGGTTCGTGAACCGCGGCACCCACCTGATGGCCCGCCTTCCCGAGACCGAACCCGTCGCGGCCTGGCTCAACCGCCGCAGCGTCGGCATCAAGGACCTGCGGCACGGTTCGGTGGTCGAGGCCGACTGGACCGACTTCGACCCTGACGACCCGCTCGACAACGTCACCGCAGGCACCCTGTTGCCCGGCGTGGCGTACTCGATGGTCTCGGCGACACTGTCGACGCGCCCGCACGGCCGGCTCGCGCACGATCTGCTCGTCGAACACGTCAGCGCGCACGGCACCGGACGCCCCGGCGCCACCCGCCGGTTCGAGTTCGACGTCGACCGGCTGCTGCACGTCGGGCGACGCACGCACTTCCACCTGCTCAACGACCGCGTGGTCTATGAGAATCTGCGGTCCTGGCTCGACGGCGCGGACGGCGCGGCCGACGGGATGCCCGCCGACGAGGCGCTCTGACCGGTTTGCACAACGGTCGGAATATCTGCGGGTGATCTTGCGGATCGGGCCCCTCTCGCATTGCTAGGGTGCCCGCCATGTCGAGCCCCCAGCAGTCGGCCTGGGCCCCTCCGCCGCCGCGCACCGACCGACCGGATCCGGCCGCCACGAAGGACTTCCACCACGCGCACGAGCACAACCGGCTGGCGCTGATCCTGGCGCTGTCGATCGCCGTGGTGTCCGTGCTCGGGGCGATCGTCGGCTGGCGCGCGGAAACGCACGCCTCCCGGGCCAGCCTGCTCGAGCAGGACTCGGTCGCAGCATCGATCGCTGCCACCCAGATCCGCGCGCAGGCCGATGCCGAGGCGGGCAAGGCCGACTCGAACTACGTGCACTACCGGCGCCTGGCCGACCAGGCGAACGAGCTCTCGCCCGGCGCCTGCGGGCCGGACGGCTCCCGTCGCACGCTGTCCGACTTCGATGCCGGCGCGCTGTGCCAGACGCAGGTCCAGTTCTCCGGCTACTCGAGCACCTTCTACGTGGACCAGAAGGGCAACTTCGAGCAGCAGAGGTATGCCGCCGACTACGTCGCTGCCCAGAACGAGCGGGACCCGCTCGACCCCGAGGTCGTCGCGGGCCTCGCCGAGACCGAACGGCACCACGAGGACGCGATGCTGTACCTGTCGCTGGTCCTCGTCCTCTCGCTGGCGCTGCTCACCCTTGCCCGCGTGGGCAAATCGGTTCCGGCCCGGTTGCTCCTCGCCGTCCCGGGCTGGCTGTGCCTGACCGGCAGCGCCGTCTTCCTGATTGCCACGGAGGTCTGAGCCGTGGAGAACCCGCTGCACGAGGCGAACGAGCAGATCGAGCACCTCGAAGAGGCTCCCGAGTCGCGGCTCAAGGTCGTGATCACGGTCGCGATCCTGGTCGTCACGATGCTGACGACCGGCGCCGGTGTGCTGGCCGCGATCTGGTCGGCGCATCAGTCCGAGACCCAGCGCGAGCGTCAGCAGGCGGCGACCAAGAGCCTCGAAGAGGGGCTCACGGTCAATTCGCAGCTGGCGTCGGTCGATTCGGCGATCGACGACTCGACCGAGGCGCAGTGGCGCAGGACCTTTCTGACGGTCTACTCGATGGAACTGAGCGACCGCTCGCTCGTCCGCGACCTGAAGCGGCAGGCCGATGCCGCGCAGAAGGTCGCCGGCCAGATCGACGCACGGTTACCGAAGGGCGCCCGCGACAGCTCGTACTCCGACCGGCTCAACCAGGACTCCACCACCGAGTCGGAGCTCGCCGCGGCGTACGCGCGCGAGAGTGCGGGCTGGCTCGAGAAGCACAACGGTGCACTGTCCGTGGTGAGCATGCTCGCGCTGTCGCTGTTCCTGCTCGGTCTTGCGCTCACGCTCGGCAACCGGCCGACCCAGATCGGGTTCACCGGCCTCGCGATGGTCATGACGTTGATCGCCGCCGCCCGGCTCGTCCAGATCGACGGATCGACCATCAAGGCGCCGACCGAGGACTGCATCCGCACCGCGGCCCAGGCGAACGCGTTCGTCGTCGACACGCAGTACAAGCAGGCCGAGGGCAAGCTCCAGACCGCCCTCGCGACGTGCCCGAGCTACGGCGAGGCGTGGAGCGCGCTGGGCCAGGCCCGCTTCTACCAGGGCGCGATCACCAACAGCCCGGCCGCGGCCAGGCAGCTGTGGCCCCGGGCGCAGCAGGCCGATCAGCACGCGCTCGACGTTGCCGACACCAAGTCCGGCGAGCTCTACAACGACCTGGCCTTCATGCAGATGCTCAACCACGACTACGCCGCGGCGCAGGCGAACCTGGCCAAGGCACGCGAGCTGTCGCCGCAGAGCAACTACGTCCTCGGCAGCCTCGCCGAACTCGCCGTGGCACGCGGCGACGACACGACCGCCGAACGGCTGCTGCGCGAGGCGGCGTTGCGCCTCAAGGACGCCGGACCCTACCTGCGCAACAGCTATTTCTTCGCCAGCCTGCGTGACGACCACGGCTACTTCAAGCAGGCCGGCATCACCGGACCGAAGGTCGACACGTTCTTCCTGCACGCGCGCGAGTACGAGGCGCTGCTCGACTCGGGAGCGATGTCGAGCCCGCTGGACACGCACGGCGCCGGCATCACGGATCTGGTGTTCCGCAGGTCCCGCTCGGTTCTCGGGCACGTGGCCAAGGCCGTGACGATCGGCTTCCGCTATCACGGCTTGAAGCCCGGTGACGTGATCGCGCTGCGCTTCTACGGCTACCAGGACACCACCTACGACACGGTGGCGTCGTTCATCCAGAGGGTCAACGACGGCAGCCCACTGCTCGTCGACGGGGTGGAGAAGCCCGACAGCCACTTCCGGGTCACGCTCGCCTCCCAGTACGAGACGACCCTCGAGGTCTATCTCAACGGGATTCTGCAGGGCGAGACGACCTACACCCCCTGACCGGCACATCCGCTGACCGACGGCATACTCGCCGGGGTGAGTAACCCCACCCAGCCGATGTGGCTGCCCGACCCCGACGACGTCGCCGCCGCGCGCATCACGCAGTTCGCCGGTTTCGCAGCCGAGCGCACCGGACGCACGTTTGCCGACTACGACGCGCTGCTCGCCTGGTCGGTCGAGGACCTCGCCGGCTTCTGGGGCGCGGTGTGGGACTTCTTCGACATCCCCGCGACCACGCCGGCCGAGACCGTCCTCGCCGACGACACGATGCCCGGTGCGCAGTGGTTCTCCGGCGCCCGGCTCAACCTCGTCGATCAGGTGTTCCGCAACCGCCGCGGCCACGCGATCGCCATCCACGAGCGCGACGAGCAGGGTCGAAGTGTCGACCTCTCGTGGGCCGCGCTGCGCAGCGCCGTCGCCTCGGTCGCGGACGTGTTGCGCGAACACGGCGTGGGAGTCGGCGACCGCGTCGTCGCCTACCTGCCGAACAGCGCCGAGACAGTGGTCGCGTTCCTCGCGGCGGCGAGCCTCGGCGCCATCTGGTCGGCCTGCGGGATGGACTACGCGCCCACCGCCGCTCTCGGCCGGTTCGCGCAGCTCGAACCCGTCGTGCTGTTCGCGGCGGACGGGTACCGCAACGGCGGGCGCGTCTACGACCGCACCGCCGAGGTCGCCGAGGTACGTGCCGGGCTGCCCTCGCTGCGCGCCACGATCGGCGTCGACCGCATCGGCGCCGGGTTGCCTGACGCGCTCGCGTGGACCGACGCCTCGAGCCGGCCGGCGCAGTTGACGACCACCGCCGTCGACTTCGCCCAACCGCTGTGGGTGCTGTTCTCGTCAGGGACGACCGGACTGCCCAAGGGCATCGTGCACGGCCACGGCGGCGTGCTGCTCGAACATCTGAAAGCCGTTTCGCTGCAGTGCGATCTCGGTCCGGACGACGTGTTCTGGTGGTACACCACCCCGAGCTGGATGATGTGGAACTTCCAGATCGCCGGCCTGCTCGTCGGCGCGAGCATCGTCTGCTTCGACGGCAGCCCGACGTACCCGCACCCGGGCGCACTCTGGGAGCGCGCCGCCGACCTCGGCGTCACGATGCTCGGCACCTCGCCCGCCTACCTCGCGGCCTGTGCGAAGTCCGGCGTGCACCCGGCCGCCGAGCACGACCTGTCGGCGCTGCGCAGTATCGGCGTCACCGGCTCGACGCTGCCGACCCCGGCGTACCACTGGGTTGCGGACGAGGTCGGCCCGCGGGTGCAGCTTGCCTCGATCACCGGCGGCACCGACGTCGTCACCGCCTTCGCGGGCTCGGCCCCGACCGTCCCGGTGTGGCCCGGTGAGCTCTCGGCCGCCTACCTCGGCGTCGCACTGGACTCCTTCGACGAGCAGGGCCGCAGCGTCCGCGACGAGGTCGGCGAGCTGGTCGTCACCCGGCCGATGCCCTCGATGCCGGTGATGTTCTGGAACGACCCGGACGGCACGCGCTATCGGGACGCGTACTTCGCGGTCTACCCCGGGGTGTGGCGGCACGGCGACTTCGTCACGATCACCGACCGCGGATCGGTGATCATGCATGGACGATCCGACGCGACGCTCAACCGCAACGGCATCAGGATGGGTAGCGCGGACATCTACGAGGCCGTCGAACAGATCCCGGAGATCACCGAGGCGTTGGTCATCGGGATCGATCAACCCGACGGCGGCTACTGGATGCCGCTGTTCGTCACCCTCGCCGACGGCGTCGAACTCGACGACGCACTGCGGGCCCGCATCCGCGACGCGGTGCGCACCCACGCCTCACCGCGCCACGTCCCCGACGAGGTTTTCGCGGCGCCGGGCATCCCGCACACGCGCACCGGCAAGAAGCTCGAGGTGCCGGTCAAGCGGCTGCTGCAGGGCGGAGTGACCGGTGCCGCTTTCGATGCCGGCAGTGTCGACGACCCGGGTCTGATCGACTGGTACCTGCAGATCGGCGCCGACCACCGACCGTCGACCGAATGACCCGCCCGGTGGTGATCCTGCTCGCAGGCGCGTCCGGTTCCGGCAAGAGCCGACTTAGCTACCCGCTGGCCGACCACCTCGGCGCCGCGCTCGTCGAGGTGGACGACCTCGTGGTGGCGGTGCGGGCCGTGACCGACTCGTGTTCGCACCCGGACCTGCACTACTGGTCTCGTCACGACAGCTCAGCGATGACCCCCGACGCGATCGTACGCGGCCAGATCGCGCTTGCCCGCGCGCTCGAACCGGCGTTGTCCGCTGTGATCGACAATCACCTGGACACCGCGACGCCGGTCGTCGTCGACGGCGATTACATCGTCCCCGGCAGCGTCGTGCATCCCGCCGTCCGCAGCGTCGTCGTCCACGAGGACGACGTGCAGCAGCTGACCACGAACTACCTCGCCCGCGAGCCGGAGATGGGCGACCAACGCGAGCGGGCAGAGGCGAGCGTTGCCTACGGACGTTGGTTGGCCGGCGAAGCGCGACGGCACGCGATTCCGGTTCTGCCGGCCCGCCCCTGGGCGACGGCATTCGACCGTCTCCTCACCGCGCTCGATCTGACGACAACGTCGGCGTCGTAGATGATGGCCGGATGAGCACCCCGAGTCCGAAGTCCTCGCGCTGGGCGCTGTGGTCGACGGACTCGGTGCTGTCGATCGCCTCGCACGGCTCGGTCCTGTCCGTCGGAAGTATCGGCTCGGTCGCCTCGATCGGCAGCATCGGATCAGCCGGGTCCATCTTGTCGGTCGGTTCGGGACTGTCGACGGGCTCCGCGCTGTCCTGGCAGTCGCGCTGGTCGGCGCTCGCCGTTCGCTCGTTCGGCGTTGCACTCGCATCGCGGCGAGCCTCGAGAACAACCGCCGGGCCGTCCGCGGCGCTGGCAGCAGTGGCAGCCGCTGCGTACGTCGGGTACCTGATCGAACGCGCTCGGGCCGTCCGGCGGACCGGATAGCGGAAAAACTTCGCGGCAACCCGTCGGAGAAGTGCCGCCGGATGCGACGTTAGAGGTGTGAGTGCACAGCCGGCCCCGGACCCCTCGGGGTTTCTCGCGCTCTACGACCGGGCCGTGCCCGAGGTGTACGGCTACCTGCGCGCCCGCTGCGACTCGCGGGCCGCCGCCGAGGATCTGTGCGCGGAAACGTTCCTGGCGGCCGTCGACGCGGTGCGCCGCGGCCGTTCGGCGAGGGTCGACATCGCCTGGTTGATCGGCGTCGCGCGGCACAAGCTGGCCGACCACTGGCGCCGGCAGGCCCGCGAGGAGCGCAACGTGCGCGCGGTCGCAGATCCTGCGACGGTCGAGGACCCGTGGGCTGCTGAGCTCGACGCGATCAGGGCCCGCGAGGTGCTCTCGACCCTCGGGGCGCAGCACCGGGCGGCGCTCACGCTGCGCTACCTCGACGACCTCCCGGTGGCCGAGGTGGCCGCGGTGCTCGACCGCACCGTGCACGCCACCGAGGCCCTGCTCGTCCGGGCGCGCGCAGCGTTCCGACGCACGTACGACCTCGATACCGGGACGGAGGCCGCGACATGACCGATCCGCTGCGCGTGCTGCGCGTGCCGGCGTCCCCGGCCGAGCCCGACCCCGCATTCGTCACCCGGCTGCGCGCGCGCCTCGAAAGTGCGCTCGCCCTGCCGAGAGGAGTCGTCCCGATGACCAGTACCGAGAACCGCACGCTGACCCCCTATCTCGCCGTCGCCGACGCGCGGGCCGCGATCGACTGGTACGTCACCGTGCTCGGCGCCCGTCCGGTCGGCGAACCGATCGTCATGCCGGACGGCCGGGTGGGGCACGCCGAACTCGAACTCGGGGGCGCTCGGCTGTACCTGTCCGATCCACACCCCGAGATCGGCGTCGTGGCGCCGGATCCGCACGCCGGGGTCGCGGTCACCCTGCACCTCGACGTGGCCGACGCGGATGCCGTCACCGAGCGAGCCCGCTCGGCCGATGCCGTGGTCGAGCGCGAGCCGGACGACAACCCGTACGGCCGGATCGCGACCGTGCGCGACCCCTTCGGGCACCGGTGGATGTTCAACGGTCCGGCGCGCGCGGCCCGCCGAGGCGCGACGGGCGAGGTCGGCTACTTCGCGCTGTGGGTCGACGACGTCGACCGCGCGGCGGACTTCTACACCGCCGTGCTCGGCTGGCGTCTCACGCCGGAAGGACCGCGGCGTCGCGTCATCGGCGCGCCGTACCGGATCGAGATCGTCGCGCTCGACGAGATGCGCGCGCAGGCCTGGCCGCGGCGCACCGCGCCGACCGGGTTCTGCGCCCTCCACGTCGAGGACCTCGCCGCGGCGGCCGAACGGATCCGGTACGCCGGCGGCACCGTCGGGGCCGGCCACCCCGGCACGCTCGACTGCACCGACGACCAGGGGCTGGCGTTCGCGGTGTACGCCGACGCGCCGCCCGAGCCGAATGACGCGCTCGCCTATCTGACCGTCGAGGTCCCCTCGATCGAGGCCGCGACCCGCTTCTTCGAGACGGTGTTCGACTGGTCGTTCCGCGCCGGCAGTCATGACCACGGCCGGCAGGTCGACGGTCCGACACCGATGACCGGCTTCGCCGGCGGCGCGACCGAGCCCGCGATCGTGCCGATGTTCGCCGTCCATGACGTCGCGGCCGCCGTCGAGCGGGTGCGGGCTGCGGGCGGGACGGCCGGCAACCCGCGGCGCTATCCGTACGGCCTGACGAGCGACTGCGCCGACGACCAGGGGTTGCGGTTCTACCTGGGCGAACTGGACTGAGCGCGACGGGCACGGTGCACGCGCGGCTCCCGACCGATGGACGCATCCGCGAAACCGCTCGCGAGCGCACGCAACGCGGCGTCCAGGTAGAGCCCGAGGTCGGCATCGGCGCGCGCTGCCCAGCGCTCGTAGGCCGCCCGGCACGCGGCGAGCGTCGCCCGTCCGACGGCGAGCGGGTAGAGCGAATCGGCGGGCTGCCGCGACCGGGCCGCGACGTAGTCGCTGATGGCGCGCTCCCACGTGTCGTAGTGCACCGCCGCCGTGGCGGCGAGTTCGGGGCTGGTGCTGATCAGGCTCATCCGCTGCCGCAGTTCGGGCACGTCGGCCGGGCCGTAATGGTTGACGGCGAGCACCGCGGTGCGGACGCCGTCCATGATCGGCAGCCGGGTCGGCAGGGCGGCGAGGGCACGGCGCAGTTCGGCCACTTCCAGGTCGAACTCGCTCCACAGCACCTCGGCCTTGGAGCCGAAGTAGCGGAAGAAGGTCCGGCGGCTCACGCCCGCCTCAGCGGCGATCTGATCGACGGTGGTGTCGTCGAAGCCGCGCTCGGCGAACAGCCGCAGCGCGATGAGTTCCAGCTCGCGCGCGCTGGTCCCCGGCGGCCGTCCACGCCGGGTTTCGGTCAGGCTCTTGCCTTCCGTCACGCGATGACATTAACGTACGCGGTCATTCGGCACACAGTGCCGAAATGACCGGCGAGGAGTCGAGCATGGCTGACGAACCCACTGCAGCGACCGAGGACACCGACGAGGTGGTCGCCGAGGACGTGCTCGTCGAAGAGGTCTCCATCGACGGCATGTGCGGTGTCTACTGACACCCTGGCGCGGCCCGAGTTCGACCTGGACGGCGCCTGGGCGCTGAGTCCGCAGGTGTCGATCCGTCCCGAACGGTTCGGTGCCCTGCTCTACCACTTCGGTACGCGTCGGTTGTCGTTCCTGAAGAGCACCACCCTGCTCGCGGTCGTCACCGGGCTCGCCGACCACGACACCGCCCGTGCGGCGTGTGCCGCCGCGGGTGTCACTGACAGTGAGCTGTCGAGCTACCGCGCGGCCCTCGCGACACTCGCCGCCTCCGCGATGATCGGACCACGCCCGTGACGGTTGCGCCGCTGCCCCTGATCGAACAGTTCCAGTACGGGCTCGACGCCCCGATCTGCCTGACGTGGGAGCTGACCTACGCCTGCAATCTGTCCTGCGTGCACTGCCTTTCCTCGTCCGGACGTCGTGACCCGCGCGAGCTGTCGACGGCCGAGTGCAAGGCCGTCATCGACGAGCTCGAACGCATGCAGGTGTTCTACGTGAACATCGGCGGCGGTGAGCCGACGGTGCGCAGCGATTTTTGGGAACTCGTCGACTACGCCACCGAGCACCGTGTCGGCGTCAAGTTCTCGACGAACGGCGTGAAGATCACGCCGGAGGTCGCGCGCCGGCTCGCGGGCAGCGACTACGTCGACGTGCAGATCTCGCTGGACGGCGCGACCCCCGAGGTGAACGACGCGGTGCGCGGGCGCGGCTCGTACGACACGGCACTGCGGGCCATGCAGCACCTGTCCGACGCCGGCTTTCCCGGCTTCAAGATCTCGGTCGTGATGACGCGTGAGAACGTCGGGCAGCTCGACGCGTTCAAGGCGATCGCCGATCGGTATGACGCGCAGCTGCGCATCACCCGGCTGCGGCCGTCGGGTCGTGGTGCGGACGTGTGGGACGACCTGCATGTGACCGCCGCGCAGCAGCGCGAGCTCTACGACTGGCTTGTCGCGAACGGTGAACATGTGCTGACCGGGGACTCGTTCTTCCACCTCGCCGGCTACGGCGACGCGTTGCCCGGCCTCAACCTCTGCGGCGCGGGCCGCGTGGTCTGCCTGATCGACCCGGTCGGCGACGTCTACGCGTGCCCGTTCGCGATCCACGAGAACTTCCTGGCCGGCAATGTGCGCTCCCCCGGCGGCTTCGCCGGCGTGTGGCGCACGTCCGAGCTGTTCGCGTCGCTGCGCTCTCCGCAGACCGGCGGGGCGTGCACCTCGTGCTCGGCCTACGACGCGTGCCGCGGAGGTTGCATGGCGGCCAAGTTCTTCACCGGCCTGCCCTTGGACGGGCCCGATCCCGAGTGCGTCAAGGGACACGGCGCAACCGCGCTCGCCTCGACCGATCGCACCGGCGCACCGCGTCCGGCGCTGGATCACTCGCACCGGCTGCTTCCGGTGACGGTTCGGAGCGCGCCCGCCAAGGCATGCGACGAGAGCCCGCTGGCCCGAGAGCTCAGTGTCGCCGTCGCTCGCTGACCTCGCCTCGGTCGACGTCCCCGCTGCCGGCGGGGTGCTGGCCGTGCCGCTCGGTTCGACCGAGCAACACGGCGCGCACCTGCCGCTGACCACCGACACCGACATCGCGCTCGCGCTCTGCGAGGCGCTCGCAGCACAGCGCGCCGACGTTCTTGTCGCACCGGCGCTGCCCTACGGCTCGAGCGGCGAGCACGCCGGATTCGCAGGAACACTGTCGATCGGGCAGCAGGCGCTCGAGCTGGTGGTGCTCGAGCTGGGCCGCTCCGCGACCGAGTCGTTCGACCACGTGCTGTTCGTCTCGGCGCACGGCGGAAACGCGGCACCCCTCATCCGGGCCGTCGCGACGCTGCGCGCCGAGGGGCGGGACGTGTCGGTGTTCGCACCGCGCTGGGACGGCGACGCGCACGCCGGTCACGTCGAGACCTCGCTGCAGCTGCAGCTACGCCCCGAGACCGTGTCGCGCGAACGCGCGGTCGTCGGGGACACCCGTCCGATCGGCGAGCTGCTGCCGCAGCTGCAGCGTGGTGGCCTGCGCGCGGTGACCGCGACCGGCGTGCTCGGCGATCCGACCATGGCGACGGCGCAGGCCGGCCGACAGATCCTCGCCGGGCTCGTGGCCGATCTGCTCGCTCACGTCTCAGCGTGGTTGACGTGAGCGTCGCCGTCGTCACCGGAGCCGCGCGCGGGATCGGCGCGGCGACCGTGCGCGCCCTTGTCGCGCAAGGCTGGTCGGTCGTCGCGGTCGACCGGGCCGACGACGATCCGGTGTTGCCGTACCGGCTCGCGAGCCGCGCCGACCTCGACGCGCTCGCCGGCCCGGCCGTGCACCCGGTCGTCGCCGACGTGCGCGACGTCGCCGCGCTGGAAGCGGCGGTGGCCGAGGCCGAGCACCGCTTCGGCGGCCTGGATGCCGCGATCGCGGCGGCCGGGGTGATGGCGGGCGGATCACCGCAGTGGCAGCTGCCCGCCGAGCAGGAGCGGGCCGTGCTCGAGGTCAACCTCGGCGGCGTGCTCAACCTCGCCCGCGCAGCCGTCCCGGCCCTGCTGCGCCGGCCGGCGCCGCGTGACGGGCGCTTCCTCGCCGTCGCCTCGGCGGCCGCGACACGTGGGCTGCCGATGCTGGCCGCGTACTGCGCCGCGAAGGCGGGCGTCACCGGGCTGGTGCGCGCGCTGGCGGTGGAGCTGGGCGGCACCGGCGTCACCGCCAGTGCGGTGAGTCCCGGCTCGACCCGCACCGCGATCCTCGAGGAGACCGCGCGGCTGTACGGGCTGGCCTCGACCGAGGAGTTCGTCGTGCACCAGCCGCTCGGGCGGTTGCTCGAGCCGGACGAGGTCGCTGCCGTGCTGGCCTTTCTCGCCGGGCCGGGCGGGGCGCCGCTCACCGGCGCCGCGGTGCCGGTGGACGGCGGGATGTCGACATGACGACACCGCTTCCGGTCGGGTTCCGGCTCGAGCTCGACGCGACATCCAAGCAGCTGCGCGACGGCCTGTGGTTCGGCGGCTCGCCGCCGCGGGTGATCCGGCTGACCGGGCCCGGACGGGCCGCCTGGGGCGAGCTGCACCGGCACGGCGTGGTCGACCGGCGCACCGGCGTGCTCGCGCGCCGGCTCGTCGACGCCGGCATCGCTCATCCCGTGCCGCCCGCTGGTCACTCGGCAGCCGTCACGATCGTCGTTCCCGCCTACGAGCGTGCCGACGACCTCGACCGGTGCCTCGCCGCGCTGGGCACCACCCACCCGGTCGTGGTCGTCGACGACGCGTCTGCCGACGCGGTCCGGGTCGCGACGGTGTGCACCGATCACGGCGCCACGCTCGTGCGGCGCGAGGTCAACGGCGGCCCCGGACCCGCGCGCAACACCGGGCTGGAGCACGTCCGCACGCCGGTCGTCGCCTTCGTCGACAGCGACTGCGTGCCGCCGCGGGGCTGGCTCGAGCCGTTGCTCGCCCACCTGGCCGATCCGCTCGTCGCCGCTGTCGCGCCACGGGTGACGGCGCTGGCCGGCGACACCTGGGCCGGGCGCTACACCCGCGAGCGCAGCAGCCTGGATCTCGGCGAGCAGCCCGCGCGGGTGGCGCCGCGCACCCGCGTCGCCTACGTCCCGACCGCGGCGCTGGTCGTGCGGAGATCGGCCCTCGACGAGTTGGGAACCGCGTTCGACGAAACGCTGCGGGTCGGCGAGGACGTCGACCTGATCTGGCGATTGCACGCAGCCGGCAAGCGGGTGCGCTACGACCCGTCGGTGCAGGTGCCGCACCGCGAGCCGGCCGATTGGCCCGCCCTGCTGGGCCGGCGGTTCCGGTACGGGACCTCGGCCGGCCCGCTCGCCCGCCGGCATCGCGGCGCCCTCACCCCGTTGGTGCTGCACCCGTGGCCCACGCTAGCGGTGACCGCGGCGCTGGCGCGCCGCCCGGTGGTCGCCGGTGCGGCCGCGATGGCGGGCGCCGCCGCGACCGCGCGGACCCTGCACACGGCCGACGTCCCCACCACCGGGCTACTGCCCGCGATGGGACGGGCGGTGCAGCAGACCTTCCTCGGCGTCGGCAGGTATGCGACCCAGTTCGCGACACCCCTGCTGATCGCGGCGTTGCCGAAACGGCAGCTGCGGTTTGCCGCACTGGCGCTGCTGCTCGCGCCGCCGATGTCGGCGTGGACGGCGTCGCGGCGCCGCCTCGACCCGCTGCGGTACGCCGTCGGCGCGATCGCCGACGAGGTTGCCTACGGCGCCGGCGTGTGGACCGGCTGCGCCCGCGCGCGAACCGCCGCCCCGCTCCGTCCGGTCGTCATCTGGCGACCACTTCGTATCGACGCCCGCAGGAGTTGACCCGCCATGCCGAACGCCTGGTTCGAAACCGTCGCCGAGGCGCAGCGCCGTGCGCGCCGGCGGTTGCCGAAGTCCGTGTACAGCGCGCTCGTGGCGGGATCCGAGCGCGGGCTGACGATCCAGGACAACCTGGGCGCCTTCGCCGAACTCGGCTTCGCGCCGCACACCGCGGGGCAGCCGGCCGCCCGTGACCTCGCGACGACAGTCATGGGCCAGCCGATCTCGCTGCCGGTGCTCATCTCGCCGACCGGGGTGCAGGCCGTCCACCCTGACGGCGAGGCCGCCGTCGCCCGGGCGGCCGCCGCGCGCGGCACCGTGATCGGTCTCAGCTCGTTCGCGAGCAAGCCCGTCGAGGAGGTCGTCGCCGCGAACCCGCAGACCTTCTTCCAGATCTACTGGGCGGGAACGAGGGACCAGATCGCGCAGCGCCTCGAGCGGGCGCGCGCCGCGGGCGCTGTCGGCCTGATCGCCACGCTCGACTGGTCGTTCTCGATCGGGCGTGACTGGGGCAGCCCGCACATCCCGGAGCGGCTCACACTCAAGGAGGCGGTGCGCTTCGCACCGGAGGCACTCTCGCATCCGAGCTGGCTCGCCGCGTACCTGCGCACGAAGCGGCTTCCCGATCTCACCGTGCCGAACATGCAGGACCCCGGCGGCGCGGCACCGACCTTCTTCGGCGCGTACGGGCAGTGGATGCAGACTCCCCCGCCGTCGTGGGACGACGTCGCGTGGCTGCGCGAGACGTGGGGCGGTCCGTTCATGCTCAAGGGCGTGACCCGGGTCGACGACGCGCTGCGAGCCGTCGACGCCGGCGTCACCGCCATCTCGGTGTCCAACCACGGCGGCAACAACCTCGACGGCACCCCGGCGACGATCCGGGTGCTGCCGGCGATCGCCGACGCGGTCGGCTCGCAGCTGGAGGTGCTGCTCGACGGCGGCGTGCGTCGTGGCGGTGACGTGGTCAAGGCGCTCGCGCTCGGCGCGCGAGCGGTCATGATCGGCCGGGCGTACCTCTGGGGGCTGGCCGCGAACGGGCAGGCCGGCGTCGAGAACGTCCTCGACCTGTTGCGCATGGGGATCGACTCGGCGCTGCTCGGGCTCGGCAAGGCGTCCGTCCAGGATCTGAGGCCCGAGGACCTGATCATCCCGGACGGGTTCGCCCGCGCGCTCGGGATGCCGTCGCCCGGGAACCACTGAGCCGATCGGTGTCTCCGCTTCCGCTGACCGGGAGCGGGAACAGGCGTCCGAATCGGGATGCCGGACGGCGGGCGCCGCTGACCCGCAGCCGGCCCCCGGCCTCGGCATCGCTCAGGCTCACCCGTCCGAACGCCAGTGCGCGCAGCGTCGTGACGTCGCTGTCGAACACGACATCGGAGTCCGGCTCGCCGCCTCGCCGGATCCCGATCGTGGCACCGTCGACGGTTACCGTCCATGACTCGCCGTCGATGCGAAGCAGGTAGACCGCATCACGAGCGACCGACGGGTCGAAGGCGGTCTCGAGCGCGAACATCAGCGCGCTCACGCTCAGCTCGCGCTGCGACGTGATCTGCTCCCGGCTCCCCCAGCGACCCAGCTCGAGGAGCACGCGTTCAAGGGCCCGGCCGCGATCGGTCAGCTCGTAGACCGTGACGCCGGCGATCTCCACCACGCTCCGCCGCACGACGCCGCTCGCTTCGAGATCGCGCAGCCGTTGCGAGAGCACGTTTGCGCTGATGCCGCCCAGACCGGCTTTGAGCTGCGCGAAGCGTCGTGGCCCGAACAGGAGCTCACGGACCACGAGAACAGCCCATCGATCGCCGATGACGCCCATCGCACGGGCAATTCCGCACGGATCGTCGTAACGAAGCTCGCCCACGGTTGGATGCTATCCCAGCACCGTTGCTTTTCAGGACTTGCAGTCCTACTTTCTAACCATGTCACTCTACGTGCTGGTGCCGGGCGCCGGCGGATCCGCGTGGTACTGGAGCCGTGTCGCTCCGCTGCTCGAAAAGGCCGGCCACACCGTGCTCCCGATCGACCTCCCTGGTGACGACCCGGCTCTCGGACTGCCCGACTACGTGGACATCGTCGTCGAGGCGATCGGCGCGCGGTCCGATGTCGTCCTGGTCGCGCAGTCGCTCGGCGGCTTCACCGCGCCGCTCGTCGGCCAGCGCGTGCCACTTACGAGGATCGTCCTGGTCAATGCCATGGTCCCGACGCCGGGCGAGACTGCCGGCGACTGGTGGGGCAACGTGGGTGCGGCGGACGCACGCGTCGAGGCGGCGCAGCGCCACGGCTACCCCACCGAGTTCGACCTGCAGACCTACTTCCTGCACGACGTCGACCCGGCGATCGCGGCCGAGGGTGAGCCGTACCAGCGGGCGCAGTCGAACACCGTCTTCGAGGCGGCGTGCACGTTCGCGGCATGGCCCGCTGTGCCGATCCAGGTGATCTGTGGAGCCGACGACCGCATCTTCCCGCTCGACCTGCAGCAGCGCCTCGCCAGGCACCGGTTGGGCGTCGAACCGGACGTGGTGCCGGGTGGTCACCTCGTCGCGCTGTCGCAACCGGAACTGATCGCCGACCGGCTGCTCCGTGACGGTGCACGCCCGCCGGCGGCCACCTGACGAGTTGTCGTGACCTGACGCGTGGTTGTGAGGCGGCGAACGGGCGGTGGCGGCGGGACCAAGGCACCGCGCTTGCCGCGTCATTGTGTGCCGACAGCGCCCGCGAGGCGCCCACCTGGGTAATGACGTGCACGACCGGCCCACCGGCAGGACCTCCGGCGGATGACTGCCTAGGGCGTGTCTCCTTTATGGCCGTAGCCACATGGGGGGCGGCGGCCAGGATGACGCCGCCGCGGTAGATGACGGCGTGCTTGTCGTATCTGGTGGCGAGAGCGTGCCAGTTCTTGATGAGGTTGAAGGCACGTTCGACGACGTTGCGGCCGCGGTAGGTGATTGAGTCGTAGCTGACCGGTCTCCCGCCGGCGGAGCCGCGGCGTGTGCGCTGGCCTCTGGTCGCCGGGTTGGGGCAGACGCTGGTGATTCCGCGCTCGCGCCGATGCGCGCGAATCGCGCGCGAGGACTACACCTTGTCGCGCAACACTCGATGCGGGCGGGTGCGCGGCCGACCCGGACCGTGACGGTCGACGCGAATAGCGCCCAGCACCGGTAGGCACATCGGGGCGTCGCCGGCCTGGCCCGGCGTGAGCAGAACGGCCAGAGGGCGGCCACGACCGTCAACGGCCGCGTGGGTCTTGGTGCTCAGTCCGCCACGAGAGCAGCCGAGCGCGTGATCACCCGGTTCGTCTCGGCAGCAATGCGGATACTTGACATTCGATGCCGCCCCCTGTGCTCGTCGAGCCGCGCGCGGGCCTCCCGTCTGGCTGTTTCCGGCCGCCTGCGCGTCGGCCTGCGCCGCGATTACTCCACGATCGACCGGGCCTATCAGCACTCGGTAGCGAAGCGGCGATATCGCTTCCACACCGTCTGCCACGGCCCGACCCGTTCCTGCAGATCACGCCACTTCACCCGGTGCGATACCGGAACACGATCCGCTCGATCACCCGCCGTTGATCACGAAACGGCCTGCCACGCAGACCATCCGACGACGGCAACGACGGCTCGATCCGCTGCCATATCTCGTCACTGAGCCCAGCTGAACGCGTCACCGCACCAGCGTCGCGGTTGACCGCCGATCAGCAGGGAGACACGCCCTCGTGGGGACTGTCCGACTAACGGTCTTTGCGGCCTGACGCGCCGAGCGGGAGCTTGGCGGGAAGGGTTGGCGTCTGATGACGACGACACTGAACGGCGTGGCGAAGAAGAAGCCGGCTGAGCAGTCGGCAGAACAGCAGGCCGCGGCCGAGCTGGTCCGGCTGGCCAAGGAGCAGGGCTTGTCGTTGGGCAGCCGGTCTCGGACAACGTTCGCCATGGCACCAGGTCGAAGACGGTGCTGACCGAGAACACTGGCCAGGTCGAGATCGACGTCCCGCGGGATCGTGCCGGCACGTTCGAGCCGCAGATCGTGCGCAAGCGGCAGCGCCGGCTCAACGGGGTCGATGAGGTGGTGCTCTCGCTCTATGCCAAGGGCCTGACCACCGGCGAGATCTCCGCGCACTTCGCCGAGATCTACGGCGCCTCGGTCAGCAAGGAGACCATCAGTCGGATCACCGACAAGGTGCTCGAGGAGATGAACGAGTGGTCGGTGCGGCCACTCGATGCGACCTACGCGGCCATCGGCGTCACGCTGGCCGGCGAGCGCGACATCCGCGGGCTCTGGGCTGGCAGCGGTGGTGGAGGTGCGAAGTTCTGGATGGCGGTGCTCACCGATCTGCGCAACCGCGGCGTGAAGGACACGTTCTTCGTGGTCTGCGACGGCCTCAAGGGCCTGCCCGAGGTGGTGTCGAATGTGGCCCGAGGCGATCGTGCAGACCTGCATCATCCATCTGATCCGCAACACCTTCCGGCTCACCAGCCGCAAGTACTGGGACGAGATCAAACGCGATCTGAAGCCGATCTACACCGCGATCAACGCCACCGCCGCCCGGGCCGCGTTCGACGACCTCGCCGAGAAATGGGGGCCGCGCTACCCGGCCGTGGTCAGGGTCTGGGACAACGCCTGGGCCGAGTTCATCCCGTTCCTCGACTACGACGTCGAGATCCGCCAGGTCATCTGCTCCACCAACGCGATCGAGTCACTCAACGCGAGATACCGGCGCGCGATCAAGGCCCGCGGCCACTTCCCCAACGAGCACTCCGCGTTGAAGCGCCTCTACCTGGTCACCCGATCACTGGACCCGACCGGCCAAGGACGGGCACGATCGATGATGCGGTGGAAGCCAGCGCTCAACGCGTTCGCGATCACCTTCGCCGACCGATTCCCGGCCGCCGAAGACTACTGATGGAAACCGCCGGAAAACACCGTTAGCGAGATAGACCCCGATCAACAGGGAGACACGCCCTCGTCGCGCATGTGGTTGCGGACGGGTTTTCGTTGCGGGTCGAGCCAGTCGGGTGGGACCCAGTGGGGTCGGCCGTTGAGCATGGTCGAGGTCCAGCCCATCCGGGCGAAGGTGTCGTGGTGGGTTCCGC
This sequence comes from Jatrophihabitans sp., assembly GCA_036559305.1. Classification (GTDB taxonomy): domain Bacteria; phylum Actinomycetota; class Actinomycetes; order Mycobacteriales; family Jatrophihabitantaceae; genus RYN-133. The sequence continues at coordinate 58,409 of DATBTJ010000060.1, forward strand.
AGACCAGGGCGCCGTCGTCGACGCTGGTGCGGCCGGTGTGCTGGTGGTCGGTGACGTGGTGGGCCTCGAGCCAGCCCAACGTGGCATCACAGCCGGGATAGCTACAGCCGCCGTCTCGGGCCAGCATGGCCAGGCGTTGTTGTTCGCTGAACAGCCGCTGCTTGTCGGAGTAGGCGAGGATGCCCCGCGTCTTGGACAGCAGCGTGAGGATTGCTCTGGTCTCGGGGTGTAGCCAGTTCTTGGCCAGGCTGACCGGGATCGGGTAGCCGTGCCCGGTGGTCGCGACACCGCTGTCGGTGGCGAAATCCTGCACCGCCATCGACAACACCACCGTGGTGGTGACACCGCCGGCGTTCGGGAGCCGGCCGGAGCCGAACGCCAGCTTCAGCGCAGCCAGTAGTGCGTCGTGGCGGCGCTGGCCGGGAGTGCGGGGATCCCGCGCCCCGTCTTCGGCCGGTGCGGGTTTGCCGAGGGTGTCGAAACCGGTCTCGACATACTCCGCGGCCTCGGCGGTCAGGGAGACGATCAGCACACC